>JAEZBO010000105.1 GCA_023427085.1 Pseudomonadota bacterium
CACCACGGCCGGGCCGGTGGCCAGCCGCAGGCCGGCCTCGGCCAGCGGGTCCTCGATCGCAGGGTCGAGGCCGCCGGGCGGCACCGTGAGCTGGCGCGCCACCTCGGCGCCCTGCGCCGTGCGCACCGACACCGAGGCGTTGCCGCCGGTCGCCAGCACGTCAAGCAGGCGCCAGCGGGTGTCGGTCCATGAGCGCACCGCGCGCTGGTCGACCGCGAGGATTTCGTCACCGGCCTGGAAGCCCGCCTGCGCGGCCGGCGTCTCGGCCGCCGGGGCGCGCACCAGCGCACGCGGCTCCTGCGAGCCGGCCATGTTCAGCGCGGCGTACAGCAAGGCGGCCAGCGCCAGGTTGAAGATCGGCCCGGCGGCGACGATGGCGATGCGCTTGCCGACCGGCTGGCGGTTGAACGACTGCGCCACCTGCGCCGGCGTGGCGCCGGGCTCGGGATCGTCCTGCATCTTGACGTAGCCGCCCAGCGGGATCGCCGACAGCGCCCACTCGGTGCCATGACGATCCTGGCGGCGCAGCAGCACGCGGCCGAAACCGATCGAAAAGCGCAGTACCTTGACCCCGCAGGCACGCGCGACCCAGTAATGGCCGAGCTCGTGGAAGGTGATCAATATGCCCAGCGCGACAGCGAAGGCGACTAGCGTAAACAGCATCGAACCCTAACCCAAGCTTTCAGAGGCCGGCACGCGCGGGCGCGCACCGGGGGGAAAACAACCTGCGGCCGCACGGCCTCACGCGGTCGCCTGCAAGGCGGCGCGCTGCAGCGCCCAGGCGCGGACCGCCTGATCCAGATCGAGCACCGCCGCGAGGCTGTCGAGCGTATCAGAAGCCCGACCCGCCTGCCATGCGAGCGCCTGCTCGATCAGGCTGCTGATCGCCGTATACGGCATGCGGCCAGCCAGGAACTCGGCGACCGCCACTTCGTTGGCCGCGTTCAGCGCGATACAGGCGCCCTGCCCGGCCGCCAGCGCGGCGAAGGCCAGCGCCAGGCACGGAAACCGGGCCGGATCGGGTGTCTCGAAATCGAGCCGGCCGCACTGCGCCAGATCCAATGGACCGACGCCGCTGGCCAAACGTTCCGGAAAACCCAGGCCGAAGGCGATCGGCGTGCGCATATCGGGCAGGCCCAGCTGTGCCAGCACCGACCCGTCGTCGTACTGCACCATCGAATGGACCACGCTCTGCGGGTGGATCAGCACCTCGATGCGCTCGGGCGGCATCGCGAACAGCCAGTGGGCCTCGATGACCTCGAGCCCCTTGTTGACCATGGTGGCCGAATCGACCGAGATCTTGCGGCCCATGCTCCAGTTCGGATGCTTGCAGGCCTGGTCGGGGGTGATGGTGTGCAGCTCGTCCCAGCTGCGCTGCCTGAACGGCCCGCCCGAGGCGGTCAGGATCAGCCGGCTGACGCCGCGTGCCGGCGCCTGCACGGCGCCAGCATGCGTGACCGCCGGCAGGCACTGGAAGATCGCATTGTGTTCGCTGTCGATCGGCAGCAGTTCGGCGCCATGTTCGTGGACCGCGCGCATGAACACCGCGCCGGCGGCCACCAGCGCCTCTTTGTTGGCCAGCAGCACGCGCTTGCCGGCACGCGCGGCCGCCAGCGCGCTGGGCAGGCCGGCGGCGCCGACGATGGCGGCCATGACCGTGTCGCTGGCCGGCTCGGCCGCGGTATCGGCCAGCGCCTGCGCGCCGACCCGGATCTCGGGTAACGCGGCCGTGCCCGGCCAGGCTGCCACGAAGCGCTGGCGCGAGGCCTCGTCGGGCACCACCACCACGCTAGCGCGGCTGGTGTGTGCCTGCGCCGCCAACTGCTCCATGCGGCTATGCGCCGACAACGCGTGGACCTGCATGCGCTCGGGATGGCGCGCGATCACATCCAGCGTGCTCTGGCCGATCGACCCGGTCGATCCCAGGATGCAGACACGGCGAGGCAGACTCAAAATACGGCTCCGGTCAGCAGCAGCGCGATCGGCGCGACCGGCAGCAAGGCGTCGATGCGGTCGAACACGCCGCCGTGGCCCGGCAGCAGATTGCTGGAGTCCTTGATGCCGGCACGGCGCTTGAGCAGCGACTCGAACAGGTCGCCGATCACCGAGAAGGCCGCCAGCACCAGCGACCAGCCCAGCGCGCCGGCCCAACCCCACTGCAGCACCAGCACGTGGGCGAACGAGCCGGCCCACTGCGCCGACAGCGCCATGTAGGCCAGCACCAGCACCGCGCCGCCGATGGCGCCTTCCCAGGTCTTGCCCGGGCTGACCCGGGGCGCGAGCTTGTGCCGGCCCAGCGTGCGGCCGGTGAAGTAGGCGCCGATGTCGGCCACCCAGACCAGCGCCATCAGCGTCAGCACGAACACCGCGCCGTTGGCCAGGAACAGCGTGGCCAGCGCGATCCACGCGGCCAGTAGCGCGAACACCGCAAAAATGGACCACGCGGCGCTGTGCGGCGGCGCATCGGCGCGGCCGCGCACCACGAAGGGCACCGTCAGCAGCCAGCCCAGCACCGCGATCGGCACCACGCCGCGCAGCGCGATGCCATAGACCAGCAGCTTGGTATGGAAGGAACTGTGCGGGCCCAGCCAGATCCACGCCAGCGCCAGCGTCAGCAGACCCATCGCGATGGCGGCGCCGACACTGGTGCGGCTTTGCGGCGCGGTCAGGCGCAGCCATTCCCACAGCGCGCAGCCAGTGGCCACGCTCAGCAGCAACAGGAAAGGCCACGGGGTATCGACCCACAGGGCGGCGCCGACGACCAGCAGCAGGACGATGGCGGTGAGTATTCGCGTACCGAGCATGGATAGCCCTCCTTGCCCCGGATTATGCGCCGGCCGCCAATTGCGCGCTGGTACGGCCGAAGCGGCGTTCGCGGCCCTGGTACCAGTCGAAGGCGGCCTGGATCTCTTCGGCGCCGAAGTCCGGCCAATAACGGTCGGTGAAATACAGCTCGGTATAGGCGAGCTGCCAGATCAGGAAATTGGAGATGCGCTGCTCGCCGCCGGTGCGGATGAACAGATCGGGCTCGGGCGCCCAGGCCATCGACAGATGCGGCGTCAGCGCGCCTTCGTCGATCTGGTCGGGCTGGGCGGCCAGTTCGGGGCGGGCCGCCAGCATCGCCCGGGTGGCCTGCAGGATGTCCCAGCGGCCGCCGTAGTTGGCGGCCACGCACAGGTGCAGCCGGTCGTTGCCGGCGGTGCGGGCCTGGGCCTGCTGGATCAGGTCCTGCAGCCGCGGCTCGAAGGCGCTCAGGTCGCCGACCACGTGCAGCCGCACGCCCTGCTCCTGCAGCTTGTCGACCTCGCGCTCGAGCGCCTGCACGAACAGGCGCATCAGCAGCGAGACCTCGTCGACCGGCCGGCGCCAGTTTTCGGAACTGAACGCGAACAGCGTCAGGTATTCGACCCCGGCCCGGCCACAGGCCTCGACCACGCGCCGCACCGCCTGCACGCCCTTGGCGTGGCCGGCCGTGCGGGGCAGATGGCGGCGGGTGGCCCAGCGGCCGTTGCCGTCCATGATGATGGCGACGTGACGCGGCGTGGCGCGGGAATCGGGTACGGACAGTGTGGAACTCGGGGTCATGGTTCGAGCCGGGCGGCGCCGCGGCTTCAGACGGTCATGATCTCGGCTTCTTTCTGCACGATCAGCTTGTCGATCTCGGCGATCTGCTTGTCGGTCAGCTTCTGCACTTCGTCCTGGCCGCGGCGGTCGTCGTCCTCGGAGATTTCCTTGTCCTTGACCAGCTTCTTGAGCGACTCGTTGGCCTCGCGGCGCAGGTTGCGCACGGCGATCTTGGCGTCCTCGCCTTCGCTCTTGACGACCTTGATCAGGTCGCGGCGGCGCTCTTCGGTCAGCGCCGGCATCGGCACGCGCATGCTCTCGCCCATGGCCTGCGGGTTCAGGCCCAGGTCGGATTCACGGATCGCCTTCTCGACGGCCGAGACCATGCTCTTTTCGTAGGGCTGCACGTTCAGCGTGCGGGCGTCGATCACGGTGACGTTGGCGACCTGGCCGATCGGCACCGGCGAGCCGTAGTAGTCGACGTGCACGTGGTCAAGGATGCCGCCATGGGCGCGGCCCGTGCGAACCTTGGCCAGCGCGATCTTGAAGGTGTCGATGGATTTTTGCATCCGCGTCTCGGCGGACCGCTTGATATCGGAAACACTCATGGATACTCCTTCAGACGTGCACCAGGGTGCCTTCGTCGGCGCCGGAGACGACGCGCTTGAGGGCACCTGGTTTGTTGATCGAAAACACCTTGATGGGCAGCTTCTGGTCGCGGCACAGCGCAAAGGCGGTGGCGTCCATGACCTCGAGGCGGCGCACGATCGCTTCGTCGAAGCTGATCCGTGCGTAACGCGTGGCGTCGGGATCCTTGTTGGGATCGGCGGTGTAGATGCCGTCGACCTTGGTGGCCTTGATCACGACTTCGGCGCCAATCTCGGCGCCGCGCAGCGCCGCTGCCGTATCGGTGGTGAAGAAAGGATTGCCGGTGCCCGCGGCGAAGATGACGACCTTGCCTTCTTCGAGATAACGCAGGGCCTTGGGCCGGATGTAAGGCTCGACGACCTGGTCGATGTTCAGCGCCGACTGCACGCGCGTTTCGATGCCGCGGTGCTTGAGGGCGTCCTGCAGCGCCAGCGCGTTCATGATGGTCGCCATCATGCCCATGTAGTCGGCGGTGGCGCGATCCATGCCGGCGGCACCCGGGGCCACGCCGCGGAAGATGTTGCCGCCGCCGATGACGATGGCCAGCTCGATGCCCAGCGCGGCGACCTCGGCGATTTCTTCGGTCATGCGCACGATGGTGGCGCGATTGATGCCAAAAGCATCCTCGCCCATCAGCGCTTCGCCGGAAAGCTTGAGGAGAACCCGTTTATACGATCTGCTGCTCATAGGTTGATATCCCGAAGAACGTTCCGACGCAAGTGTAAGACAAGCCGGCCTTGCCGCCGAATCGGCCGGCTATCCGGCCGTTGGCGTCCGCGTGCCGCGCCCGCGGATCCGGGCGCCGCGCCGCTGCGGCAAGACGGCGAACCGGGCC
This sequence comes from Pseudomonadota bacterium, assembly GCA_023427085.1. GTDB lineage: Bacteria > Pseudomonadota > Gammaproteobacteria > Burkholderiales > Burkholderiaceae_B > Orrella. The sequence continues at coordinate 5,048 of JAEZBO010000105.1, forward strand.
AGGCCCGGCTGAACCAGAAAGACAGGGCCGGGCCACCCTGGGGATGACCCGGCCATCGTCCGCGCGGGCCGACCAGACCGATCAGCTGCGCGGACGCAGACGGCTGGCCGACCGGCCAGCCGCGACGACGGCCTTACGCGCGGCCGGCGGCGGCAGCGGCGACTTCGGCGGCGAAGTCGGTGGTCTTCTTCTCGATGCCTTCACCGACCACGTACAGCTTGAACTGGGCCAGCGTGGCGCCCTTTTCCTTGAGCAGCTGTTCGACGGTCTGCTTGTCGTTCTTGACGAAGGGCTGCGACAGCAGCGTGACTTCCTTCAGGAACTTCTGCACCGAACCCTCGACCATCTTGGCGACGATCTCGGCCGGCTTGCCCGACTCGGCGGCCTTCTGTTCGGCGACCGAACGCTCGGTGGCGATGTCGGCCTCGGACACGCCCGACGCGTCGAGCGCCTTGGGCTTGGTCGCGGCGATGTGCATGGCCAGGTCCTTGCCCAGCTCGTCGCTGCCGTTGAACTCGACCAGCACGCCGATCTTGGCGCCGTGCACATAGCTGGCCAGCTTGTGCTCGGTGACGATGCGCTCGAAGCGGCGCACCGAGATGTTTTCACCGATCTTGCCGACCAGCGCGGTACGGGTGGTCTCGACGGTGCCCTCGCCCAGCGGCAGCGCCGACAGCGCGGCCACGTCGGCCGGGTTCTGCGTGGCGACCAGCTCGGCCAGCTTGTTCACGAACGCGACGAAATCGTCGTTCTTGGCCACGAAGTCGGTTTCGCAGTTGACTTCGATCACGGCGCCCTGCTTGGCGTCGGCCGAAATGAACAGGCCGATCAGGCCCTCGGCGGTCACGCGGGCGGCGGCCTTGCTGGCCTTGTTGCCCAGCTTGACGCGCAGCAGCTCTTCGGCACGCGCCAGATCGCCTTCAGCTTCGGTCAACGCCTTCTTGCACTCCATCATGGGTGCATCGGTTTTTTCGCGCAGTTCCTTGACCATCGCGGCGGTAATTTCAGCCATGTTCGCTCCAGATATTTAAGACGGGGCCCGGCAGTGTGCACGGGCCATGCGGCAGATTGGTTAAATCGAATGCGAAACGGCCGGCCCTGGGCACGAGGCCGGGCCGGCCGGTCGGGGTATCGAGATCAGGCCTGTGCCTGGTCGTCCTGGACTTCGACGAACTCTTCTTCGCCTTCGGCGACGTCTTCGACCAGGCCATGCAGGCGCTGCTCGCGGCCTTCGATGACGGCGTCGGCGATGGCCTTGGCGTACAGCGCGATGGCCTTGGCCGAGTCATCGTTGCCGGGGATGACGTAGTCGATACCGTCGGGCGAGTGGTTGGTGTCGACCACGGCCACGACCGGCAGACCCAGCGACTTGGCTTCGGCGACGGCGATCTTGTGGTAGCCGACGTCGATGATGAACAGCGCGTCGGGCAGACCGTTCAGGTCCTTGATGCCGCCGATCGACTTGTTCAGCTTGTCCAGTTCGCGCGAGTACAGCAGCGCTTCCTTCTTGCTCAGGCGCTCGAGGCCGCCGTCGGCTGCCATGACTTCCATTTCCTTCAGGCGCTTGATCGAGCTCTTGACGGTCTTGAAGTTGGTCAGCATGCCGCCCAGCCAGCGGCTGTCGACGAAAGGCATGCCGGCGCGCGCGGCTTCGGCGGCGACCAGTTCACGGGCGGCGCGCTTGGTGCCGACGAACAGCACGGTGCCGCCCTTGGCAGCGATCTGGCGCACGAACTTGGAGGCTTCCTGGAACTTGGCGACCGTGTGTTCCAGGTTGATGATGTGGATCTTGTTGCGATGACCGAAGATGTACGGGGCCATCTTCGGGTTCCAGTAACGGGTCTGGTGGCCGAAGTGGACACCGGCTTCGAGCATTTCGCGCATGCTGACGGACATGAGATTTCTCCGAGGGTTGGGACTGGTATCGCGCCTGCACCACGGCCATCGCCTGTCGTCATGACAGAGTAAGGACGGCTCGTGGCACCCTGGCGGCGCGACACGCGATTTGGGCTTTACACTGATACATCTACCCGGCAAAAGCCCTTGAAATTTCGGGTAAGCCTATAATTCTACTATTTTTCCGAGCAAGCTCTCAAGTCACATGTCTCTAGTCACCGATCCGGCCGATCTGGCCAAAATGCGCGCGGCCTGCCAGGCCGCCGCTCAGATCCTCGATTTCATCACGCCGTACGTCAAACCCGGCGTCACGACAGGGGAGCTGGATCGCCTGTGCCTGGAGTACATGACCGACACGCTGAACGTCAAATCGGCGACCATCGGCTACGCGCCGCCGGGCTATCCGCCATTCACCGGTGCGATCTGTACCTCGATCAACCACCAGGTCTGCCACGGCATCCCCGGCGACAAGGTGCTCAAGTCGGGCGACGCGCTGAACATCGACGTCACCATCATCAAGGATGGCTGGTACGGCGACACCAGCCGCATGTACCACGTCGGCGAGGCCACCATCCTGGCGCGCCGGCTGTCCGACGTGACCTATGAATGCATGTGGATCGGCATCGACAAGGTGCGGCCCGGCAACACGCTGGGCGACGTCGGCGCGGCGATCCAGAAGCATGCCGAAAAGAACGGTTATTCGGTGGTGCGCGAGTTCTGCGGCCACGGCATCGGCCGGCGCTTCCACCAGGATCCGCAGGTGTTGCACTATGGCAAGCCCGGCACCGGCGTCAAGCTGGTGCCGGGCATGATCTTCACGGTCGAGCCGATGATCAACGCCGGCCGCCGCGAGATCCGCCAGCTGTCCGACGGCTGGACCGTCGTCACGCGCGACCGCAGCCTGTCGGCCCAGTGGGAACACACGGTGCTGGTCACCGAGACCGGCTACGAAGTGCTGACGATCTCGCCCGGCATGCCGGCCATGCCGCAGATCCTGGCGGCCTGACCCGCGGGGCCACGACAAGCATGACGCCGACCACGCTGCCCGACCTGCGACAACGCCTGCAGAGCCGTCGCGCCGCGGCGGTCGAACAATTCCGCGAACACCTGCGCCCCGACGTGCTGCTGGCCGAACTGCGCCGCGTCACCGACCAGGCGCTGCGCGAGCTCGTCAAGCTGCACCCGCTGCCGGCCGGCGCGGTGCTGGCGGCGGTCGGCGGTTATGGCCGCGGCGAGCTCTATCCGGCTTCGGACGTCGACCTGCTGCTGTTGCTGCCGCACGAGCCCAGCCGCGCCGAGGAAGAGGCGCTCGAGCAACTGGTCGCCGCGCTGTGGGATCTCGGCCTGGAGCCGGGCCACAGCGTGCGCACCATCGAACAGTGCGAGGGCGAGGCCGACGCCGACATCACCGTCGAGACCTCGCTGCTCGAATCGCGTTTCCTGAGCGGCAGCCGCGCGCTGATGCGCCAGTTCGAGACCGCGATGGACCGGCGCCTGGACCCGGCGCGCTTCTTTCGCGACAAGCGGGTCGAGATGCAGCAGCGCCACGTGCGCTATCACGACACGCCCTACTCGCTCGAACCGAACTGCAAGGAGTCGCCGGGCGGCCTGCGCGACCTGCAGGTGATCCTGTGGATGTCGCGCGCAGCGGGGTTTGGTGATTCGTGGCGCGCGATCGCGCGCAACGGCCTGCTGACGGCCGCCGAGGCGCGCGAGCTGCGCCGCGCCGAACAGGCCTTCAAACGGCTGCGCATCGAGCTGCACCTGCTGTCGGGCCGCCGCGAGGATCGTGTGCTGTTCGATCTGCAGCCAGCGCTGGCCGGCATCTACGGCATCCAGGCCAGCGGTACCCGGCGCGCCAGTGAAATGCTGATGCAGCGTTATTACTGGGCCGCGCGGCTGGTGACGCAGCTCAATACCATCCTGCTGCAGAACATCGAAGAGCGGCTGTTTCCGCAGTGCGAGACCGGCGCGCAGGACATCGACGAAGACTTCCGCAAGCTGCACGGCCGGCTCGACATCCAGCTCGATGACGCCTTCGAGCGCAAGCCGACGCTGATCCTGCGCGCCTTCCTGGTGATGCAGCAACATGCCGACCTGACCGGCATGTCGGCGCGCACGCTGCGCGCGATCTGGCACGCGCGCCACCGCATCGACGGCCAGTTCCGCCGCAATCCGGTCAATCGCAAGCTGTTCCTGCAGATCCTGCAGCAGCCGCGCGGCATCGTGCACGAGCTGCGCCGCATGACGATGCTGAACATCCTGCCGCGCTACCTGCCGGTGTTTCGCCACATCGTCGGCCAGATGCAGCACGACCTGTTCCACGTCTATACCGTCGACCAGCACACGCTGACGGTGATCCGCAACCTGCGCCGCTTCACGATGCCCGAGCACGCGCAGGAATACCCGCTGGCCACGCAACTGATCGCCAGCCTGGACCGGCACTGGGTGCTGTACGTGGCGGCGCTGTTCCACGACATCGCCAAGGGCCGCGGTGGCGACCACTCCGAACTGGGCGCGCGCGACGTGCGGCGCTTCGCCCACGATCACGGGCTGGATCCGGCCGACGCCGAGCTGGCCGAGTTCCTGGTGCGCCAGCACCTGCTGATGTCGATGGTGGCGCAAAAGCGCGACCTGTCCGATCCCGAGGTGATCCGCCAGTTCGCCCAGGCGGTCGGCGACGAGCGTCACCTGACGGCGCTGTACCTGCTGACCGTGGCCGACATCCGCGGCACCAGTCCGAAGGTCTGGAACGCCTGGAAAGGCAAGTTGCTCGAGGATCTATACCGGCTGACGCTGGCGGTGCTGGGCGGCTCGCGCCCGGGCGACGCCAATACCGTGCTGGCCCAGCGCCGCGAGGAAGCGGCGCGGCTGACCCGGCTGGCCGGCCTGCGCGACGACGCCCGCGATGCCTTCTGGAACCAGCTGGACGTGGCGTATTTCCTGCGCCACGACGCCGCCGAGATCGCCTGGCACACCCGCCATCTGTACCACCGCGTCAATCCGGCCGGACCGGTCGTCAAGGTCAGGCCGACCGAGCACGGCGAAGGCCTGCAGGTGATGGTCTACACGCGCGACGTGCCCGAACTGTTCGCGGCGATCTGCGGCTATTTCGGCTCGCGCAACATGAGCATCCAGGATGCCCGCATCCACACCACCCGCCACGGCCTGGCGCTGGACAGCTTCATCGTGCTGGCGCCCGATCATGCCGGCGACCTGCGCGCGCAGAGCGTGCTGGTCGAGCACGAGCTGGCCGGCAAGCTGGCCGATCCGCAGGCCGCCGCGCGGCTGGACGTCGCCACGCAGCGCTACGGCGGTTCGCGCCAGTCGCGGCTGTCGCGGCTGTTTCCGGTGCGCCCGCACGTCGAGCTGCAGCCCGACGAGCGCAGCAAGTCCTGGCGGCTGTCGCTGGTCGCGACCGACCGCCCCGGTCTGCTGCATGCGCTGGCGCAGCTGTTCACCGCGCACGGCATCAACCTGCAAACCGCAAAGGTCATGACGCTGGGCGACCGGATCGAAGACGTATTCGTCATCGACGGCGCGGCGCTCGAGCGCCCGCGCAGCCTGCTGCGCTTCGAGCGCGAGGTGCTCGAGACGCTGTCGGCCAGCGCCGGAGCCCAGCGTGCTGCTTGAGAGCTATGGCCTGGTATTCCTGAGCAGCCTGCTGTTCGCGCTGGCGACGCTGTTCCCGATCCTGAATCCGCCGGCGGTCGCGCCGATCTTCCTGTCGTTGACCGAGGGCGCCTCGAATGCCACGCGCGCGCTGCTGGCCAAACGTATCGCCGTCAACGTGCTGCTGATGCTGACCGGCGCGATGATCTTCGGCAACATCGTGCTGGCCTTCTTCGGCATTTCGCTGGCGATCGTACGGGTCGGCGGCGGCTTGCTGGTGGTGGCCAGCGCCTGGCGGCTGGTCAATTCCAGCGACGGCGGCACCGAGCGCGCCGCGCAGCTGGCCGAGTCCTTCACCGCCGAGACGGCCAAGGCGCGCGCCTTCTACCCGCTGACGTTTCCGATCAGCTGCGGACCCGGTTCGATCTCGGCCGCCATCACGGTCGGCGCCTCGCTGCGCGACGATACCCACACCACCAGCATGATCCGGCTGGCCGGCTCGCTGCCGGCGCTGCTGCTGGTGTCGCTGGCGCTGTTCTTCTGCCTGCGCTTCGCGGCGCGTTTCCTGTATCGGCTCGGCGAAAACGGCACCGCCGTGTTCATGCGCCTGTCGGCCTTCATCCTGCTGTGCGTCGGCGTGCAGATCGTCTGGGACGGCGCGTCTGAACTATTGCTGCAATTGTTCGTCCGAGCAGGGCTCACGCCTGGGACGCAGCAGATCTGAGCCGCGCCGCCCCGGCATCCTTTGCCATCGACTTCTCACCATGACCATTACCTCCCGCTCGCTGCTGGGCCTGTGCGCCCTGCTCTGCTTCGCCGCGCTCGGCATTGCGCTGACCTCGCAATACCTGTTCGACATGCCGCCGTGCGCCTGGTGCGTGATGCAGCGCCTGATCTACCTGGTCATCGGCGTGCTGTGCCTGGCCGGCTGGCTGGCCGGCCCGCTGGTGCGCCGCGTCACCGCAGGGCTTGGCGCGGCGCTGGCGCTGGCCGGCATGCTGGCGGCCTGGTACCAGTACAGCGTCGCCGCCAATATGTTCTCGTGCGACCAGACCTTCGCCGACCGCTTCATGACCGGCAGCGGCCTGGATGCCGGCGTGCCGTGGCTGTTCGGCATCTTCGCCAGCTGCATGGACGCGGTGGTCCACGTGCTGGGGATCGAATATGCGATCTGGAGCCTGATGCTGTTCGGGCTGCTGGCCGGCTTGCAGGGCTGGGCGACGCTGCGCCGGCCCTGAGGCGTCGCCGCGGGCCGTGGCGGCCCGGGCGCGATACACACGCTGGCAAGCCCGCCGGAGCAGGGTCCGGGCGGGCCTGTCAGAGCATCAGCCTTCGTTGGCGGCGTAGCCCATGTTGAACTGCAGTCCGCCGGCTTCGTTGTGGTCGGCCTGGCGGGTCTGTCCGAGCCGGGCCAGGTATTCGGCCGTGATGTCGCCGGTGATGTACTCGCCGGTGAAACACGAAGCCTCGAAACGCGTCAGTGCCGGGTTCAGGTCGGTCACGGCCTGCTGCATGCTGGCGATGTCCTGGTAGATCAGCGCATCGGCACCGATGATGCGGGCGATCTCGTCTTCCTGGCGGCCGTGGGCGATCAGCTCCTGCTGGGTCGGCATGTCGATGCCGTAGACGTTCGGGAAACGCACCGGCGGCGCGGCCGAGGCCATGTAGACCTTGTTGGCGCCGGCGGCACGGGCCATCTCGACGATCTCGCGGCTGGTGGTGCCGCGCACGATCGAATCGTCGACCAACAGCACGTTCTTGCCCTTGAACTCCATGCCGATGGTGTTGAGCTTCTGGCGCACCGACTTCTTGCGCACCGCCTGGCCCGGCATGATGAAGGTGCGGCCGACGTAGCGGTTCTTGATCAGGCCTTCGCGATAGTTGAGGTTCAGGCGCGCCGCCAGCTGCATCGCGGCCGGCCGCGACGAGTCGGGGATCGGCATGACCACGTCGATGTCGCCCAGGCGCAGGTTGCGCGCCAGCTTGTCGGCCAGGTATTCGCCCATGCGCAGCCGCGAACCATAGACCGAGACGCCGTCCATCAGCGAGTCGGGGCGGGCGAAGTAGACGTATTCGAAGATGCAGGGCACCAACTGGGGATTGTCGGCGCACTGGCGCTGCGACAGCTTGCCGTCGATGTCGATGAAGACGGCCTCGCCCGGCTGCACGTCGCGCACGAACGCAAAGCCGCTGCCCTCGAGCGCGACCGATTCCGACGCCGCCATCCACTCGACGCCGCTGTCGTTCTCCTGGCGGCCCAGGCACAGCGGACGGATGCCGTGCGGATCACGGAAGGCCAGCAGGCCATAGCCGGCGATCTGCGCCACCACCGCGTAGGCGCCGCGCACCCGCTTGTGCACCGCGGCGACGGCGCGAAAGATCGCGTCCTCGTCGAGCGACACGCCGTTGGCGGCGCGCTGCAGCTCGTGCGCCAGCACGTTCAGCAGCACTTCGGAGTCGGAATTGGTGTTGATGTGGCGCTGGTCGATGCGGAACAGCGACTCGCGCAGTTCACGCCAGTTGGTCAGGTTGCCGTTGTGCGCGAAGGTGATGCCGAACGGCGCGTTGACGTAGAAGGGCTGGGCCTCTTCGACGCTTTCGCTGGAGCCGGCGGTCGGGTAGCGCACCTGGCCGATGCCGCTGGTGCCGGGCAAGGAGCGCATGTTGCGGGTGCGGAACACGTCACGCACCAGGCCGTGGGCCTTGTACATGTTGAACGCACTGCCCTGCGACGTCGCGATGCCGGCGGCGTCCTGGCCGCGATGCTGCAGCAGCAGCAGGCTGTCATAAATCAACTGGTTGACCGGACCGCGCCCGACAACCCCTACGATTCCACACATGGTGATTTCCTGTCCGTAATGACTGTGTACTGCTACCGGCCCGGCGCGGCGCCATCGCCGCGGGCCGGTACGGTGTTATTGGGTTCTGCCTGATTCGAGTCGGCGCCGCTCTGCTCGTAGGGCAGCCAGGCCGCCAGCGACGGCGGCAGCCACTGCCTGACCTGCCGCACCGCCTGCTCGGCGGTGTCCGAAAACATCGCGTCGCGCCACCAGGGTTCCTTCGGCAAGGGCGTGTAGCCCGCCAGCGCGACCAGCACGACCACCATCAGCACGCCGCGCGCCAGCCCGAACAGCGCGCCCAGGCCATGGTCGGCGGGCGTCAGCCCGGTGCTGCGCAGCAAGGCGCCCAGCGTCATGTTCAGCAGGCCCACGCACAGCAGCACGATGATGAAGACCGCCGCATAGGACACCCCCATGCGCAGCAGCGTCGTATCGATATATGGGGTCAACCAGATAAAGACGGTAGGCCCCCACCAGATCGCGGCGACAAAGGCCAGCCCGTAGGCGATCAGGGAGAGCACTTCCTTCAGCAGCCCCCGTACCAGCCCCAGCACCGCCGAGACGGCCAGGATCGCCAGCACGACGAAGTCGAAACCGGTCACTGTGCGGCAATGAAACCGTTGTCGTAGCCCAGCGTGCGCAGGCGGGCCTGGGCGGCCTGGGCGGCCTCACGCGACGGGAACGGCCCCACCCGCAGCCGGAATTGCTGCTTGCCGCTGGCCGAGACCGGCTCGACGAAGGCATTGGTGACGCCGGCCTGGTGCAGCTTGTCGCGGCGGCCTTGCGCGTCGGCCTGCGCGGTATACGCGGCGATCTGCAGCACGTAGCCGCCGCCGGCGGGCGGCTTGCTGGTCGGCGGCGTCGGCTTGGTGCCCGGATTGCGGCCTTCGAGCATCGCGATCGCGCGGCTGCCGTCGTCGGAACGGTTGTTGTCGGGTTTGGCCGGCGGCGCCGGCTTGGCGGTCTCGGGGGCAGCCGGTGGCGACGGCTGGGCCGACGGCGGCACCGCCGCGGCGGGCGGCGTGGTCGGCTGGCCATTGGCCGGGCCGGCCGGCGCACCCGGCAGGCTGCCCAGCGTGGGCGGCACGGTCGGATCGGCCTGGCCCTGTTGCACCGTCGAATCGGGGACGGGATCGGGAACGGCCGCCTGCGGCGCCGATAGCGGCGGCTGATACGGCGTGTCGCGCTGCGGCATGTTGATCGCGACGTCGTCGGCGACCGGGACGGGCTCGGAATCGAGCACCATCGGCAGCACCACGATGGCCGCCAGGACCAGCGCTATCGCGCCGGCCAGCCGGCGACGGGCGCGGGCCCGCAGTTCGGCAGCTTGCGCTTCACTGGAGACCGACGGACGTGGCTTGTCGGACTGCTTGCGGGCAGCGCCCGAATCGTTGCGAGAAAACCAACCCATGTATGAAGCGCGTCCCTAGCTGGCGAGGCGGCTGTGTCAGCCCCGGTGCCGCGACTCGAACGACTAGACCGTACGGCCCAGCGCTTGCAGCGCCGCGGCGACGGTCAGGAACGAGCCGAATACCACGATTCTATCACCCTCGCCCGCCTCCCGGCGGGCCGCCTCGAAGGCCTCGCGCACCGATCCGGCGGCCTGTGCGCGCGGTTCGTCGGCCTGCGTGTCGTCCAGATCCAGCACCTGCCGGACCCGGTCGGCCAACTGGGCGCCGTCGCGGCCGCGCTCGCCCTCGAGCGTGGCGCAATGCCAGCGGTCGACCCGCCGCCCGAGCGCGGCGATGACGGCGTCGGCGTCCTTGTCACGCAGCATGCCGAATACCGCGTGCGTATACGGGAAGAAGCCCATGTTTTCGATGTTCTGCGCCAGCACGGCGGCGGCGTGCGCGTTGTGCGCCACATCCAGGATGATCGTGGGCTTGCCCGGCACGATCTGGAAGCGGCCCGGCAGCGACGCCTGCGACAAGCCGATGCGCACCGCCTGCTGCGGCACCGGCAGACGGTCGTGCACGGCTTCCAGCGCCGCCAGCGCGGCCGACGCGTTGAGCAGCTGATTGGCGCCGCGCAGCGCCGGATACGCCAGCGCGCGGCGGCGCTGGTCGCGACCGCCGTAACTCCATTGCTGGCGGTCGCCCGAATAGTTGTAGTCGCGCCCGAACAGCCACAGGTCGGCGCCGATCGCCTCGGCGTGCGCGCGCACCGATTCGGGCGGTACCGGGTCGGCGCAGATCGCCGGCCGGCCGCTGCGGTAGACGTGCGCCTTTTCGTGGCCGATCTGTTCACGCGTGTCGCCCAGCCAGTCGGTATGGTCCAGGTCGACGCTGGTGACGATCGCACAGTCGGCATCGACGATGTTGACCGCGTCCAGCCGGCCGCCCAGGCCGACCTCGAGCACCACCGCATCGAGACCGGCGTGCGCGAACAGGTCGAGGATGGCCAGCGTGGTGAATTCGAAATACGTCAGCGTGGTCTGGCCGCGCACCGCCTCGACCCGGTCGAAATGATGGATCAGCGCCTGGTCGCTGGCGTATTCGCCATCGATGCGGGCCCGTTCGTTGAAGGCCAGCAGATGCGGCGAGGTATACAGCCCGACCTTGTAGCCGGCCGCCTGCAGCATGGCCTCGAGCATCACGCAGGTCGAACCCTTGCCGTTGGTGCCGGCCACCACGAACTTGACCCCGTCGATGCGCAGGTCCAGCCGCGCGGCCACCTCGCGCACCCGCTCCAGTCCCATGTCGATGGGGCGGGCGTGCAGGGATTCGAGATACAGAAGCCACTGTTCCAGCGTGGAGGCAGTGTCGGGCCGGGCGAGGTGTGCGGACATGAATGGAACGGCGTGACGGAGCAAGGGGCGCCAGTTTATCAGCGCGGCCGCCCTGCCTCGCCGCTGGCCCGGGTGGACGCCGGTCTGGCTAAAGTTCGAGCCGGCGCAGCCGTTAGTCCGTCTATCACCTCTCGCGCTGCCGTCGCTGGCGCGCGCGACCTGTCCAGTGCAGTCCAGCCGGAGTCACCATGGCGATACCGTCAGTCTCTTCCCCCGCTGTTCCCGTCATTGCCGTCGCCGCGCCGCTGCCGGACACCTTGGTGCTGGACGCCGCGACCACCGTCAGCGAGGTAGGCCAGACCGCTTCCAGCAATCAGACGGGTCTGAGCCACTCCGGCAGTCAGGACGACCGCCGCGAGCCCGCCCAGCAGGCCTCGCAACCGCTCGAGAAGGCGCTCGAGGAAATCAACCGCAGCTTCGACGCGTGGTCGACGCAACTGCGCTTCGAGATGGACGACGACGCCCAGCGGCTGGTCGTCACGGTGGTCGACAGCCAGACTGGCGACACCATCAAGACCATTCCCAGCGATGCGGTGATCCGCGTCGCCAAGATGATCGTGAGCCTGCAGGGCCAGACCATCAAGGCCGAAGCCTGAGGCCGGAAAGGCTGAATTGGGCCGAGAAGTGCCTGTTGCGCGACTGTTCGGATCGGACGTGACACGCGCACAATGCAACACATTGGAGAATTGAAATGGCTGTATCGGCGATTGGCGTAGGCTCGAACCTGCCGCTCGAAAAACTGCTCGAAGACTTGCGCAAGGCCGAGAGCGTGCCGCTCGAGCTCATCGAAGACAAGACCACGCTCGCCAACGCCCGGCTGTCGGCCTACGGCGTGCTCAAGAGCAGCGTCGAGGCGCTGCAGACGGCCGCCGAGGCGCTCAACCGCAGCACCACGTTCGGCGCCAAGAAAAGCACGTCCAGCGATGCGGCCACCATCGGCGTGACCAGCACCAACGCCGCGTTCGCCGGCCAATACTCGCTGACGGTCAGCTCGCTGGCCAGCTCGCAGAGCCTGGTCGCGCAGGGCGTCGCCAGCCGTACCGAGGCACAGGGCACTGGCGGCGTCATCACCTTCACGCTGGCCGGCGGTGGCACCAAGACGCTCGATCTGAAAGGCCAGCCGGCCTCGCTCGACAACGTCGTCAAGGCCATCAACGCCGACCCCAGCCTGGGCCTGCAGGCCAGCGTCATCAACGACGGCGACCCCGACGCCCCGCAACGCCTGATGCTGACCGCCAGCACGACCGGCACCGAGGCCGCGCTCAGCGGCGTGTCGGTGGCCGGCAACGCGACGCTGGCCGGCATCCTGAACTTCCAGGCCGGCGAGCCGCCCAGCGGCACCATGAGCGAAAAGAAGGCCACCAACGCGGCCTTCACCGTCAACGACATCGCCATCACCAGCCAGACCAACTCGGTGTCGGACGCGATCGAGGGCCTGACGCTGACGCTGACCAAGACCACCACTACGCCGGTCGAGATCAAGGTGACCGAGGACCCCTCGGTGACCAAGGCCGCGATCGAGACCTTCGTCTCGACCTACAACAGCCTGAACAACACGATCCGCCAGATGACGGCGGTCGACCTGTCCGAGAACACCGCCAGCGTGCTGACCGGTGACTCGGTGTCGCGCACGATCCAGAGCCGCCTGCGCGGCGTGCTCGATTCGGCGCTGCCCGAAAGCACCATCAAGTCGCTGGACGACCTGGGCATCTCCAGCCGCGTCGAAGGCGCGATCTCGACGCTGGTGATCGACAACGACAAGCTCAACGCCGCGCTCAAGAACAACATGCCGGGCGTGATGGCCGTCTTCACCGGCGAACAGGGCCTGGCCGAACGCATGCGCACGGCCAGCTTCGACATCCTGCGCACCGGCGGCGTGATCAACAACGCGCAGGAAGGCATGCGCCGCACGATCGCCGATCTCAAGGACGAAACCACGCGCGTGAACACGCGCATCGAGGCCTCCATGGAGCGCTATCGCAAGCAGTTCGTCGCGCTCGACGGCATGGTCGCGCAAATGAACTCCCTGAGCTCCTACCTGACCCAGCAGCTGTCGATGCTGAGCAGCAACAACGAGAGGAACTAATGAGCTACGCAGCACGACGCGCGCCGGGCTCAGGCGGATTCGCCCGCTCGTACGCCAACATCGGCCTGGAAACCCAGGTCCTGAGCGCGTCCCCGGAAAAACTCATCACCCTGCTGTTCGACGGCGCGCGCACCGCCATCGCGCAGGCGCGCTTGCACATCGAACAGAACAACGTGGCGGCGCGCGGGCAGTCGATCTCGAAGGCGCTGGACATCGTCGAGAACGGCCTGAAGGCCAGCCTGGACGTGGACAAGGGCGGCGAGGTCGCGCAGAACCTGCGCAGCGTCTACGAAATCGTGGCGCACAACCTGCTGCTGGCCAACCTGCATACCGACACGAACCGGCTCGACCTGGCCGACAAGCTGCTCGCCGACATCGGCGAGGCATGGCGGACCGCGACGGCAACCTGACCCCCTTTGCTCTTGCCGGCGTGAGCCAGCAGAGTCCTTTTCTGCATCTACGATGAGCTCGCCCCCTTCCGCCATCCTGCAGCAGTACGCAAAAATCGCAGACATCACCGACGCCATGCTGGGCGCGGCGCGCCAGGACGACTGGCAACTGGTCCTGCAGCTGGGTCAGCAGTATTGCGAGCTGACCGAAGCGATCCGCCGCATCGACAACCGGGTGTCGCTCGATGACGATGACCGTGCCCAGAAACACGACTTCATCGTCCGCATCCTCGAGAACGATGCGATGACACGTGACCTGGCGATGCCGCAGCTGGCCCGCCTGGGCGACCTGCTGGGCCGCATGAAGCGCCAGCAGTCGCTGATCAACACCTACGGCCTGTCGGTTCCCGACGCATGAGCGTGGGTTCGTCCGCGCTCGGCACGCTGCTGGTCCAGCGGCTGGACGCCGTGCTCGGCACGACGATGGCGCAGCATGCCAACCTGATCACCGGCGCGCGGCCCGACGCGGTGTCGCAAGCCAGTGCGGCGGCGCGCCTGCTCGGCCCGGATCCGGCGGTGCCGCGCAGCGAACGCGAGATGCTCGAGCGCACGCTGCTCGAGCAGATCCGTGGCGGTTCGCAAGGCAAGGTCGGCGACCGCGCGACCGAAGAGGCCGTGCGCGCGGCGGTCAGCCGGCTGCGCCAGACCAGCACCGCGTTCACGCCTTCGGCACCGACCTCGCTGGGACTGACCGCGCGCACCATCCTGGCGCTGCTGGCGCGCTTTCCCGAGTCGGCGCCGCCGGCCTTGGGCCGCGCGCCGTTGTGGCCGCCGGGCGATGCCGAGCTGACCGCGCCGCGCGCCGACCGTGCTGCCAGCACCGCGACCAGCCAGGCCAGCGCGGCCGGCATGGCCGGCAACGCTGGCGCCGCCGGTGCGCCGACGCCGGCGCTGCTGGCGCGCGCGCTGGCGCAGACGCTCGATAGCAGCGGACTGTTCTACGAATCCCACCTGGCCGGCCTGGCTTTTGGCAAACGCACGGCGGCGCAATTGCGTGCCGAGCCGCAGGCGCAACTGCCGTCCGGTCCGGGCGCGGCCCGGCTTGCCGCCAGCCCGGCCGAAACGCCCGCCGGCGCCCAGCCCGCGGCGCGTGCCGACACCCTGGCCGGCAGCACCGGCACGGCCGGCAGTCCCG
>JAEZBO010000103.1 GCA_023427085.1 Pseudomonadota bacterium
GGGGGCGGCCCCCCCGCCCCGGCCCTGCATGCGGCCGTGTCCGCCACCATCGCGGCCACGACGCGGCAACCGGTCCGGCTCGCCGCGTCGCGCGGCGCCGGCCGGCCCGGCCTACAGCTCGCCGTACGAGTGCAGGCCCGACAGGAACATGTTGACGCCCAAAAAGGCAAAGCCGGTCAGCAGCAGGCCGACCAGCGCCCAGTAGGCCGCCATGGTGCCGCGCAGGCCCTTCATCAGCCGCATGTGCAGCCAGGCCGCGTAGTTGAGCCAGACGATCAGCGCCCAGGTCTCCTTCGGGTCCCACTGCCAGTAGGCGCCCCACGCATCGGCGGCCCACAGCGCGCCCAGGATGGTGGCCACCGTGAAGAACGCGAAACCGACCGCGATCGCGCGGTACATGATGTCGTCCAGCACCTCGAGCGGCGGCAGGCGCTGCGCGATCGGCCGGCGCAGCGCCAGGATCGCGCCGACCAGCACCGCGCCGATGCCCAGGTACAGCATCCAGGTCATCGACAGGCCTTCGGTGCGAAACACCATGGGCTCGGCCGCCAGCAGCACGCCCAGCACGAACAGCGGCGCCAGCTTGCGCCACGAGCGGGTCTCGCCATGCTCCTTGACCAGGTAGGCGAAGCCGACCATCGCCGCCAGCGAGAAGGTGCCGTAGCCGATGAAATTGGCCGGCACGTGCAGCTTCATCCACCAGCTTTTCAGGGCCGGCACCAGCGGCTGGATCTGATGCGCGTCGCGCGTGAACGAATACCACAGCAGGAAGATCACCGCCGACGAGATCACCAGCAGCACGAAGCCGCCCAGCGCGCGCGTGGCATAGCGGCGCTCGTAGTACAGATAGAACAGCGCCGTCACCAGCGCGAACAGCACGAAGACTTCGTAGAGGTTGCTGACCGGGATGTGGCCCAGGTCGGGGCCCATCAGGTGGCTCTCGCGCCAGCGCACCAGCATGCCGGTGGTGCCGGCGAACACCGCGCCCCAGGTCAGCGCGGTGCCCAGCCACGCGGCGGTCTGGCTGAACAGGCCGATCCAGTAGCAGACCGTGGCGACGATGAACAGCAGGCACATCCACAGGATCGCCGACTGCGACGAGAACAGGTACTTGAGGAAGAACGACTCCTCGGCGCGGCCGATGTCGGCCTGGTACAGCAACAGCGCCAGGCCCACCGCGAGCGCACAGAACACCATCAGCGTGCGCAACGGCCGCCACAGCCAGCCCAGCCACACCAGCGACGGCACCACGCCGCACAGGATGACCTTTTCGTAGCCATCCATCGCATAGTCGTAGCGGGTCAGCGCAAAGACGACGCCGGCGGCCAGCGCGAGAAAGAACACCAGGTCGGTCCAGTCGAGCCGGCCGCGCTTGGCTCGGCCATCGCCGGTTTCCGAACCTGCCTGGATGTCGTCGTCGCGCCAGAGCGGATCGGACAAGGTGCTAGCACGCTCGTTCATGAACAAGCCTCCTGGTTGCCGGGGTTCAGGCCAGCCGGCCCAGCGCCTGCTTGAGGCGCTCGAATTCCCGGTTGAAATCGAGTGTACGCTTCTGCGAAGTCATCGCCGCCATCACATGGCTGCCCTCGCCACGCGGCGCGACCCACAGCCAGATGCGGCGGTCACGCACGTAGAACATCGTGAAGATGCCCAGCACCAGCAGCAGGCAGCCCAGATAGACCGCGTTCTTGCCGGGCGCCCGGCTGACCTGGAACACGCTGGCCTGCACGTGCTCGAAGTCGCTCAGGGTGAACAGCACCGGCACCGGGTACAGCGCCAGGTCGGACAGCGCCGCCACCGCCATGCGCGACCAGGTATCGGCCTGCTGCGCCGCGTCGCCGTCGGCCGGCAACACCGGCCAGCCCTGGCGTTCGCGCACCATCACGCGCAGCTCGCCCATCGCCGCGCCCAGCAGCCGGATGACGATGTCGGCGGCGCGCGGCAGTTCGGCGGCCGCGACGTTGGACTCGAGGAAACGCGCCACGCCCTGCAGGCCGCTGACCGAGAAGGTCTCGAGCGCGCGCTCGGCCGAATTCTGCAAGGCGCCGCTGTCGGTGTTGCCAGCATTGGTCTGCGCGAAGCGGCGGGCCGCCTCGCGGCGCAGCGCGGGATCGGCCAGCGCGGCGCGCAGCGCCAGGAACTCGTCGGCGGTGCCGCGCTCGTCCATCGGAATGCGCAGGTAGCGGTAGTTCTCGGCCTGCGAGGTGCGCACGCCGGCCAGGAACACCGGGATCTCGTCGAGCTGCACCGGCAGCATGTAGTTGTGGAACTCGTGCGCCTGGCCGCTGGCGTCGAGCAGCCGGTATTCGATGCTGGGGCCGACGTTGCGCAGGTGTTCGTTGGTGACGCCGGCCGCGCTGCCGGTGACCGCGGCCACGTGCTCGCCCCAGGCCTTGGGCTGCGGCGGCTCGCCGCTGCGCAGGTCCTCGACGTTGATCGGCCGCAGGCCGGTCACGTCCAGCTGCAGCGCCTGTTCGCCGTTGCGCAGCATGACCTGCGACGACTCGCCGACCTTGCCGTCGACCTCGATGCTGTAGTCCTGCGGGCCCGCCAGCGGCCGGCCGGTCAGCACCACGCGGCTGCCGCCGTCGTCGAAGCTGGACTGGTAGACCGTCACGCCCTTGAAGCGCAGCGGTTCGTTGACCTCGATGGTGGACTGGAAGCTGCTGCCGTCATCGGGATCGGTGACCGTGACCTCGCTGGCGAAGCGGCTCGGCATGCCGGTCGAGTAGTAGTCGATGATGAACTTGTCCAACTGCAGCGTGAACGGCAGCGGCTGCACCAGCGCGCCCTCGCCGACCAGCACCACGGCGTTGCTGATGCGCGAGCCCTCGGGCACCAGCACGTTGGCGCGGAAGCTCGGGTTGCCGGCCGCCAGGCGGCCGTATTCGGGCACCTCCGAGATCAGCATGTTCTCGGTCAGCGGCTGCTTGCCGCCCAGCAGCACCTGCATGCGCACCGGCAGCTCGCTGTCGAACAGCCCGCCGACGCAGATGATGACGATCGACGCGTGCGCGAAGATGTAGCCCAGCCGGTTGCCGCTGCCGCGCTTGGCGGCCAGCATCACCGAGTCGCCGTCGCGGCGCTCGCGCACCGCGTAGCCCTGGCGCTGCAGCATCTGCAGCAGCCGCGCGGCGGTGGCGGCGACGTCCTGGCTGCTGTCGGCCTCGGCCCGGTGCGGAAACGCCCGCAGGCTCGAGGCGCGCACGTACTCGCGGAACGAACGCGCGTCCTGCAGCATCTTGGGGGCGTTGCGCACCACGCAGAGCGAGGTCGACACCACCAGGAAAGCCATGATCAGCAGGAACCACCAGCTGTTGTAGACGTGCCAGATCGAGAACTTGTCGAACAGTTCGAACCAGAACGGCCCGAACTGATCGATGTAGGTCGACGCGGCGCGGCCCTGCGGCAGCACCGTGCCGATCACGCTGGCCACGCAGATGAACATCAACAGGCTGACCGCGAAGCGCATCGAGCCCAGCAGCTCGGTGGCGTCGTCCAGCATTCGGCGGGAAAGGGGGGCGGGCTGCGAAGTCATCTGCTAGAAAAAATCCCCCAGGCCGCTCCTGCGGCGGACGGTCCCCGAAGGGACCGCCCGGGCCTCGGGGCGGGCTGGATCAGCGCAAGCCGGCGGCGTAGTCCGAGACCGCGCGGATGTCTTCGTCGGTCATCCGGCGCGCGATGTCGTGCATGGCTTGGTTGTTGGCGCGATCGCCACTGCGGAACAGCTTGAGCTGCGCCTCGATATAGGCCGGGAACTGCCCCGACAGGCGCGGATACTGGGCAGGGATGCCCGCGCCGGCGGCGCCGTGGCACGAGGCACAGGCAGGCACCTGCTGATCGGGCAAGCCGCCGCGCCAGATCCGCTGGCCCAGTTCGACCAGATCTTCGTGGCCCGCGGTGGCCGGCTTCTCGAGCCGCTGCTGCGAAAGATAGTACGCCACGTTGCGCATGTCTTCGCTGGTCAGCGGCGCGACCATCGGTGTCATCGGCGTGGGCGCGCGATTCGGGCCCTTGCGCACCGGCAGCTCGGCGCCTTCCTTGACCTTGAAGTCGACCAGCTGCTTGTAGAGGTATTCGTGGGGCTGGGCAGCCAGATTCGGATTGGCAGGCAAGCTGCTGTTTCCGGCCGCCCCGTGACAGGACGCACAGGAGATCACGCCGCGCGCGGCGTCGCCTTGCTCGTACAACCGGCTGCCTTTGGCCAGGTCGGGCTTGGCCATGCCCGCCGCATCGGCGGCATGACTGACGGGGACGATGGATGCACTCACCAGCACACCGCTGGCGACCAATACCCGGGACAACACACGCTTCATGAAAAACCTCGACGATCGGACCTCGATCACGGTCGGGCTCTGTGCCCCACCCCTCAAAAGCACCACGGAATGCGTCGCGCGCGGACGATAGAGGTCCGCTGTTGATGCCCGCTTCCTTCCAGCCGGCGCTGTCTTTGCTCCGTTACTCTTTTTACCGTACTGCTATCTTGCGTACTGATTCTTCTTGTTCGCGGGATAGGCCGCGTTTTTGTTTGCCGTCGCGCCTTTCGTGGCGTAGATCGGTGCCGACAGCGGGCGCGTGGTAACGATACCTTGCGTCCGAGGACACCACAGCAAACACGCGATTATACAATAGGGCTTGCTCGCTAATTAGGCCCTGCCTGTGTCCCTCCTGCACCGCGCTTCGTTTTACGTGTCCGCCGCCCGGCTGGATCAACTTCCGCCGGCTGGTCCGCCCGAGGTCGCCTTCGTCGGCCGCTCCAACTCGGGCAAGTCCTCGGCGATCAACGTGCTGACCAATCAGCGCCGGCTGGCGTTCTCCAGCAAGACGCCGGGCCGCACGCGCCTGATCAACATGTTCGGCCTGCCCGATCCGCTCGAACCCGGCGCGCAGCTGGGTTTCCTGGTCGACCTGCCCGGCTACGGCTATGCCGCCGTCAACAAGCAGACCCGCGAGGAATGGACCGACGTATTGGGCGATTATCTGCGCCAGCGCCAGGCGCTGGCCGGCATCGTGCTGATGATCGACATCCGCCGCGGCGTCACCGAGCTCGACCGCAACCTGGCTAACTGGATCGCGCCGACCAAGCGGCCGGTGCTGGCGCTGCTGACCAAGGCCGACAAGCTGCCCTACGGCCAGCGTATCAAGGCCATCTACGCCGTGCGAAAAGAACTCGCCGACATCGGCGCGCTGCACACCGTGCCGTTCTCGTCAACCGAACGCATCGGTCTCGAAGAAGCCGGCCAACTCATCGAAAACTGGATCTCTCCGCAGGTGGTGCCATGACCGTCGTTCCTCATCTCGTTGCCGCCGACTTTCCCGATGCGCGGCCGCGCCGCGTGCGCCGCAACGATTTCTCGCGCCGCCTGGTGCGCGAAAACCGCCTGACCACCGACGACCTGATCTACCCGGTCTTCGTGACCGAAGGCCAGGGGCTGCAAGAGGCCGTGTCGTCGATGCCGGGCGTCTCGCGCCATTCGCTCGACTCGCTGCTGCGCGTCGCCGAGACCTGTGCCGAACTGGGCATCCCGGCGCTGGCGCTGTTTCCGGTGATCGACCCCTCGCTCAAGACGCCCGACGGCAGCGAGGCCGCCAATCCCGACGGGCTGGTGCCGCGCACGGTGGCCGCGATCAAGCAGCGCTTTCCCGAACTGGGCGTCATGACCGACGTCGCGCTCGACCCCTACACCAGCCACGGCCAGGACGGCGTGATCGACGCGGCCGGCTACGTCATCAACGAGATCACCGTCGAGCTGCTGTGCCAGCAGGCGCTGATCCAGGCCCAGGCCGGCGTCGACATCGTCGCGCCCAGCGACATGATGGACGGGCGCATCGGCGCGGTGCGCCGCGCGCTCGAGGCCGACGGCCACATCCACACCGCGATCATGGCCTACTCGGCCAAGTATGCCAGCGCGTTCTACGGCCCGTTCCGCGACGCGGTCGGCTCGGCCGTCAACCTGGGCAAGTCCAACAAGCAGACCTACCAGATGGACCCGGCCAACATCGACGAGGCGCTGCGCGAGATCGCGGCCGACCTGCGCGAAGGCGCCGACATGGTGATGGTCAAGCCCGGCATGCCTTACCTGGACGTGGTGCGGCGGGTCAAGGACGCCTTCCGCGTGCCGACCTACGCCTATCAGGTCAGCGGCGAGTACGCCATGCTCAAGGCCGCGGCGGCCAACGGCTGGCTCGATCACGACAAGACCATGATGGAGTCGCTGCTGGCCTTCAAGCGCGCCGGCGCCGACGGCATCCTGAGCTACTTCGCGATCGAGGCGGCCACGCTGCTCAAGCGCGGCTAGGCGGCGGCCGGCGCGCCGCAGCGCCAGCCGCCGGGCTGCGCGCCTGCCGCGCGGCTAGAACTCGCCGCGCACGCTCAGCATCCAGCTGCGCGGCTCGCCATACCAGTTGCCGGCATTGACGCTGCCCAGCCGCAGGTAATAACGCTTGTCGAACAGGTTGTCGACATTGAGCGCGATGCGCCAGTGATCGCCCAGGTCGTAGCCGGCCCGCAGCCCCCACAGCGTGTAGCCGCCCTGGTCGATGCGCACGTTGCCGCTCTCGGTGTAGATGCCGCTTTGCGCATGCACGCCGCCGCCGACGGTCCAGCGGTTCCATTGATCGGGCAGCCGGTACTGGGTCCAGAGCTTGAACAGGTGGCGCGGCGTGGTGCTGCGAAACGCCTTGCCTTCATTGGCGCTGGGCCCGCCGCTGCCGTCGCGGTCGCGCAGATACTGCGTGCTGACGTAGGTGTAGCCGGCGATCAACTCCCAGCCCGGGCTGAGCATGCCGGAGATTTCGGTCTCGAAGCCCTCGCCGCGCACCTTGCCGGCCGCCACGAAACAATCGCCGCCGAACGGCGAGCCGGCGCACGGGCGCGGATTGTCGGGGTCCACCTGCGCGCGGTTGTTCTCGTCGATCCGGAACAGCGCGAACGACGTGTTCAGCCGGCCCTGGTAGAACTCGCCCTTGAGCCCGGCCTCGTAGTTGGCGCCGGTGACCGGTGGCAGGATCGCGCCGCTGGCGGTGGTCTGCGAATTCTGCGGCCGGAAGATCTCGGCATAGCTGGCATACGCCGACCAGTGCTGCGACAGGTCGTAGACCAGGCCGGCGAACGGCGTGAAGACATTGCGGTCGCGCGTCATGCCGGTGGAACGGCCCTCCATGCGCTGCTCGGTTCGGGTCGTCGTCACCCGCCCGCCGAGGATCAGCCGCAGCGGCTCGGCCAGCTGCAGCCGCGCGACGCCATAGTGGCCCCACGAGGTGTTGACGGTGGTGCCCTCGGCCAGCCGTTCGAGAAAGACCGGCCGCTCGATCGCCGACGGATCGAAGTCGAAGATGTTGCCCGGCACCAGCGGCGCCTGCAGCGCCACCGCCCAGCGGTCGTCGCGGCCCCAGTCGTTGCGCGACCACGAACTGCCCAGCACGATTTCATGCTCGCGGCCCAGCGCCGAGAACGCGCCGGTCAGCATCGCGTCGAGCGCCTGGTTCTGCTGCGGCAGGCGATCGATCGCATACAACGTGCTGTCCAGCGCCGGACCGGTCAGCGTCTCGCGGTCGACCGCGCCGCTGGCATTGAACAGGCGCTGGTTCTCGATGATGCGGCGCTGGTGCGAGCCGCTCAGCCGCAATTGCCAGCGCGAATTGAACTCGTGCTCGAGACCGCCGAACAAGGTGTTGGCGGTGCTGCTCATCTCGGTCCAGGCCGGCGCCATGCCGCGCGACGAGCGCGGCAGGCCCAGATCGCCGCCGTCGGCGTAGCGCGGCAGCCCGCCCACCGCGGCATTGCGGTGCCAGCGCTCGCGGCTGCCGCCGACATAGGCCGTGGTGCGATCACCCAGGTCGGCCTCGACGATGCCGTAGAACGCCGGCGCCTTGGTGAACTCGTCATCGACAAAGGTCTGCTTGTCCAGATAGGCCGCCACGAAGCGGCCACGCAGCTTGCCGTTCTCGCTCAGCGGCGTGCTGGCGTCGACCTCGGCATAGTTCTCCGCCCACGAGCCGCGATACGCCGCCACCTTGAACTGCGGCTCGGCGGTGGGACGCTTGCGCACCAGATTGACCGCGCCGCCGGGCGCGCCGGCGCCATACACCAGGCCGGCCGCGCCGCGCACGATCTCGACCCGGTCGTAGAAGGCCAGGTTGGGTTCGTAGCCGGTATCGACGGCGCCGACCGTGGCCATGCCGTCGATCATGGTGTCGGTCATCTCGAAGCCGCGCGCCGTGTAGTGCACGCCGCCCTGCGCACGGGTGAGGTTGGTCACGCCCGGCGCCACCTCCATCGCCTGCGCCAGCGTCACCAGGTTGCGGTCCTCCATCTGCTGCCGCGTGATGGTGCTGACGGTCTGCGGCGTCTCGCGCGGCGTCAGCCGCAGCCGCAGCGACGTGGCCTGTTCGCGGCTGGCATAGGACCGGCTCGCCTCCGAGGTCTGGCCCGCCGTCATGCCGGTCACCTGCAGCGCGTCCATCTGCGATATCGGCGCCGCGTCCGCTGCCGGCACCACCGTCAGGACGCCGCTGCCGGTGCGCTGCAGGCGCAGGCCGGTGCCGCGCAAGGCGGCCTCGAGCGCCTGCTGCGCGGTGTACATCCCGTCGACCGGCGCCGCCGTCTTGCCCTGTACCCGCGCCGCATCGATCGAGATCGGCAGGCCACCCTGCGCGGCGATGCGGGCCAGGCTGCTACCCAGCGCCTGCGCCGGCACGGCGTAATGGCGCGCGGCCTGCGCCGGTTGTGCCGCCGCCGGCCCGGCAACGGCGAACAGGGCCAGGCACAGTGCGCCCTGGCCCACGTAACGGCTTGGAGTCATCTTGGTTTCCTTGTCTGCGATGAACACATACGGCTTCCCTGTCCTGTATGTGTATCGAGACGGAAAAAGTGACAGCGTGATCGTGCGTGCCGCGCCGATCAGGCCGCGTCGATATGCATCCAGCGCCCGCCCAGGCGCGGCAGCAGCCGGATCGGCAAGGTCTGGCCCAGCGCCGCCAGCGTGCGCCGCGGCTCGTCCAGCGCATAGACGCCATAGACCCGCAGACCCGCCGCGCGCGCGCTCAGGCTCAACATGCCGGGCCAGTAATCGCGCAGCGCCTCGACGATATCGGCCAGCGGCTGGTCATGGGCCTCGAGCCGGCCATGCTGCCAGGCCGCCAGCCCGGCCGCGTCGGCCGACACCGCAGCGATCAGGCCCGCGCGGTCGAACCACGCCGCGCTGCCGGCCGGCAGCGTCACTGGCGC
>JAEZBO010000053.1 GCA_023427085.1 Pseudomonadota bacterium
GGCCAGCGCCAGCTCCGTGCGCGGCAGGATCGGTGCCGCGGCGCGTGCCGCCGCGCCGCGCCGGCGATCCGCGAACAGACCTTGTGGCTGCCGGCGCCGGCGCCGGGCATCCGGGTCGAGGCGGCCGCGCGCGAGCACCTGCATAGCGAGGCCGCGCCGACCGTCTATGTCGAGAACGCGCTGATCAATTCGCTGTTCGGTCTGCTGTGCTGGGACGCCGTGTTCGCGCCCTTGCCGGGCGCCTTCTTCCATCCCTTCCAACGCGGGCCGGCCGACCTGAACGAGCCCGGCTTCGCGCTGCGCCGCCAGGCGCTGTTCGCCAGCTGCCTGGCCCAGCTCGACGATGGCCGCTATGCCGACACCATCCGGCGCCGCTACGACGACAAACAGGGCCTGCAATCGCCCTTCGTCGCATGGGGCCTGCTGACGCCGGCGCTGCTGGACCTGGCCCTGGGCAGCATCCCGGCCGCGCACCTGCGCCGCTATTTCGAGCGCCTGCTGGCCGACCCGCGCGGCAATCGCAACGGCCTGCCCGACCTGATCCGCTTCGATCCGGCGCGGGCGCGCTATGAACTCATCGAGATCAAGGGGCCGGGCGACCGGCTGCAGGACAACCAGATCCGCTGGCTGCACTATTGCGCCGAGCATGGCATCGAGGCCAGCGTCTGCCACGTGCGCTGGCTGGCGGAAGCGGCATGACATCGGCGGGCGAGCGCAGCGAGCCGGCCGTGGTGGCTCCCGCAGCGGCGGGCGTCGTCGGGCAGCACGTCGGGCCTGCTGTACCGGGGTCAGCCGTCGTCGCGCGGCACGTCGCACCTGCTGTGCCGGAGTCTGCCGTCGTCGCGCGGGACGTCGCGCCTGCTGTACCAGTGCCAGCCCTCGCCGGCCCGGACGCAGCCGGCACCGCGCCTGCCTACACCGTGGCGGTCCGCGCGCTGTGCGAATTCGCCGCCAAGCACGGCGACCTGGACACCCGCTACACGCCGGCGCCGACCGCGCTCGAGGGCATCGCCGGCCATGCGCGGGTGCGCGAGCGGCGCGGACCGGGCTACGAGGCCGAGATCTCGCTGTCGGGCCGCCACGACGACCTGTGCGTGCGCGGCCGCGCCGACGGCTTCCTGCCGGGCCGCAACCGGCTCGAAGAGATCAAGACCTTCCGGGGCCGCTACGCCGCCATCAGCGAGCGCCAGCGGGCACTGCACTGGGCTCAGGCACGCATCTACGGCCACCTGTTCTGCGTCGCGCGCGGGCTGGCCTCGCTCGAACTGGCGCTGGTGTATTACGACCTGGGCAAGGACGAAGAGACCCTGCTGACCGAGCAATGGCCGGCCAGCGAACTGGCGGCGCATTTCGCGCGGCTGTGCGGCCTGTTCCTGGACTGGGCGCGCCAGGAGGCGGTGCACCGCCAGAGGCGCGATGCGGCCTTGCGCACGCTGCGCTTTCCGCTGCCGCAGTTTCGCAGCGGCCAGCGCGAACTGTCGGTGGCGGTCTATCGCACCGTGCGCGACGGCGGCGCGCTGCTGGCGCAGGCGCCCACCGGCGTCGGCAAGACGCTGGGCACGCTGTTTCCGATGCTGCGCGCCTGCCCCGATCAACATATCGACAAGGTCTTCTTCCTGACCGCCAAGGCGCCCGGCCGCGCCTTGGCGATGCAGGCGCTGGACACGCTGGCGGCCCACGGCGCGACGCCGCTGCGGGTGCTGTCGCTGCAGGCGCGCGACAAGGCCTGCGAGCAGCCCGGACGGGCCTGCCATGGCGACGACTGCCCGCTGGCGCGCGGCTTTTACGACCGGCTGCCAGCCGCGCGCAGTGCCGCCTGCGCGCAGCCCGGCGCCTGGGATCGCGAACGGCTGCGCGAGCTGGCGCTGGCGCAGGGCATCTGCCCGTATTACCTGGCGCAGGAGCTGACGCGCTGGGCCGACGTGGTGGTCGGCGACTACAACTATTTCTACGACGGCAGCGCCATGCTGTACGCGCAGTCGCAGATGCTGGGCTGGCGTGTCGCGGTGCTGGCCGACGAAGCCCACAACCTGGTCGACCGCGCGCGCGGCATGTACAGCGCCGCGCTGCACGAGCAGAGCCTGCGCGAGGTCCGCAAGCTGGCGCCGCGTGAAGTGCGCCCTGCCCTCGAGGCCCTGGCGCGCCGCTGGCGCGCCTTGCGCGAGGCCGCGCCCGGCAGCTACGAGACCCATGACGAACTGCCCGAGACCTGGCTGACCGCGCTGCACGGCGTAGTGTCGGCGGTCACCGATCATCTGGCCGAGCACCCCACCGGGCTGGACGCCGGCCTGCAACGTTTCTATTTCGACGCGCTGCACTTCGTGCGGCTGGCCGAACAGTTCGGCCCGCATTCGCTGCTCGATACCGCCGTGACCAACGGCTCGCGCGCGGCCAGCCTGGCGATCTGCCTGCGCAACGTGGTGCCGGCCGGTTTCCTGGCGCCGCGGCATGCCGCGGCCTGGGCCAGCGTGCTGTTCTCGGCGACGCTGGCGCCGCCGCGCTATTACCGCGACCTGCTCGGCCTGCCGCCGGCCACGCCATGGCTGGACGTCGCCGCGCCATTTCGCGCCGAACAACTGGCGGTGCGCATCGCCAGCCACATCTCGACGCGCTACCGCGACCGCGGCGCCTCGGTCGGCCGCATCGCCGACGAAGTGGTGCGCAATTACCAGTCGCGGCCCGGCAACCACCTTGTGTTTCTCAGCAGCTTTTTATACATGGAGCAGATCGCCGAGCATCTGCGCCGCCACCATCCCGACTGGCCCTTGCAGATCCAGCGGCCCGACATGAGCGAGGCCGAGCGCGCGGACTTCCTGGCCGGCTTCACCGCCGACAGCCGCACCCTGGGATTTGCGGTGCTGGGCGGCGCGTTTTCCGAAGGCGTCGACCTGCCCGGCTCGCGGCTGGTCGGCGTCACGATCGCGACCCTCGGCCTGCCGCAGCTGAATCCGGTCAACGAACAGATGCGCCAGTTGCTCGAGCAACGCTACGGCAGCGGCTATGACTACGTCTACCTGTACCCGGGCCTGCGCAAGGTCGTGCAGGCGGCCGGGCGCGTCATCCGCACCGAACAGGACGAAGGCGTGCTGACCCTGATCGACGACCGCTATCGGCGCAGCGAGGTGCAGGCGCTGCTGCCGCCCTGGTGGGATCTGGGCGGCGCGCGGCGGCACTGAAGGGCTGCGACACCCTGCACGCGCCAGCCGTGACGCGACAGGTTCATCGGCCCTGCCAATATCTGGCTTCGCGCGTGCGCTCGGCCACCACGTCCAGACCTCGTACGCTCGAGCTCGCCACCACCGCGCCGTCCCGATCGCTGCGCCAGAAGCGCGCACCCGAGCGCAGCCAGCGGGCCTGGATGGCCGGCACCGGATGGCCGAAGCGATTGTTGTTGCCGACCTGCGCCACCACCTCGCTGGCCTGCACCGCGGCCACTAACGCGGCGCCGGACGAAGTCGCCGCGCCATGATGCGCGGCCAGCACCCAGTCCGTGCGGTCCAGTCCGCCCGCGATCAGCCGGGCCTCTTGCGCCCGCGGGATGTCGCCGGTCAACAGGGCCGAATGATGCCGGCCTTGCACACGCAGCACGCAGCTGCCGGCGTTTCGGTCGCTGGCGGTCCGCTCGCGCTGGCCCGCTTGCTGGACCGGCGGATGCAGGTAGCTGAAACGTACGCCATCGATCTCCCAGGCGACGCCCTTCTCGCAAGCCAGACGCTGCGCGGGCAAGGACGGCAGCGGCGGGCTCCCCAGCCCCATGCGCTGTTCGCGCCGCAGATAGGCGGCCACGTCGAAGCTGCTGTGCAGCGCCGCGACCGGCATCTGCTGCAACACGCTGCGCAGGCCGCCGGCGTGGTCCACGTCGGCGTGCGAGACCACCAGCACGTCGAGCCCGCCTACGCCTTGCGCACGCAGCATCGGCAGGATCGCGCGCTGCGCCACGTCGTTGTCCTGGCCGTAACGCATGCCGGTGTCGTACAGCAGCGTCTGCGTCGCCGTCTGCACCAGCACGCTGACGCCCTGCCCGACATCGATGGCCGTGATGCGCCAGTCGCCCGGCGCTGGCCGGGGCGCGTTCCATGACAGGCCAGGCAAGGCCAGCAGCCAACCGGCCCAGCGCAGCGGCCAGCCCGGCGCCTGCAAGGCCCAGGCGATGCCGGCCAGCGCCAGGAGCAGGTAAGGCCATGGCGCCGCCGCCACGGTGAAGAAGGCCCAGTCCAGCTGCGCCAGCTCGGCGACCGGCCACATCATCCACGCAAAGAGGCGCTCGCCCGCCAGTGCGGCCCAGCCCCCCAGCCACGACAGCCCGGGCAGCGCCAACAGCACGGCGGCCAGCAGCGCCAGCGGCGTCACCAGGAAACTGACCACCGGGATCGCGATCGCATTGGCCAGCGGCGACACCAGCGGCACCTGCTGGAACAGGTAGGCCAGCACCGGCGTCAGGGCCAGCGTGATCAGCCATTGCAGGCGCGTCGCTTCGCGCAAGGCCAGCCATAGCCGCCCGCGCCAGCCCGTCGCGGCAGGCCGGGCCCAGGCCGCCGCGCCCGCCTGCATCAGCACGGCGACCGCGCCGAACGACAACCAGAAGCCGGGCGCCAGCGGTGACCACGGGTCGAGCAGGCAGACCAGCGCACCGGCGGCCGGCAACACCCGCCACGGCGTCATCGGCAGCCGCGCCATCGCCGCCGCGGCGACCACCGCCAGCATGAAAAAAGTGCGCCGCGCCGGCACACCCCAACCGGCGATCAGGCAATAGGCGCCCGCCACCAGCAAGGCCACGCAGGCCGCCACCACCTGCGCGGGCAGGCGTTGGGTCAGTGCCTGCCCGCGCCAGCGCAGCCGCTTGAATCCCGCCAGCGCCAGCAGGCCGCCGAAGGCCGCGATCAGCGTCACGTGCGCGCCGCTGATCGACACCAGATGGGTGATGCCGGTCAGGTTGAACACCCGCCAGTCGTCGGCCGCCACGCCGGCCTGGTCGCCCAGCGCCAGCGCGATCAGCACCGCGCCGTAGCGGCTGCCGGCCAGCGCCTCGCGCAGGCCGGCGCGCAGATGCCAGCGCAGCCGTTCGATCGCCACGGCGGCGGTGCGCCACGGCTGATCGCCTTGTATCACCGGCACGCCGCGCACCGTGCCCAACGCGCGCACGCCGCGCTGGAACATCCAGCCCTCGTAATCGAAGGCGGCCGGATTGCGCAGCCCGGCTGGCCTGCGCAGGATCAGCGACATCCGCCAGATCTGACCCGGCACGATGCGCGGCAGCGGCGTGCCGCGGGCGCCCGCCGGCCGGCCCTGCGCCAGACGCGCCACGCCCGGCGCGAACCAGCTGACCTCGATGCGGGTCGGCACGCCAGGCGGCCGTGCGTCCAGCACAGTGGCCTCGAAACGGCTTTCGTAGTCGTCGCCTTGCGGCAGGCCGCTGACTTGCAACAAGACCCGGCTGACACGGCCTACGTCGGCCTCGGGCAGGCTGTCGGCCAGCCGCAGCTGGGCCTGCGATGCGGCCCAGGCCAGGCCCAGCGTCAGTCCCAATGCCAGGCTGATCGCCACCCTTGTCCAGGCCGGCGCAGCAAGATGCGAGCACAGCGCCAGCGCCAGCAGCACGCCCAGCACCGCAAGCGCCACGATGGCATGGGTATCGGGCAAGGTGCCCAGCGTCTGCACCAGCGCGCAGCCGGCGACGAAGGAGAGGAAGGTCGCACGCAGGGACAAGGGCTGCTCCGAAAGCGGCGGCCGCCCATGTTGGTGAGGCCGTACGCCCGCCATGTTGCAAGGGTGGGCCGGATGACGCCTGTGAAAGGTGACAGTGCGATCCAGCGCAACGTCACTGACAGCCTGTCCTGAGCAAGTATTGAACGAACCCTTATGCGACTGGCTTTCCGCCTGCTGGCAGACCGCGAGCCTCGACAGTAGCCTCCGTCCGCGGGTTTATCCGAGTACACGATTCTGTTCATATATATAAACTAGTGTTCTTATTTATGAACAAGTGACTCGGCGTTGATGTCTGGGGGTTCCCCGGTTTGTCCACGCCCCGCTTAAGGAAGAACCATCATGGCGGGTCTGTACTTCGAAGAATTCTCGGTTGGCAAGGAGTTCCAGCACGAGTGGTCACGCACCGTGACCGAAATGGATAACGTGCTGTTCAGCTCCTTGACCATGAACGTGCAGCCCCTGCACATCGACGCTGAATTCGCGGCCAAATCCGAGTTCGGCAAGCCGCTGGTCAATAGCCTGTTCACGCTTGGGCTGATGATCGGAATGACGGTCAACGACACCACGCTGGCGACGACGGTGGCCAACCTCGGCATGAGCGAGGTCGCCTTTCCAAAGCCGGTTTTCGCAGGCGACACCCTCAAGGTGCGCACTTTGGTGTTGGCTGTTCGGGCTAGCCGATCGCGCCCGAACGCCGGCATCGTCGAGTTCCAGCACTCAGCGATCAATCAGCGTGATGAGGTCGTGGCCCGCTGCACGCGCACTGCGCTGATGCATCGCCGCCCAAGCGACCTGCGGGGCCAGTCATGACACGTTCGCTGCTGTTCGTACCCGCCGATTCACCGCACAAGTTTCAGCGCGCGCAGGCGTGCGGCGCGGACGCGTTGATCATCGATCTGGAAGATTCCGTCGCTGCCGCAGAAAAAACCAACGCGCGGCAACTGGCCCGCCAGATGCTCGAAGACACAGCGGTCGTCGCGCAGCGCTGGGTTCGCGTCAATGCGCTGGATAGCGGATTGCTGCTGGACGACCTGAGCGCCATCGTACCGGCACGGCCTTTCGGCATCGTGCTGCCCAAGTGCAGCGGCGCAGCAGTGCTGCGGCAAGTCTCGCATTATCTTGACGCGCTCGAGGCGGCCAGCGGCGTGGCGCCAGGGAGCGTGCGTATTCTGATCATCGCCACCGAAACCGCCGCATCGATGTTCGGCCTGGACAGCTACGCCGGCGTGACGCCGCGGCTGTGGGGTATCAGTTGGGGCGCCGAAGACCTTGCCGCCGATCTCGGCTCACAGATCAATCGAACCGACGGGCGCTACACCGAACCGTATCGGCTGGCACGCTCGCTATGCCTGTACGCTGCCGCGGCAGCCGGCGTGCGCGCCATCGACACGGTCTGCGTCGAACTGGACCAGCTACAACTGCTCGGCACCGAAGCGCAGGAGTCGTATCGCGACGGCTTCGTCGGCAAACTGGCCATTCACCCCCGCCACATCGACACCATCAACCGGGCCTTATCGCCCAGCGACGACCAGTTGGATTGGGCCAGGCGCGTAATCGCTGCCTTTGCCGAAACCCCGGGCGCCAGCGCCTTCAGACTGGACGGGAAAATGGTCGATCAACCTCATCTGCGGCTGGCTCACCGGCTGCTCGGAGCAAACTGACATGGCCGGGGCACTCGATCAGGTCCGCGTGCTGGATCTCAGCAGCGTCGGCATGGGGCCGTTCGCCACGCAAATGCTGGGCGACATGGGCGCCGACGTCATCAAGGTGGAGTCGCAGGCGGGCGATGTGTTCCGGCACGTCACGCCGCAACGCCACGCGGCGATGAGCCATACCCACCTGAACCTGAACCGCAACAAGCGCAGCGTGGTCATCGATGCCAAATCGGTCGACGGCAAGCAGCAGTTGATGGCCCTGCTTGGGCAAACCGATGTGCTCTTATCGAACATGCGCGCACCGGCCTTGCGGCGCCTCGGACTGGATTACGCGTCGCTGCAGGCGCGCTTTCCCAGACTGGTTCATTGCGTTTGTTATGGCTACGCCGAGCACGGTCCTTATGCGGGGCGCCCAGCCATCGACGACACGATCCAGGCGGCGGCGGGCATGGCCTGGATGCAGGGCGACGCCGGTGCCGAGCCGCCCACCTATGTGAAATCAGTCGTGGCCGACAAGGTGGTCGGCCTGTATGTCGCACAGGCCGTCGCTTGTGCGCTGTACGAGCGCGAGCGCAGTGGCCTGGGCCAAGCCATCGAAGTGCCTATGTTCGAATGCATGGTGGCGTTTCTGGCGCCCGAACACCTCGCCGGCCGAACCTTCGAACCACCGGCTGGGCCGGCGGGCTATGCGCGCCTGCTCAATGCCTTTCGGCGGCCATTCCGTACCCGCGACGGCTACATGAGCGTAGTGCCCTACACCGATGCGCAATGGCGGCGCTTCTTCGCATTGGCCGGGCGGCCCGAGTTGGCCGACGACACCCGATATCGCGATCCCACCGTTCGTAGCCAGCACTTTGCCGAGCTGTATCGATTCGTGGAAGTGGCATTGGGCGAGCGCAGCACCGCAGAATGGATCGCGGCACTGGTCGACGCCGACATTCCCTTTGCGCGCGTGAACACGCTCGATGATCTGCTCGTCGACGAACATCTGGCTGCCGTCGGCTTCTGGCATCGCAGTGAGCACCCCACCGAGGGCGCCATCGTGCAAGCAGGCATTCCCGTGAACTTCAGCCGCACGCCGGGCTCCCTGCGTCGCCACGCACCCAATCTCGGGGAACACACCGAAGACGTACTGGCCGAACTGGCCGGCCGCGGCTGAACTCGCGAAAAACTTCAACGACACCAGGGGACGCCAAATGGATGCAATCTTTCGCTTCTGCTGCAAGACACTGTTGATCACCGCGACGCTGGCCATCGCCGGCGTGGCTGGCGCCGCGCCATATCCGGAGCCGGGCAAGACCATCAAATTCATCATCGGGTTTCCGGCCGGCAGCACCATCGACAACGTCTCGCGCATCGTGCTCGACAACATCCGCGAACGTACCGGCACTCCCATCGTCATCGATAACCGCCCCGGCGCCCTGGGTTCCTTGGGCGTCCAGGCTCTGGCCAAGATGCCCGCCGACGGCTACGCGCTGGGCCCATCGTCGAGCGCTACGCATTCTTCCGGCCCCTACCTGTCCAAGCACGCCGCGCAACTGGACGCGCTACGCGACTTCACACACATTGGCCGATTCGTGCGTTTCGATGTGGTGATCGTGACACGCTCGGCGTCGGCGCACACAACCGCGGCGACGTTGATTTCAGATGCCCGAGCCAAGCCTGGCCTCCTGTCCTACGGCTACGGTTCGGGCACCGGCCAGGTCGTCGCCGCGGCGTTCACTCGCACGGCTGGCATCAAGCTGCTAGGCGTGCCTTACAAGGGTCAACCGCCAGCGCTGGCCGACCTGATCGGCGGTCACGTCGATTTCGTCGCGGCGGACTTGGGTGCGGTGCTGCCGTTCGTACGCGCGCGGCAATTGGCGGCGATCGCTTTGACCTCCCGGCAGCGCTCATCCATCCTGCCCGACGTGCCGACCGCGCAGGAGCTCGGACTGAGCGGTCTCGACCTGAGCGGCTGGATCGGCGTGGCCGGACCGCGTGGCCTGCCTGCCGACGTCATCGCCTGGTGGGAAGACCAACTGCAACAATCGCTAGCCGCCGCCGATGTCGTCGAACGACTGCGCACCATGGGCATCGAACCTGATCCGTTGATCGGCGCTCCGTTTCAGACGTTCGTGCGGGAGCAACGCGAGGATTGGGGCAGGCAGATCAGGCAGGCTGGCATTGAAGCCCAGTAGCGCTCCCAACAGGCCGGGACACCGCCCCCTCGCTGTTAGAATCGGCCATCAAGCGGCTCCTTAGCACCGGTAGCGCGCGTCACACCTCGAACAGCGACTACCCTGCCTTGTCATGAGTGAAGTCAAAAGCGCCAAACGGATACTTGAGCTGCTGAACTACTTCGCCCGGACACGCGCGCCAGCCAGCCTGACGCAAATCTCCACGGCGCTGGGCTTTCCGAAGTCCAGCTGCCTGAGTCTGCTGGAAACCCTCGAATCCGAAGGCTACGCGTACGCGACACACAACGGCTACTACCTGACGCGCCGATGGCTCAATGAGTCCTTGCTGGTCGCCGAATACGATCAGGTTGTGGCGCAAGTGCGGCCCGTTCTCGAAGCGCTGCAAGGCGAGCTCCAGGAGACCTTGATTCTGGCCCAGCTCGCGGGTGACCAGGTGCTGTATCTCGACGCGATCGAGGCCGACCGCATCGTCCGGTTCGCTGCCCATGCAGGCCAGACCAAGCCACTACATGCTTCCGCATCGGGGCGTGCGCTGCTGAGCACACTGAAGCAGGATGAACAACGCGACCTGCTCGAGACGCTGCCGCGTCACATCTACACGGATGACACTGCGACAGACGTGGACCAGCTGTTGGACCGCATCGACCAGGGTCACCAGCGCGGCTGGCACGTCAATCTGGCCGAGCACCAGGCCGACACCTTGTCGGTCGCCGTCCCGGTGGTGCTGCATGGCACTGCCTTCGCACTGGTGGTCGGCGCGCCGATGAGCCGCGCAGCGCCACAGGCCGACCAGATCGGCCGTGCACTGGCGCGGGCGGCGCGGGCTTTGGCATCGTCCACCGCCGCAGCGGCCCCGACACAGCGTGCCAAGGCTCGCCCGCGCAAACAAACCAAGCCCGCCCACAGCTAGCCACAAGCCGCCGGGCACCGAGGGGACCGCGGCGCAGCGACAATCACCGACCGCCAGCCACCTCAATCATCCTCGCGCGCCGTGGCCCGCGACCGCATCCCGGTGATCCGCGCATCCTCGCGAGCCGTCTGCCGGTCGGCGAACCAGACCTTCACTTCGTTCATGAAGCTTGCCGGCACGCCCTTGCCGAGCACGCTGCCCGTCAGTGACGCGAGCGTGGTCTTGGCCAGCTCGTCGCGCATGACCTTCTCGGCCTGCAGCATGACGGCGTGGATGCCACAGACGCCCTTGCTGGCCCATCGCGGCGGCTCGCTGTCGAACAGCGCACATCGACCCCTGACCTCCTGACAGTCGAACAGCGCCTTGTGGCCTTCGACCGCATCGACGACGTCGAGCACGCTGATGTCCTCGGGCTGCCGGGCCAGCCGATAGCCGCCGCGAATGCCGCCGCTGGCCTCGACCAGCCCGGCTTTCTCGAGTTTCTGGAAAATCTTCGCCACGAACGCCGCCGGCACGCCCTGGATCTCGGCGAGATCGCGGCTGCTGGGTCGCTGCTCGAGCGGCGCCACCAGCCAGAGCAGGCAATGCAGCGCGTATTCGACGCCGGTCCCGATATAGGCCATGAGTTCATTCACCTGAAGAATCTATAACTCGGACTATAGAGAGCTGCGTTCTGATCCGCAAGCCGGCATAATGCCTTGCACCCTTTAACTCGGACTTGTATAGTCGCCGTTAGCGACGCGATGAAGATCGTGTCGCGACACAGGCCGGGGCTCGACACACATGCATCGACCCGGCCGCACGACAACAGCATCTGAGTCAGGAGTCAAAGCCATGTCCAAACGCATCCTTGTCATCGGCGCCGGTTTTTCCGGCATGTGGAGCGCGCTGTCCGCCGCCCGCCTGCTGGACCAGCTGGGGCGCGCCGATGTCGAAGTCGCGCTGATCGCACCGAAACCGGAGCTGCATGTGCGTCCTCGTCTGTACGAGCACGATCCGCACAAGATGAGCGCTCCGCTGCAACACCTCTTCGACACCGCCGGCGTCAGGTTCATCGCGGGCCAGGTGGCAACCATCGATACGCAGGCACGGCAGGTGGGCCTGGCCGGATCGGGCGACGGCGCCACCCGCCAGACCATCGGCTATGACCGCCTGGTGATCGCCGCCGGCAGTCGGCTGAACCGCCCTGCCATTCCCGGCCTCGACCAACACGCTTTCAACGTCGACCAGGTCGCCGATGCGGCCGCACTGCAGGCGCATATCCACGCGCTGGCCGATCGGCCCGACAGCCCGGCGCGCAATACCGTGATCGTGGCGGGCGCCGGCTTCACCGGTATCGAGACCGCCGCGGAAATGCCGGCCCGCCTGCGCGAGGCCTTGGGCGCCCGGGCCGACGTCAAGGTCATCATGGTCGAGCGCAACGACGCGGTCGGACCTGAGCTGGGCGAGGGCCCGCGGCCGGTGATCACGCAGGCGCTGAGCGAGCTGGGCGTGACCTGGAAGCTCGGTGTCGGCGTGGCCGCCGTCGACGCCGACGGCGTGACACTCGATAACGGCGAACGCCTGGATGCCGCGACCGTCATCTGGACGGCGGGCGCGCGCGCCAACGGCCTCACCGCGCAGATCCCGGCCGAGCGTGACGGCTTCGGCCGGCTGCACGTCGACCGCCACCTGAAGGTCAAGGGACTGGACGCCGTGTTCGCCACCGGTGACTGCGCCTATGCGGCGACCGACGACGAAGGCAACCACGCGATGATGTCCTGCCAGCACGCGATGAACCTGGGCCGCTCGGCCGGCCATAACGTGGCGGCCGATCTGCTCGGCGCCAGCCCGATTCCGTACAGCCAGCCGAAGTACGTGACCTGCCTGGACCTGGGTCCGTGGGGCGCCGTCTACACCGAAGGCTGGGACCGCCAGGTGGTGATGGCCGGTCCGGACGCCAAGGCGCTCAAGACCCAGATCAACACCGAATGGATCTACCCGCCCACCGGCGATCGGGCGCAGATCTTCGAGCTGGCGGATCCACGCCGCATCGTCGTGGCCTGACCGCCCTCGCCACCAAGGTCGATGGCTGCATTGGCCGACCCGCTCTCCCCCGCTACACGGACCCCAGCAACCCCGGATTCTTTTAACTACGACTAGACAAGTCTGCGTTATAAGTTCATACTTTTTTCACAGACTCGATGACCGGGTCTCAACGTCAATCTTTTGGGATGAATCATGAAAAAATCGCTCTCCTTCATTGCCCTCGCACTGTCCGCCATCGCCACGGCACACGCCAGCGAATTGACCCAGGTACCGCCGCCCGAGCCGTCGACGCTGACGCGCGCCGAGGTGCAGCAGGACCTGAATGCCTGGCGCGCCGCCGATCTGCCCCAGGAATGGCATGGCCAGATCACGCCCGACACCAGCAGCAGCGCCTACCGAGCCAAGCTCAGGGTCTATCAGCACTCGGTGGCGCAGGCCGACGCCAAGCGCGGCACGGCCAGCAAATAAGCCTTTTGGCACCATCACGCGATGGCGGTTGCGGCGCGGTCCGCCGCAGCGCACTGGCAGCGGATGGCCATCCTTACTTGTCGACATGGAAGCGCCGATGAAAATCTTGCACATAGACTGCAGTCCGCGAAACGCGTCCCATAGCCGCAAGCTGTCGGCCGCGCTGGTCGCGCGGCTGACCGCCAGCGCCCCCGATAGCCAGGTCATCCGCCGCGACCTGGGCATGGCGCCGATCCCCCATATCGGCGACGACTACGCCACGGTGCTGTCCTCGCCCAAGGCGTTGACGGCGGCGCAATCGACGCTGGCGACTTGCTTGTCAGAGCAGCTGATTGAAGAAATCGAGGCGGCCGACGTCATCGTGCTCGGCACGCCGATGAACAACTTCACGGTGCCGTCCGTGCTCAAGGCCTGGATCGATCACATTCTGCGGGTCGGCCGCTCGATCGGCGTGGCGCCCAGCGGCGAGAAGATCGGCCTGCTGGACGACAAGCCGATCTATATCGGCATCGCGTCCGGGGGCGTATTCACCGGGGCCCGCGCGAAGCAACCCGACTTTTTGACGCCTTACCTGATCGCCGCGTTTGCCTGCGTGGGTCTGAGGTCGTTGTCGTTCTTTCCCTTGCAGGCGACGGCCTTCCTGGGCGACGACGACATCGCCGCGGCGCAAGACGTCCTGGTCGCCTCGATGGACCTGAGCACGGCGCCTGCCGTGGCCACCGCAGCCATCCGATAACGCAGCCGACCGATGGCGCCGGTGCCCGGACTTGACTACGGTACCGGGCTGCCGCGACGCCTACCAATAAAGAATCCAATGAACGATGTGAAGCGACTCACGGTCCGCACGACCGACCCGCTGGTCTGGCTGCCACCGCTGGCCGCCGCTGGCTACCCCTTCCTGCTGATGCTGTTTCATCGCTGGATCGGGCCGCCAGGTTCGGCGGCGATGCCGATGGACATGACGGGCGCCGCGATCATGCTGCTGCTCGCGTTCTGCGTGCCGGCGCTCGGCATCCGCGTGGCCGCCAGGCCGGCGATTCCGACCGGCTTTCGCCGGCTGGCCTACGCAAGCGTCGCGGCGCCGACCGTATATGTGTTTCTCGGCGTGGTGCAGGCCTTGCTCGGCAGTCCGATTCCGGACCCGTGGGTCTGGTGTGCGATCTGGCTGGCGGCGACGATCTGGGCCGCGAGATCGGCCGAACCTGCGACGCCGCAGCTCGCCACGCCAGCCTTGGCCCGCTGGCGCGTCGCTCACGGTCTGAGCGCACTGATCGTCTGTGCGTATGTGCTGTTCCATCTGGCCAATCATCTGGCCGGGCTGCTGGGTCCTGCCGAACATCGCGCCGTCATGGATTGGGGCCGTACGGTCTACCGATCGCCCCTGATCGAGCCGCCGCTGGTGCTGGCCTGCCTGTTCCAGATCGGCAGCGGACTCTATCTGGCCTGGCGCTGGAGCGCGGCGCCGCACGATCCCTGGCGCACCTTCCAGGTGGCGTCGGGCCTGTACCTTGCGATGTTTTTGCTGGGCCATATGAACTCGGTGTTCATCTATGCGCGCCTGTCGCTCGGCATTCCGACCGATTGGGATTTCGCGACCGGCGCGCCGACCGGGCTGATCCATGATCCATGGAACATCCGCCTGCTGCCGCATTACGCGCTCGGCGTGTTCTTCGTGCTCGGCCATCTGGCCAGCGGCCTGAGAGTCGTGTCGCTGGCGCACGGCGCCGGCCTGCGCGGCGCGAACCGCGGCGGGTTCGTCGCGATCGCCGCGAGCGCTGCCATCGCGATAGCCATCGTCGCCGGCATGTCCGGGCTCAGGGTCGGGTGAGACCGGTCCGTGCCACCTTCGTCGGGCACGTAGAACAGCGCGTGCCAGCCAACCGCGCGCAGTCAGCCACGCAGCCGCGCGGTCACGCGGTCACGCGGCCAAACGGCCAAGCGCTCAGCACTCGACGATATTGACCGCCAGCCCGCCGCGCGCGGTTTCCTTGTACTTTGTCTTCATGTCGGCGCCGGTCTCCCACATGGTCTTGATGACCTTGTCCAGGCTGACGTGGTGATTGCCGTCGCCATGCATGGCCATGCGCGCCGAGTTGATGGCCTTGATCGAGGCCAGCGCGTTGCGTTCGATGCACGGGATCTGCACCAGGCCGCCGACCGGGTCACAGGTCAGGCCGAGGTGATGCTCCATGCCGATCTCGGCCGCGTTCTCGACCTGAGCGGGCGTGCCGCCGAGCACCGCGCACAGGCCGGCGGCGGCCATCGAACAGGCCACGCCGACTTCGCCCTGACAGCCGACCTCGGCCCCGGAGATCGACGCATTCTCCTTGTACAGAATGCCGATGGCCGCCGCGGTCAGCAGAAAATCGACCACGCCCTCGTCCGTCGCACCGGGCACGTGGCGCCGGTAATACAGCAGCACCGCCGGCACGATGCCGGCCGCGCCATTGGTCGGCGCGGTGACGACGCGGCCGCCGGCGGCGTTTTCTTCGTTGACGGCCATCGCATACAGGTTGACCCAGTCCATCACCGCGAACGGGTCGGCACTGGCATCGATGCGCAACAGCTTCTTGTGCAGCTCGGCGGCGCGCCGGCGCACCCGGAAGCCGCCCGGCAAGGTGCCTTCGGCGCGGCAGCCGCGTGCGACGCACTCCTGCATGACCTGCCAGATCCGCAACAGACCGGCGACGGTGTCTGGTTCTTCGCGCCAGTGCGCCTCGTTGCGGCGCATGACGTCGGCGATGCTGATGCCGAGCCGGCTCGTGATGTCGAGCAGGTCCTGGCCGGAACGAAACGGCAGCGGCAATTCGGTGGCGTCGGGGATGATCTGCTTGCGCCGGCTGGCATCCTCCATCACCGTCTCGCTGACGACGAAGCCGCCGCCGACTGAATAGAAGGTCGACGTGCTGATGTCCTGGCCGCCGGCGTCCTGCGCGACGAAGCGCATGCCGTTGGCATGCAGGGGCAGAGAGCGCCGGTAGAACAGGATGTCCTTCTTGACGTCGAACGGCAGTTCGCGCGCGCCGGCCAGTTCGATGCGGCCGGCGTCGCGGACCCGCGCCAGGATCGCCGGCACCTGCTCGATGTCGACGCTGTCGGGTTCGTGCCCGCCCAGGCCCAGCATCACCGCGATGTCGCTGCCGTGGCCCTTGCCGGTCGCGCCCAGCGAGCCGTACAGCTCGGCGCGTACCCGGCCGACCCGCTCGCCATGCTGCGCGTGCACCGCGCGCGCGAACAGCGCGGCGGCCCGCATCGGCCCGACCGTATGCGAGCTGGAGGGACCGATACCGACCTTGAACAGATCAAAAACGCTTACCGCCACGGGGGCACCCTATTCAAAAAAAGTCGGTCGGCCCGCGCGGCGCGAGCCAGACCGGGGACGACCGACATCGGCGGACCGGGTAGCGGCCCTGCTGCCTCTAGTCCTGGCGAATGTTGTTCGCCTTGGCGATCGGGGCCAGCTTGTCGGTATCCTGCTTGATGAGTTCAGCGAAGGCCGACGGCGGGCCGTAGCGGGTCTCGAAACCCAGTCCGACCAGCCGGTCATGCACGCTCTTGTCGGCCATGGTCTGCTGCAAGGCCTGCACCAGCTTGTCCTTGACTTCGGCCGGCAGGCCCTGCGGCGCGACGATCGCCCACCAGGCGTCCAAGGTGACAGGATAGCCACTTTCGGAGATCGTCGGCACGTTCGGCAACAGCTGCGCACGGCTCTGGCCGCTGGTCGCCAGGATCTTGACGCGGCCGCCCTTGGCGGCGGCCATGGCGGCCGGCACCGAGTCGAAGGCCAGCGCGATCTGTCCACCCATCAGGTCGGTGGTGGCCGGCGCGCTGCCCTTGTACGGGATGTGCAGCACGTCGACGCCGGCGGCGCGCCACAGCATCTCGGCGGCGAAATGCACGGTCGAGCCGGCGCCGTGCGAGCCATACGAGAACTTCTGCGGGTCGGCCTTGATCGCGTCGACCAGTTGCTTGATGTCGGCCGCGGGCACCGACTCGTTGGCCAGCAGCGCCAGCGAATTGCTGCCGACGATGCCGATCGGCTCGAAGCTTTCGAGCGGCCGGTAAGGCAGCTTCGAATAGATGATCGGGTTGACCGCGAAGGTGGTCGCCGACCCCAGCAGCAGCGTATAGCCGTCGGCGGGCGAGCGCGCCACGGTATCGGCGCCGATGATGGTCGCGGCGCCGGCCTTGTAGTCGACGATTACCGGCTGGCCCAGCGAGGCGCCGAGCTTCTCGGCCACCACGCGGGCGACGGTGTCGGCCAGGCCACCGGCCGGGAACGGCACGATCAGCTTGACCGGTTTGTCCGGGTAGGCGGCCAGCGCCGCGCTACTGAGCGTCAGCGCGGCGACGCCGGCCAACAGTTTGGCGAAACCGCCGATTCGAATCTGCATTGTTTTTCTCCCCTCGGGAACCAAGAAAATCTGGCTAGCTAGCCAGATAACGTTGCACCAGGCGCGTCCAGAAGGTCGCGCCGATGGCGATGTTTCGATCATCGAATTCGTAACGAGGGTGGTGCAAAAACGCACTGCCCTCGCCATTGCCCAGCCGGATCAACGCGCCCGGCCGTGCCTGCAGCAGATAGGCAAAATCCTCGCTGCCCATGATCGGCGCGGCGTCGGCGTCGATGGCGTCCGGCCCGAACACCTCGCGCACGACGTCGGCCGCCAGCGCCGCCGCCGCCGCGTCGTTGACCAGCACCGGATAACCCATCACGTACTCGATGTGAGCCTTCGCGCCAAAGGACTCGACCTGCGCCTGCACCAGGCTCTCGATCCTGCGCCGCAGCAGCGACCTGACCTCGGCATCGAAAGAGCGCACGCTCAGTTCGATCTCGGCGCTGTCGGGCACCACGTTGTAGGTATGGCCTGCCGACAGTCTTCCGACCGACACCACCGCGGTCTGCATCGGGTCGACGTTGCGCGCGACCACCGACTGCAGCGCCACCACCACCGCCGACGCCACCAGGCTGGCGTCGATGCAAAGATGCGGCCGCGCGGCGTGGCCGCCCTTGCCCTGGATGCGGATCCGGACCTTGTCGCTGGCCGACATGTACGGACCGGACCGGCACAGGAAGCGGCCCACCGGCAGGCCGGGATGATTGTGCAGTGCAAACACCAGGTCGGCCGGAAAACGGTCGAACAACCCCTCGGCCAGCAAACGTTCGGCGCCGCTGTGCTCGCCGACCTCTTCGGCCGGCTGGAACAGCAGGTGCACCGACCCCGAGATCGCATCGGACAGCGCGATATGCCTGGCCGCGGCCAGCAGCATCGCCGTATGGCCATCGTGTCCGCAGGCATGCATGACGCCGGCGTGGGCGCTGGCATGCGCGCTGGTGTTGGCCTCGTCAATCGGCAAGGCATCCATGTCCGCGCGCAGCGCGATGCTGCGCGCGCCATCGCCCCGCCGCAGGCTGCCGACCACGCCGGTACCCGCCAGCCCGGTGCTGACCTCGTAACCCAGCGCGGCAAGCTCACGCGCCACCACGGCGCTGGTGCGATGCTCGTCGAAGCCGAGTTCGGGATGACGATGCAGGTCGCGACGCAGCGCGATGTAGGCGTCGAAGTCGTCGGTCAGCAGATCAGCTTGCATGGCTGTGCGGTCCGTGGCGTGCCGGTCGCGGCTCAGGGCCGGACAAAATTGACGATGCGGTTGAAGTCCTCGCCGTCCGCTAGCGTGGCGGCGCTGTCGCGCCACAGCTCGGCGACCACCTTGGACACCGGCACCGGCACGCCCAGCTTGTCGTGCAGGGCCGCGGCCAGCGCCACGTCCTTGCGCATCAGCTGCATCGTGAAGCCGGAGTTGAAGCTGCCCGACAGGATGCGGTTGGGATAGTTGAACAGCGTCACGCCGCTGCGGCCCGAGCCCGCGTTGACCGCGTCCAGCAGCTGTTCGGTCTTGACGCCGGCCGCCTCGGCCATCCGGAACGCCTCGGCCGCGGTCAACAGCTGCGCCGCCGTCAACAGGTTATTGACGATCTTGGTGATGTTGCCGGCGCCGGTGCCACCGATGTGGAACAGGTTCTTGCCCATGCCGGACAACACCGGCATGGCCGCCTGCACGTCGGCGTCGGCGCCGCCGATGAACAGCGTCAGCTCGCCGCGCAGCGCGCCGCCCGGCCCGCCGCTGACCGGCGCATCGATCAGCACGATGTCCTGCTGCTTGAGTTGTGCCGCCAGTTCACGGGTGACCTCGGGATCGGCGGTGGTGGTGTCGATGATCGTCAGCGCGCGCGTGGCCAGCGCCGCCACGCCCGCCGCGCCGGTCAGCAGCTCGCGCACGATCGCCGAGTTGGGCAGCGACAGCACGAGGCAATCGCAAGCCGCGACCAGTTGCGCCAGGTCCGCGGCCAGCGCGATGCCCTGCTCGCTGGCCTTCGCGGCGGTCGCGCCGCTCTTGTCCAGCCCGAGCACGTCGAAGCCGGCACGTTGCAGCGACAGCGCCATGCCCAGCCCCATATTGCCCAGGCCCACTACACCGATCTTGTTGAACTGTTCCATCTCGAAGTCACCAAAAAAAGATTAACTGCCGACCGCGGTCGGGACCCAGACGCTTTTGGTCTGGGTGTAT
The DNA here is from genome assembly GCA_023427085.1 of Pseudomonadota bacterium. Taxonomy (GTDB): domain Bacteria; phylum Pseudomonadota; class Gammaproteobacteria; order Burkholderiales; family Burkholderiaceae_B; genus Orrella. Next base: position 19,518 of record JAEZBO010000053.1, read on the forward strand.
TCGTAAAGCGCTTCCACGCCGCTGGAACGCCCGTAACCGCTGCTGTCGTAGCCGCCGAAGGGCGTGGCCACGTGCATGTCGCGGTACATATTGATCCAGAAGATGCCGGCCCGCACCGATGCGGCCACCCGATGGGCGCGCGCCACGTCGCGGGTCCACACCGCGCCGCCCAGCCCGAATTCGCTATCGTTGGCCTGCGCCACGGCATCGGCTTCATCGTCGAACGGAATCGCCACGACGACCGGGCCAAACACCTCCTCGCGGGCGATGCGCATGTCGTTGCGCACGTTCTTCAGTACCGTCGGCGTGACCAGGAAACCCTGCTGCACCGGCCGCTCAGCGGCGCCGCAGGCCAGCTGCGCGCCCTCGTCCAGGCCCATCCGCAACATCGACCAGATCCGCTCGTACTGCGCGGCGTTGTTGATCGGGCCGCTGTCGGACTGCTCGTCCAGCGGCAGGCCGATGCGGTAGCGCGAGGCCTCCTGCACGACCAAGTCGACGAAACGCTCGTAGATGCAACGCTGGACCAGCAGGCGCGAGCCGGCGACGCAGTTCTGCCCGGTGTTCGAAAACGCCGCGATGGCGGCCGTGCGGGCCGCCGCCACCAGATCGGCATCCTCGAAGACGATGTTGGCCGACTTGCCGCCCAGTTCGAGCAGGCAAGGAATCGGCCGTGCCGCGGCCGCCGCGGCGACCCGGCGTCCGGTTTGCGTCGACCCGACGAACACCACCTTTTTGACGATCTGGTCCGAGATCGCGGCATCGCCGATGGTCTGGCCCAGCCCCGCCACCACGTTGATCACGCCGGCCGGCAAGCCGGCCTCGACGGCCAGCCGGGCCAGCGCCAGCGCCGTCAGCGGCGTGAGCTCGGACGGCTTGATCAGCACCGCATTGCCCATCGCCAGTGCCGGCGCCGCATTCCACGCCGCCAGGTACAGCGGCGAGTTCCACGGCATGATCTGCAGGATCACGCCGATCGGCTCGCGCAGCGTGTAGTTCAGCTGCCCGCCTGGCACCGGGATGACGTTGCCGCCGAACTTGTCGGTCCAGCCGGCGTAGTAGCGAAAGATCTCGGCCACCGCCGCGACCTGCGCGACGCAGCCCTTGATCGCCTTGCCCGACGACACCGACTCGAGCTGCGCCAGATCCTGGGCGTGGCGGGTGACGGCAGCGCCGAGCGCCGCCAGCAGTTCGCCGCGCCGCTGCGCCGACAGGGCCTGCCACGCGCGCTGGCCGGCCTGGCACGAGCGCAGCGCCTGCGCGACGATGGCCGGCGTCGCGTCACGGTAGGTCTGCAACACCGAACCATCGCCGGGATAGACCAGCTCGAGTTCGCGGCCGGTGCCAGGCACCAGCTGGCCGTCGATGTACGAGCCGACCTGCGCCGCGTCGCCGACCAGTCGGTTGCGCAGCGATTCGTAGCGTTGCGGGATGGAGCTTGCCGTCATGTCTGTCAGGTCCCTGGCCACGCCTTACTTCGCGGCCGCGTCGATCTCGGCGAAGGTCAGCCTGGCGATCCGCGTCGCGTCGCTGCCGGTCGGCACGCCGCAATACAGCGCCACCTGCAGGAACACCTCGCCGATCTCCTCGCGCGTCACGCCGTTGTTGAGCGCGCCACGGATGTGCGTCTTGAGCTCGGCCGGACGGTCGGCGCTGGCCAGCAGCGCCAGGTTGACGATGCTGCGGGCGCGCCGGTCCAGCCCGGGGCGGGCCCAGACGTCGCCCCACAGGTTGCGGATCGCGAACGCCCGCATCGGCTCGCTGAAGGCGTCGGTGTTGGCCTTGGAATTGGCCACGAACTCGGGCCCCAGCACCTCGGTGCGGATCTGTTCACCACGTTCAAAAAGGTCGTCGCTCATGTCTGGTCTCATCGTTGTCACGGAGGGGATGAGCAGCAGTCTAGGTATCGACAAGGGAGTGCACAAGATACTAATATTGTTATCTCGATTACCTTCTGTACTCATCCGGCCATGACGCTGAACCAGTTGCGCGCTTTTGTGGAAGTGGTCGAACACGGCAGCATCCGCGCCGCCGCGCGACATCTGGCCATGGAACAGAGCGGCCTGACGCAGCAGATCAAAAGGCTCGAAGAAAGCCTGCGGGCGCGGTTGTTCACGCGCAATGCGCGCGGCATCACGCTCACGCCCGAGGGCCAGGAGCTACTGGCGCGGGCCCGCATCATCCTGGGCGAGTGCCAGCGCGCCGAGCAGATCTTCCAGCACCTGAACGGCGAACTGTCGGGCGCCATCAACGTCGGCGTGTCCTCGGAGATCTTCGCCCGCCTGCTGCCCTCGGTGCTGCAACGGCTGCGCCAGCAGCATCCCCAGGTATCGGTGCATGTCAGCGCGGGCCCGTCGACGCTGCTGCTGTCGTCGCTGCGCGAAGGCAGGCTCGACTTCGCGCTGACGCTGGTGTCCAGCGGCACCGACACCGGCGACTTCCGCCAGACCGTGCTCGACAAGTCCGAGCCCTGCGTGCTGGCCCGCAAGGGCCATCCGCTCAGCCGCGCCGCGTCGGTGCACCAGCTGCAGCATGCCGAGTGGGTCAACACGCGTCCGTTCGGCCGGGTCGGCACGCCGACCAACCGGCTGGCCGACTGGTTCGCGCGCAACGGCCTGGGCATGCCGCGCATGGTCGGCAGCGTCGAGTCGCTGTTCGATACGCTGGACCTGATCTCCAGCTCGGACTATCTGTTCCTGGCGCCGCGCATCATCCTGCACAAGCTGTCGCTGTCGCGGCACCTGGTCAGCATCGAGGTCGCCGAGCCGATCCCGGAGTCCGATATGTGCCTGGTCGAACGCGCCGCGATCGATCTGGCGCCGGCCGCGCGGGTGCTGTCAGAACTGATCCTGCAAGAGGCCGGCGTGGCACGCGGCTGAGCGGCTGCGGCCTGGAAGCAGATACCGCTATGCCACCGTGGCCGCGCCACGTAGAAGTCTCAGGCCTTGGCGGCCCGCTTCTCGCGCGGCAGGAAATAAAGCACCGCCAGCGTGCACACCCCGACGCAGACGAAGGCGACGTCATAGCGTCCGGTCGACGCGACGAACAAGGCGAAGGTCACCGGCGCCACGATGTTGACCGCGCTGACCAGGATGGCGCCGCCGGCCGCGGTCTCGCCGATGCGGTCGGACGGCGACAGCCGCGCCAGCTCGGCGATCTGCACGCCGTTCCAGCTGGCCACCGAGCAGCCGGCCACGAAGGCCAGCGCCACCACCGCCCACAGCGGCCAGCCTGGCTCGGTCAGCCCCAGCAAGGCGGTGGTCAGCGCCGAGAACAACGCGGTGATCGACAGCGTCAGCGTCGCCGAACGCAGCAGGTCGGCCAGCCAGCCCAGCACCACGCGGCCGATCACGCCACCCACCTGCATGACGGCGAACACCAGGCCCGCGCGGCTCAGCGAGTAGTCGAGTCCATCCACCAGATAGATCACCGTGAATGCGAACCAGCAGCTTTGCGACACCGCGAACAGGCTGCCGACGATCGACATCTTCAGCAGGCTGGCGCTGTGGGTCAGCGAGGCCAGCGGCACGCTGAGCGTGCGCAGCGACTGCAGCAGGCCGGCCCACAAGGACAGCGGCCGCGCCGCCGGCGCACGGCGCACGTCCATCGTCGCACTGAGCTTCCAGGTCAGCACGGTCGGCACCAGCACCAGCAACGCACAGCACAGCAGTGCCGGGCGCCAGCCCGCCGTCACGACGATCACGGGAATGCACAAGCCGGCGATCATGCCGCCCAACGGCACGCCGGCCTGCTTGATCGAAAAAATCAGGTTGCGCTTGCCCGGCGGCGAGAACCGTTGCAGCACTTCGCTGCCGGCAGGGTTGGCGGCGCCGTTGCTCATGCCCATCAGAAAACAGGCCAGCAGCGCGGCGATGATGCTCGGGTGCAGGAACAAGGCCATGCTGGCGGCGCCCAGCAGCAGCGCCCATTGCAGCACCCGCGTACCGCCCAGGCGCTTGAGCAGGCCCGAGCCGGCCACCAGCACGACCAAGCCACCCAGCGCATTGCCAGCCGACAGGTAGCCGATCGAACTGCCGTCCCAGCCGAACTCGGCGGACATGGCCGGGGCCACGATGGGAATCAGGCGGGACAAGAATGCAGAAACCGTTTGCAGCGCAAAGATCGCCGCCACCGGCATGAGCCAGACAGGCGCGGAACCGTTCATCAAGGACTTTTGTAGTGATGTCTCCCGTAGGGAAGTTTACGCCCGTCTGGCGGAGCGCCCGGACGCCGGGCCCGGCCCGCCGCCGCGGCCACTAGGCGGGCAGGCCCGGCGCCCCGGCCGCAAAGCCGTAAAGCCGTGCCGGATTGTCGACCAGGATGCGCCGGCGCGAGTCGGCGTCCGGCGCCCAGGCGGCCAGCGCGTTACGCAGTCGCCCGGTATTGGGCATGCGCTGCAGGTCGACGTGCGGCCAATCGCTGCCCCACAGCGTGCGGTCGGGCGCCAGCTCGATCAGCCGGCGCGCCATCGCGGTGACGTCGGCAAAGTCCGGATCGGCGCGGCTCAAGCGATAGGCGCCCGAGAGCTTGACCCAGAAGCCGGCTTCCTGCACCAGCCGCGCGAGCGCCAGGAAGCCCGGTGACGCGATGCCGGCCGATGCCGCGATATAGCCCATGTGATCGATCACGCCGGGACACGGCAGGCGCTCGAGGCGCGCCAGCAAGGAGGCGTCGAAACGGCCGGCGTCGGCCAGGAATTGCAGGTGCCAGCCCATCGTCGCAATGCGGCGCGCCAGCGACTCCATCGCGTCGAAGCCCACGCCGCCGCCGAACAGCACGTTGATGCGCAGGCCGCGCACGCCGGCCTCGTGCAGGTCCTGCAACTGCCGGTCGCTGACCTGGGGATCGACCACCGCCACGCCGCGCAGGCCTTGCGGATGCGCGCGCAGCGCTTCGACCAGGTAGCGGTTGTCGGTGCCGTGCACGCTGACCTGCACCAGCACGCCGCGCTGCATGCCCTGCGCGGCCAGCATCGCCAGATAGGCGTCGAGGCTGGCGGGCGGCGGCGTGTAGCTGCGCCCGGACACCATCGGGTAGGCCGGGCCGGCGCCGATCACGTGGGCGTGGGTGTCGCAGGCCAGCGGCGGCAGTGTGTAGCAGGCCGCGTCCAACGCTGGGTGCGGCGCCAGGCAATCGACCGCTGCGCCGGGCGCGGGCGCGGCGACAGCCGCATTGGCATCGACTGCATCGGTACCGGTCGCCTTGGCAGCGGCCGCCTCGGCACCGGCGGCTGCCGCGGCATTCGCCGCCGCGGCAGCGCGATCATCAGATTTCCCCGTCATGTCGAAACGCCCTCCTCAATGCAGCACGTCCTGCAGCGCCAGCGTCAGTCCCGGCACGTAGGTTATCAGCAGCAGCACTGTCGTCATCGCCAGCAGGAACGGCCACAAGGCGCGCGTGACGCGGCCCAGGCTCATGCCGCTGATCGCCATGCCGACGAACAGGCAATAGCCGACCGGCGGCGTGGCCATGCCCAGCGCGACGTTGGTGACGATGATGGCGCCGAAATGGATGGGATCGATCTGGTAGGAGTTGGCGATCGCCATCAGCAAGGGACCGAGCACGACCATGATCGCGATCTCGTCCATCACCGCCGCCAGCAGGATGAAGGCGGCATTGAGCGCCAGCAGCATCTGCCACTTCTGGTCGATGTTGTCGGCCAGCCAGCCGGCCAGCCGCGTGGCCAACTGCTCTTGCGCGATCATCACACCGAAGCCGTTCGAGAACGCGATGATGGCCATGACGATGGCGGTCACCCGCAGCGCCTGCCAGACGATCCGCGGCAGCTCGCCGAGCTTGAGGCGGCGTTCGATGAACAGCCCGACCAGCATGGCGTACACACAGCTGACCACCGATGCCTCGGTAGGCGTGAAGACGCCACCGTAGATGCCGCCCAGCACGATCACCGGCGCCAGCAGCGCCCACACGCCGCGCCGCAGCGCCACGCGGATCTCGAACCAGCCGGCGCGCGGCTGCACCGGCACGCGATGGCGGCGTGCATGCAGATAACAGATCAGCAGCAACGCCGCGGCCATCATCAGGCCCGGCAGAATGCCGGCCGTGAACAGGCGCGAGATCGACTGTTCGGACACCACGCCCCAGATGACGAAGGCGATCGACGGCGGGATAAGCGGCGCGAGCACCCCGGCGCACACCACCAGCGCCACCGCGAAACCCTTGTCGTAGCCGCGCTGCGCCATCACCGGGATCATGACCGCGCCGATCGCGGCGGTGGTCGCGGGCGCCGATCCCGAGATGGTCGCGAAGATCAACGCGGCCAGCACCGTCACATGGCCGAGCCCGCCGGTCAGGTGCCTCACGAACACGTCGGCGACCTTGACCAGGCGTTCGGACAGGCCACCGGCCGTCATGAGTTCGCCGGCCAGCATGAAGAACGGGATCGCCAGCAGCGAGAACGACTGCGTGCCGGCCAGCAGGGTCTGCGGCAACAGCACCAGTGGGATGTCGGCCAGATACAGCGCCGCCAGCACGCTCAGGCCGATCGCAAACGCAAACGGTACGCCCAGCAGCACCAGGGCGGCGAAACCCGCCGACAACATCAGCGTGGCGGCACTCATGATTGCTCCGCCGGGCCGAGCACCGCGCGTTCCAGCGAGAACACCAGCACCAGCAGGCCGAACACCGGCGCGGCGGCATGCAGGATCTCGACCGGATAACCGATCGACGCCGACACCATGCCACGCGTCTCGCGCAGGTAGTCCCAGCCCGCCAGCGCCATCGCCGCACCCAGCGCCGCGACCAGCAACGCGACGGCCCGCTCGAGCGCCTGGCCGCTGCGGCCCGGCAAGGCGTCGATCAGCGCCGACATCCGCGCATGCAGGCTGCTGCGCAGCCCCAGCGCGCTGGCCAGCACCACCACCCAGCTGAAACCCAGCAGCGACAGCTCTTCGCTCCAGGACAGGGAGCGTCCGCCCAGATAGCGCATGCCGACCTGCAAGGCCAGCACCGCCAGCATCCCCAGCACGATGGCGATCGCCAGCGCGCGCAGCAGACGGTCCAGGCCGTCGAACAACTTTCTCATGCGGAGCTGCCGTTTCATGGGGCCGCGCGCAAGGCTTGGTCGATCAGCTCGGCGCCGAAGCGGGCACGGTACTTGTCGTAGATGGGCTGGACCGCCGCCTGGAACGGCGCGATCGAGGCCAGCCGGTTGACCTGCATGCCCTGCTGCAGCACCGCCAGCAGCCGGTCGGTGTTCTCGGCGTTCTGGCGCCGCTGCATCAGCGTGGCGTCCTTGCCTGCCTGCCGCAGCGCCGCGCGCTGCTCGGCCGGCAGACGGTTCAACGCGCGTTTGGAGATCAGCAGCAGATTGGTCGAGTACGAATGCCCGGTCAGCGACAGGAACTTCGTGACCTCCTGGTATTTGTTGCTGGCGACCACCGGCAACGGAATCTCGAGCCCGTCGATGGTGCCCTGCTGGACCGCGGTGTACGTTTCGCCCCAGGCCATCGGCACCGCCGAGCCGCCCATGGCGTTGAACATGTCGATGAACACCGGGTTCTGCATGACACGGTATTTGACTCCGGCCACGTCCTGCGGCTGCGTCACCGGCCGGCGGTTGTTCAGCATGTGCCGAAAGCCGCCCTCCATGTAGCCCAGCACCACGATGCCGCGCGCGTCGAGCCGTTCGGCCAGTTGCTGGCCGACCTGGCCATCGAGCACTCCGTGGGCCTGTTCGGGACTGGCGTAAAGAAACGGCAGATCATTGAGCTGCAGCGCCGGCTCGAGCTGCGCGACCACCGCGTTGGTGATGACGGCCGCCTCGACGGTGCCCAGCCGCAGCCCTTCGAGCAACTGTTTCTCGTCGCCCAGCTGGCGGTTTGGGTACAGCTGCACGGTGACCGCGTCGCCCAGCCGCTGCGCAAGCGACTGCTGGAATGCCCTGGCGCCCATTGCGTACGGGTCGTCGGCGCTGTCGGCGGTGGTCCAGCCCAGCTTCAGCACGGTTTGCGCCCATGCGGCTGGCGCCACCAGCGCGGCTGCCAACAGGGCTCCCCACACAAATTTTCTGTTGATCATCACATTGCACCTCCGGTCGACGGGTCGGATCAGACGCCGCCCGCCGATGCGCCGCGGCCCGCATGGCGGACGACGGCCGCATGCGTTTGGTCGCGGCGCTGAAAAGAGAGCCAGAGGATGCCCAGCCGGCCACAACGCCGGTATTGGAGCTTTCACCAGAACTATTTCTTAATCTAGGTTTTGTAGTCCTAGGCTGGAAAAACTGTCCCAGACTGAAAAAGCGATAACGCTGAATGCGGATCAGGCCAACAAAAAACGCCAGCCTCGAAAGGCTGGCGTCAAGGGCCGGCACACGCCGCGCCGCGCGCGGCGCGCGGCGCGTATCGCGCGCTCGCCGTCGTCAGTTCGCCTGGATCCCGGCCTTGGCCGCCACCGCCTTCATCGCCGGCATGTCCTTGACGATGCGCACATCGACCTGCGCACCGCTGGCGTAATCCGGCTCGAAGCCGTTTTCGATCATCTTCTGCTGCACCTGCGGATCGGCGACCACCGCGGCCAGCGCCTGCTCGAGCTTCCGGCGCACCTCGGCAGGCAGGCCGCGCGGCGCGACCAGCGCCAGCCAGGTGTCCATCTTGACGTCCGGGTAGCCGCTTTCGGCGGCGGTCGGCACGTCGGGCAGCAGCTTCGAGCGGGTCGCCGCCGTGGTGACGATCGCCTTGACGGTACCGGCCTTGACCTGCGGCACGGCGGCCGCAGTGGTGTCGACCGAGTACGGGATCTGCCCGCCGATCAGGTCGGTCATGGCTGGTGAACTGCCTTTGTAGGGCACGTGCGAGAGCTTGACGCCGGCCGCCGCCGCGAGGATTTCGGCGGCGAAATGCGCGGTGGTGCCGGCCCCGAACGAGCCATAGAACACCTCGCCCGGCTTGGCCTTGGCCTGCTCGACGAACTGCGCCATATCGCTGGCCGGCGCCTTGGGATTGGCCAGCAGCATCAGGCCGGTGCTGCCGACCTGGCCGATGCCCTCGAAGCTCTTGGGCGGATCGTAGGCCAGGTTCGGATAGATGGCCGGATTGATCGTGAACGTGGTGGTCGACGTGAACAGCAGCGTATAGCCATCGGGCTTGGCGCGCGCCGCGTAGGTCGCGCCGATGCTGGTGCCGGCGCCGGCGCGGTTCTCGACCACCACCGACTGGCCCAGCTGCTTGCCCAGCTCGACGGCGACCAGCCGGCCCAGCACGTCGGTCGCGCCGCCCGCCGGGAACGGCACGACCAGTTGCAGCGGCCGCTCGGGAAAATCGGCGCGGGCGGCGGCCGGCGCAAGCGCCAGCCCTGCCGCCAACGCCAGGCCCAGCACGGCGCTGGAACCACGAAGAGAGAATTTGCTGATTGCCATGGTATTACCCCTTGAAGGTGAAGATCTCTGATGGATCCTGAAAGAAAAAATCAGACCGGCGCGCCGCTGCCGTGTCCGCCCGCCGGGCCGGTGTGGGCCCCCGGCGGATGGGTGACCAGCGTGCGCAGATCGACGTCCGCGGCCCGCAGGCGCTCGATGTCGGGCAGCGGCCGCGCCAGCAGCGGGTCGTCGGCGAAGGCCGCCTCGAGCGCCTGCGCGCGGTCGAGCAGCAAGGCGTCCTGGCGAAAGCCGCCGATCACCTGCAGCCCGAACGGCATGCCACGGTGATCGCGGCCGCAAGGCAGCGACAGCGCCGGATTGGTGGCCAGCGTCACCACGTAGGTCAACGACAGCCAGCGGTAATAGTTTTCGAGCGGCCGGCCGTTGACCGCGTCCAGGTACAGCTGCGACCACGGGAACGGCGACACCGGCGTGACCGGCGACAGGATCAGGTCGTAGTCGTCGAACAGGCGCTGAAAGCTGCGGAAGATGCGGGTCTGCACCGCGTGCGCGGCGGCCACGTCCTCGAGCGTCATCGCGATGCCCAGCTCGAAGTTGGCGCGGCTATTGGGCCCCAGCGACTGCGGATCCTTGCGATAGGCGTCGCGCATGCTGATGACGAAGTTCTGCGCGCGCACCACGTCGAAGCTGCGATGCGCGCCGTCCATGTCAGGCGTGATGGCCTCGCAGCGCGCCACCCGCGGCGCCAGCGCGGCGATCTTGTCGCGGAACACGCGGCGGATGTCCTCGTCGACCTCGCAGACGCCGAAGTCCTCGGTGTAGCCGATGCGCAGGCCCGCCAGGTCTTGCGCGGTACCGGCGTAATCGCCGGCCGACGCGTCGTAGCTGAGCGGATCGGCGTCGTAGCGGCCCACCGTCGCGGCCAGTTGCAGCCGTGTGTCGGCCACCGTGCGGCCCATCGGCCCGACCACCGAGATGCCGGTCCAGCCCAGCGGCTTGCGTTCGCTGGGCACCAGCCCCGGCGAGGTGCGCAGGCCGACCACGCCGCACTTGGCGGCCGGGATGCGCAGCGACCCGCCGGTATCCGAGCCGCTGCACAGCGGCACCAAGTCGGCGGCCAGCGCGGCGGCCGACCCGCCCGACGAGCCGCCGGCGTTCAGGGCCGGATCGAAGGGGTTGCCGGTGGCGCCCCACACCGCATTGCGGGTGTTGGCGCCGGCCCCCATCTCGGGCACGTTGGTCTTGCCGACCACGATCGCGCCGGCGGCGCGCAGGCGCCGCACCAGCTCGTTGTCGTGCGCCGGCACGTTGTCGCGGTACAGCGGCGAGCCATAGGTCGTCAGCAGGCCGGCGGTTTCCTCCAGATCCTTGATGCCGATCGGCAGACCGTGCAGCAGTCCCAGCGGCCGGCCTTGGCGCAGCGCGTCGTCGGCATCGCGCGCCTCGGCGCGGGCACGCTCGAAGCAGGTGGCCGTGAAGGCATTGATGTGCGGATTGAGCGCCTCGATGCGCGCCAGGCAGGCCTCCAGCAGCGCGGACGGCAGCAGTTGGCGGGCGCCGATGCGGCGGCGCAATTCGACGGCGGACAGCGCGGTCAGGTCAAGGTCGGACATGGACAGTTCCTCGGATCGACGGAATAGGCAGCGCGGCGGGCTCAGGCCGGCTGGCCGAGCAAGGCGCGGCCGCGCGCCTGGAAGATGGCATGTTCGGCGGCCGGCACCAGCGAGCCGCCGGTGCTCCACAGCACATGGGTCGCGTCGGCCAGCGCATCCGCCAGGCCATGGCGGGCAACGAACTCGCGGCCGGCCGCGCTGGTGGTCAGCCACTCGGGGCCGGCAAAGCCGGCGGCTGCCGACGGCTCGATCAAGGCGCCGTGCGCGGCGTTCAGCAGCGCGGCGTCCCTGAACAGCCGGTCGTCACGCACCGTGAAGACGCCCGCCAGCAAGCCCCGCATCAGCGGCGCGACCAGCGGCGACGCCAATCCCACCGCCAGGCCGTCGGCCTCGGTGCGGTTGTCCAGGCCGACGTCGTAGACCGACAGCGGCGTGTCGCTGCCGCTAGCCAGTTGCACCAGCATGCACGGCGACGCGGCCGGCTCGGCGAAAAAGCCGTGCACGTGCCGGCCGAAGCGTTGCTTGAGACCGTACAGGATGCCGCCGGGTGCGCCGCCGACGCCGCAAGGCAGGTAGACGAACAGCGGATGGGTCGCATCGACCGGCCGGCCGGCCGCGGCCAGCTGTTCGGCCAGCTCGTCGGCGCTGGCGGCATAGCCCATGAACAGCGCGGCCGAATGTTCGTCGTCGACGAAATAACCGTAAGGGTCAGCCTCGGCCTGCTCGCGGCCGGCCTGCACCGCGCGGGCGTAGTCGCCGGCGTGTTCGATCACGTCGATGCCATGGTTGCGCAGCCGGTCCTTCTTCCATTGCTTGGCGTCGGCCGACATGTGCACGACCGCGCGAAAACCCAGCGCCCGCGAGATCAGGCCGATGCCCAGGCCGAGGTTGCCGGTGCTGCCCACCGCCACCGTGTAGCGCGCGAACAGCGCGCGCGCCGCGGCGCTGTCGAGCGCCGGCAACGCGCCAGCAGCCGGCCCGCCGGACGCCGGGTCGCCAGCCTGTGCCCCGCACTGCTCGTGCAGCAGCCGTTCCGCCAGGCTCAGCACCTCGTGAAAGCCGCCACGCGCCTTGACCGAGCCGGCCACCGGCAGATCGTGGTCGGCCTTCAGCAGCCAGGTGCCGGCATCGGCGCGGCCCGGCAGCAGCGCCTCGCGCAAACCGTCCACCGGCAGCAGCGGCGAACGGACCCGGCCCGCGTCGGCGGCCAGCTCGGGAAACACCCGCGCCAGCACCGCGGCATGGCGCGCCATGCGTTGCGCGGCCTGTGCCGGCGTGCCCGAGTCGTCGGCCAGCGGCGGCACCGTCGCCTCGCCGTAGGCGGGGTTGCACCACAGCGTCGCCTCGTGGCTACGCAGGGTCTGCAGAAGTCCGGCGGACAGGCCGCTGGCTGGATTCATGATGGCTGGCTCCGATGCTGTGTCCTGACGGTGACGCCGCTCGCGCGGCGTGCACACGGTATGGATACGATTCTTGTGGATGCACCGGCCGGCAACAAGCGATACTTGCTACACCAACCATAAGCAAAACTTAAAGCTCATGTCCTTGTCGGCCTCTCTGCTCGGTGCCTTGCGCTGCTTCGACGTGGCGGCCCGCCATTGCAATTTCACGCATGCCGCCAATGAATTGCACCTGACTCCCAGCGCCGTCAGCCAGCAGATCCGCCAGCTCGAGACCCACGTGGGCCAGGCGCTGTTCTTAAGGCAGGCTCGCGGCTTGGCGCTGACACCGGCCGGCCGGCAACTGTTCGCCGCCGTCACCGGGCCGCTGGCCAGCCTGTCGCAAGGCGTCGATGCCTTGCGGGCCGCACCGGCGCCGCTGAAGCTGACCTGCTCGCCGTCGTTCGCGATGCTGTGGCTGATGCCGCGGCTGGTTCGGCTGCATCGCGAGCATCCCGAGATCGAACTGAACCTGGCCGCGGAATTCCAGAGCGTCGACCGTCACGAGCTGCTGGCCAGCGGCACCGATTGTGCGATCCGCTACGATCCGATCGCCTACGAAGGCCTGTCGGCCATCACGCTGATGCCCGAAACCTTGCTGGCCGTGGCCAGTCCGCGCTACCTGGCCGAACATGGCCCGCTCGACAGCGCCCGGGCCATGCAGGCCACCACGCTGCTGCAGGACGCCGATCCCTGGCACCATGCGCCCGCCGACATCGAATGGGACAGTTGGTGGGCGCGGGCCTTTCCGGCCGATCCGCGCACGCAGCGCGATGGCGGCGCGCAGGCCTTCAACCTGTCGATGCTGGCGCTGACCGCCGCGCGCAATCACCAGGGCGTGGCGATCGGCCGGCTGGCCTTGATGGCCGAGGATCTGCAGGCCGGCACGCTGGTGCCGGCGCATCCGCTGCGGGTGCGTTCGCCGGCGCGTTATGTGCTGTTGACCGCGCGCGACGACGATCCGCGCGTGCTGACCTTGTCGAAATGGCTGCGCAAGGAATGCCAGGCCTTCAGCGCGGCGGTCGGCCAGGCGAGCGGCTGAGCCGGGCGCCGGCCACCTGCCTGGCCAGTCGCCCTCCCCACCCGGCCTAGGCCGCCAGCAAGGCTCCCAGCCGCGGCAACACCCGCGCCGCGGTCGCGCCGGTCGCGCGCACCACCGACGCCAGCGGCACCTGCCGCAAATCGGCCAGCGCCTGCGCGACGCCGGCCACCTGGCCCGGCGTGTTGCGCCGGTCGGGCGCATGCAGCCAGGCCGGCGGGATGTCCGGCGAATCGGTCTCGAGCACCAGATGCTCCAGCCCGAAGCCCGCGGCATGCCGACGGATCTGCAAGGCGCGCTCGAAGGTCATCGCGCCGCCGATGCCCAAGGCAAAGCCGTGGTCGACAAAGGCCTGCGCCTGCTGCGCGCTGCCGTTGAAGGCATGGGCGATGCCGCCCGGCACCTGCCCGCGGCGCAGGTGCTTGAGCAGGATGTCCTGCGAGCGGCGCACGTGCAGCAGCACCGGCAGACCGAACTCCCGCGCCATTTCCAGCTGGGCCCGATAAAAGGCCTCCTGGCGTTCGCGCGGCGCGCCGCTGGCGATCTCCTTGACGAAGAAATCCAGGCCGATTTCGCCGATCGCGACCAGGCGCGGATCGTCCCGATGGGCGGCGATGGTGTCGTGCAGCGTCTGCAGGTCGCGCTCGGACGACTGCGCCACGAACAGCGGATGAATGCCCAGCGCATAGGCGCCGCCCGGGATCGCATGGGCCAGCTCGCGCACGGTATCGAAGTTGAAGGCGGCGATCGCCGGGATCACGATGGCCTGCACGCCAGCCTGGCGCGCCCGGGCCGCGACCTCGAGACGGTCGTGGTCGAACTCGGCGGCATCCAGGTGGCAGTGGGTGTCGATCAGCATCGCGGGCCGCTCCCCTGGGCCGTCGGTCCTACTGCAGCCGCCCGTCCGCCATCGTCAGGCGACGGCTGGCGCGGCTGGCCAGCTCGAGGTCGTGCGTCACGATGACAAAAGCCGTGCCCAGGTCCTGGTTGACCCGGCTCAGCAGCTCGAACATGCCTTGCGCGGTATGGCGGTCGAGGTTGCCGGTGGGCTCGTCGGCCAGCACGCAGGCCGGCTTGCCGACCAGCGCACGCGCCAGCGCGACCCGCTGGCGTTCGCCGCCCGACAGTTGGCCGGGCGCATGCAGCGCGCGCGCGGCCAGCCCGACCTGCCCCAGCGCGACGCGCGCCTGTTCACGAGCCTCGTGGCGCGCCACGCGACGCACGATCAAGGGCATCGCCACGTTGTCCAGCGCGGTGAACTCGGACAGCAGATGATGGAACTGATAGACGAAGCCCAGCTTGCGATTGCGCAGCACGCTTTTCTGCGCTTCGCTCAGCCGCGAGGCGTCGGTGCCGGTCACCGACACCGAGCCGCTGGTGGGCTGGTCCAGCAGGCCCAGCACGTGCAGCAGCGAACTCTTGCCCGAGCCCGAGGCGCCGACGATGGCCAGCATCTCGCCGGCCCGCACGGTCAGGTTGACGTCGTCCAGCACCTGGACCTTGGCCGGGCCCTCGTCATAAATCTTGCTGACCTGGCTGGCCTGCAGCACCGGGGTGCCGGCGGCGATCGTGCCGGAAACTTGATGGGTGTCGGTCATGGTCATCGCTCAGTCGTAGCGCAGCACGCGGGCCGGTTCGAGGCGCGAGGCGCGCCAGCTCGGGTACAGCGTCGCCAGCAGCGACAGCACCAGCGAGGTCACGCCGATGGTGACGATGTCGCCCTGGCGCGGGTCCGACGGCAACGAACTGATGAAATAGATTTCGCGCGGGATGAAGCTGATGCCCAGCACCCGCTCGATGGCCGGGATGATGGTTTCGATGTTGTAGGCGAGCGCCATGCCGCCGGCCACGCCCAGCAAGGTGCCGACCACGCCGATGGTCGCGCCCTGCACCAGGAAGATCCGGGCGACCTCGGCCGGCGTCGCGCCGTAGGTGCGCAGGATCGCGATGTCCGACTGCTTGTCCTTGACCGCCATCACCAGCGAGGACAGCAGGTTGAACGCCGCCACCGCGACGATCAGCGCCAGGATCAGGAACATCATGCGCTTTTCGGTCTGCACCGCCGCGAACCAGGTCTTGTTGTTGTACGACCAGTCGCGCGCCACCACGTAGTTGGGCAGGCCGCTGGCCAGCTGCTGCGCCACCTGCGGCGCGCGCTGCATGTCGGCCACGCGCAGGCGCACGCCGGCGGTGCCGCTGTCGCGGAACACCCGCGCGGCGTCCTGGGTATCGACGAAGGCCATGCTCGAGTCGTACTCGTAATGGCCCGACGAGAACAGGCCGCCCACCGTGAACTGGCGCATGCGCGGCGCAAAACCGGCCGGGCTGACGGTGCCCTGCGGCGCCAGCATCATGACGGTGTCACCGACCTGCACGCCCAGCGCATTGGCCAGGTCGACCCCGAGCACCACGTTGAAGCTGCCCGGCGTCAGCGCCGTCAGCGCGCCCGCGCGCATCTGCTCGAGCAGGTCGGACACCTCGCCTTCGGTGGCCGGGTCGATGCCGCGCACCTGCACGCCGCGCAAGGCCTGGCCGCGCACGATCATGCCCTGGGCGGCGACAAAGGGCGCCGCGGCCTGCACCTCGTTGTTGCGCCGGGCCATCTCGCCCAGCGACTGCCATTGCGACAGCACGTGCTCGGGCTCGGCGCCGCGCACGTAGAGTTCGATGTGCGGCAGCACCGACAGCATGCGGTCGCGCACGTCCTTCTGGAAGCCATTCATGACCGACAGCACGACGATCAGCGCCGCCACGCCCAGCGCGATGCCGGCCATCGAGCTGACCGCGATGAAGGACACGAAGCCGTCGCGCTGCTGGCGCGCCAGCTGGGCCGTGTGCATGCCTTCGAGCCAATCGGACAGGCCGGCGCGGCGCAGCATCGGGATGTTGCGGGCAGCCACGCGCAACAACCAGGCGATGCCGGTATAGCGCAGCAGCATCTGCAGGATGCGCGAGAGGTCCGAATAACGGGCCCCGATCCAGAGTTCGTAAGGTATTTTCAGCACGGGCGCATTATGGCATCCCTCGATCCGGTTTGGCCGCCACGGCGCCGGCCGGCCTTGCAACGGCATGCGACAGATCCGCCGCGCACTACAATTGCCGGATGTCTTTATTCATTCCGGGTGCCCTGCCCCCCGCCCCGGTCGCCGCCGAACTGGCCAAGCACCTGCCGCAACGGGCGCCTGCCCTGCTGCGCCTGCTCGAACGCCATCCCGCGCAGATCCGCGCGATGGATCCGCGCGAGCTGGGCTGCACGCCCGCCGAAGCCTGGCAGCTCGAACAGGCCGGCTTCGCGCCGGCCGCCGGCCAGCGG
>JAEZBO010000201.1 GCA_023427085.1 Pseudomonadota bacterium
ACGCTGGCGTGCCCGCGCGGCGCGCGGCGGCAGGCGGCAAGATCAGGCCTTGCCTTCGGCGCTCAGCGCCTGCGCGGCGGCGTTGACGACCGCGGCGATGCGGCCGGCGTCGCGCAACTGTTCGACCGTCAGGCCTTCCTTCTTGAGCAGCTCGTAGTGCGACTTCACGCAGAAGTGGCACTTGCCGATGATCGAGGCGGCCAGCGCGAACAGCTCGAAGCGTTTCTTGTCGACGCCACCGTGCGTGCTATAGGCATTCATGCGCAGTTGCGCCGGCAGCGTCTTGAGCTGCGCGTCGCCGGTCATCTCGACGTAGGGATACCAGGCATTGTTCATGCCCATCAGCGCGGCGGCGGTCAGCGCGGCGTTGGCATCGGTCTCGGACAGGCCGCTCTTGAAGGCCTGCACCAGCGTCTGGCTGCGCGCGGCATAGGCGGCAGCCAGCGCGGTGCCGACGGCGTCTTCATTGCTCAGCGTCGAACGGGCGATCACCGCGTCGAGGTTCAGGCGGATATCCTTGGCCCAATCAGGCAACTGTTCTTTAATCGAAGCGATAAATTCCATAGTTTTCACCTATAGGTTAGGGATGAAAAAACCCGGTCCGGACGCCGGTGGGCAAAAGCATCGCCTTTGCGCACCGGTGGCCTCGGACCGGGCCGCGGTGATTACAGCGTGTCGCCGCCGACCGTGCGGTTGCACGGGCACAGTTCGTCGGTCTGCAGACCGTCGAGCAGGCGCAGCACTTCTTCGGGGTTGCGGCCGACGTTCAGGTTGTTGACCGAGACGTGCTGGATGACGTTGTCGGGGTCGACGATGAAGGTCGCGCGCAGTGCCACGCCAGCGCCCTTTTCGCGGATGCCGAGCTGGTCGATCAGCGAACCGGTGGTGTCGCCGAACTGGTAGTGACCCAGCTTGCTGAGGTCGGGATGCTCGCGGCGCCAGGCCAGCTTGACGAATTCGTTGTCGGTCGAGCCGCCCAGCAGGACGGCGTCACGGTCTTCGAAATCCTTGGCCAGGCTGTTGAAGCCGACGATTTCGGTGGGGCACACGAAGGTGAAGTCCTTCGGGTAGAAATAGATGACTTTCCACTTGCCGGGGAACGAGCTTTCGGTGATGTCTTCGAACGCCGACACGCCGTTTTCTTCGTGCTGGTTGAAGCCAGGCTTGACGCCGGCAACCTTGAAGGGCTCGATCTTATCGCCTACGGTTTTCATTCAGGAACTCCTGTTGTGTAGAAGGTGGGCGGTGAGGCCCGAGAACCTTGTATTCTACGCTATGGGTTTTCACTGTCTAATTGAAAATTCCTAAAACGGGCTTTGGGCAACTCTATCCTGGCGGTCAGGCCGCCCTCGTCGCGCGGCAGCAATCGCAAGGCGCCGCCGACCTGCCCGAGCAGGCGGTCGACGATGGCCAGGCCCAGCCCGGCGCCGCTGACGCCGGTGCGCGCGACGTCGCCGCGCGAGAACGGCCGCAACAGGCGCGGGATGTCGTCGGCCGGGATGCCCGGGCCGCGGTCCGAAACCTCGATGACCAGCAGGTCGCCCTCGGCCTGCGCGTTGATGGCGATGTAGGCGCGGCCGTCGACCGACTTGCCGTAGCGCCGCGCGTTCTCGATCAGGTTGCTGACCAGCCGCTTGAGATCGAGCGGCGTGATGCGCACGCGCTGGCCCGGTTCGATATGGGCGACCAGTTCGCCACCGGTCGATTCGGTGTGGCTGCGCTCGCGCTCGAACAGTTCGTTGAGCACCTGCGAGACGTCGGTGGCCATCTGCGGCAGCGCGCCGGCCGGCCGCGCGTAATCCATCAACTGGCCGATGCTGTGATCGATCTGCGCCAGGTCTTCGTCGATGGCCTGGCGCGCCTCTTCGGACACGCCGCTCATCTCGATCTCGAGCCGCATGCGCGCCAGCGGCGTGCGCAGGTCGTGCGAGATGCCGGCCAGCATCAGCTCGCGGTCAGCCTCGGTCTGGCGCAGGTCACGCGCCATGCGGTTGAAGCTGGCGTTGAGTTCGCGGATCTCGGTCGGGCCGGTTTCGGGCAGCGCCGGCGGATTCTCGCCGCGCGACAGCACCTGCGCGGCGCGCGCCAGCCGCGACAACGGCCGGTTGACGAAGCCGACGCTGACGGCCGCGCCGATCAGCGACAGCAGCAGCGCGGCGGCAGCCCAGCCCAGCCACTCGATGCCGCCGGTCAGGCCGATCTGCTCGCGTTCGAACACCAGCCAATAACGGTCCTGGTCGATCTGGAAGCTGACCCAGAAGCCCGGCACGCGGTTGACCGACCAGCCCAGCAGCGTGTCGGGGCCGAAGCGGGCACTGATGTGGGCGGCCACGCGTTGCCAATAGCTGTCGGCCGGGATCGGCTCGATGGCGTCGTCGATGGCGCGCGGGTAGACCTGGATGCCTTCGTTGGTGGCCAGGTCGAGCAGCATCTTGCTGCGGTCTGCTTCGGAGGAATAGACGAGCGCCGTCCGCGTGATGTTCACCGTGGTGACGACACGCTGGCCCATTTGGCTGGCCCGAGGCCCCATTTCCATGCTGAAGAAGACCTGCAGCCAGGCAACCAGGCTCAGGCCCATCAGGGCGGCTAGCAAGAGGAAGGTGCGGCTGAACAGCCCAAGTCTCAATCGACGGGCGGGGCTGCGCTTGGCCGTGGGGCGGCGCGCACCGGCCGGGCGGGAAGCCGGGCCGGGCGCGCTGGGACTGCTATCAGCCACCGCCGTCCGGCACGAACACGTAGCCCAGGCCCCAGACCGTCTGGATGAACACCGGCTTGGACGGGTTCGGTTCGATCAGCTTGCGCAGGCGCGAGATCTGGACGTCGAGGCTGCGGTCGAAGGCTTCGTACTCGCGGCCGCGGGCCAGTTCCATCAGCTTGTCGCGCGACAGCGGGATCTTCGGATGACGCGCGAACACCTTCAGCACCGAGAACTCGCCGGTGGTGATCGGCACGGTCTCGCCGTTGCGCATCAGCGTGCGGGTCGACAGGTTCAGCGTGTAAGGGCCGAACGCGATCGATTCGTTTTCCTGGCTGGGGGCACCGGGATGTTCCTCGGTGCCGCGGCGGCGCAGGATGGCGTTGATCCGGGCGAGCAGCTCGCGCGGGTTGAAGGGCTTGGACAGATAATCGTCAGCCCCCATTTCCAAGCCCACGATGCGGTCGATCTCTTCGGCCTTCGCGGTCAGCATGATGATGGGCGTATTGTCGTGGCCCCCACGCAGCCGGCGGCAGATGGACAGACCATCCTCTCCGGGCAGCATCAGATCCAGGACCAGGAGGTCAAAGTGTTCGCGCTGCCAGAGTTTGCCCATTTCTTTGGCGTCCTCAGCGACGAACACGTTGAAACCCTGTTCCGAGAGGTAGCGCCGCAGCAGGTCGCGCAGGCGGGGGTCATCGTCGACGACGAGGACTTTACGGGAGGGATTGGGGGTCTGAGTGTTCATGGCCGAAAATGTAACAGTGCCGGGAAATGGCCGCTAGTAGGTGTTCACAACATATTACACAAAGCATGTAACGGTAGAAAAGTCGCGATTTTTCAGTAACGTACGCAGTTTCCCCGCCTGGGAGGCCGGCCGGCCTGTGCTTTCTCTTTACAATGGCGTGCCATGAATTTTTCCCTGCTTGCCCTGGAGACATCGGCGTCGCGCTGCGGCGTCGCCTTGCTGCGCCTGCGCGATGGCGAGCCCGTCGTCGACGTGCTCGAGCACGAAGGCACGCAAGAGCACGCCGAGCGCCTGCTGCCGATGGCCCAGGCATTGCTGGACCAGGCCGGCCTCGCGCGCGGCCAGCTCGACGCGGTCGCGTTCGGCCAGGGGCCGGGCGGTTTTACCGGCTTGCGGGTCGCCTGCGGCGTGGCGCAGGGGCTGGGATTCGCGCTCGACATCCCGGTGCTGCCGGTGGTCTCGCATCTGGCGGTGGCCAGCCAGAGCACGGCCCGGCCGGGCCAGTGCGTGGTGGTCGCGCTGGATGCACGCATGAACGAGGTCTATCTCGGCGTGTTGCGCCGCCAGCCGCAAGGCTGGCAGACGCTGTGCGCACCGGTGCTGATCCCGGCCGGCGACGTGGTGGCCTGGGTCGGCCAGCAATGGCCGGCCTGGGGCGGACCGGGCCCGCTGCCGGTGCTGGCGGCGGGCGATGCCTGGCAGGCCTATGCCGAATCGATGGCGTTGGGCGCGGACTGGCTGGCCGATGCCGCGCTGCGGCCGGACGCCCGCTCGGTCGCGCGGCAGGGCTGGGCGGCCTGGCAGCGTGGCGAGCAGCTGGCGCCCGAACTGGCCGCACCGCTTTATGTGCGCGACAAGGTCGCGTTCACGACAGCCGAGCGTGCCAGCGGGCAGGGCGGCAATCCGCGCGCGCAGTTGCCGGCGCAGCCGCTCGCCTGTCCGGGATCGGACGGGACGCCCGCCGCCGCGGCGCCAGCCGGTGCGCGGCCGGCGGCCCCGGCCGCCATGCCGCGGGCCATGACCGCGCAGGATCTCGATGCGGTGACCGCGCTTGAACAATCGGTGCAGGCCTTTCCGTGGACGCGCGGCAATTTCGCCGACGTGCTGCAGGCCGGCTACGACGCGTGGGTGATCGACGACGACGGCGGGCTGGCCGCGTTTTACGTCAGCATGCCGGCGCCCGACGTGGCCCATCTGCTGGTGATCGCGGTGCGCCGCGACCGGCAGGGTGACGGCCTGGGCAAGCAGTTGCTGGCGCATTGCGTCGCGGCCGCCCGGCGGCGCGAGCTCGAAGGCGTGGTGCTCGAGGTGCGGCCATCCAATGGTCAGGCACGTGACTTCTACCGGGCCCAGGGTTTCGAGCAGATCGGCGTGCGCAAGAACTACTACCCAGCCGCGCACGGGCAGCGCGAGGACGCGCTGATCCTGCGCCGGGTGCTGCCGGCAGGGCAGCCGCGATGACGCCGGGAGCCGCGCCGCCGGTGCGCCCGACCGCGCTGCAGCGTCTGTGGCTGCGCGAGCTGGGTATCGAAAAACCAAGCCTGCCGCCGGCCATGGC
>JAEZBO010000003.1 GCA_023427085.1 Pseudomonadota bacterium
CATGTCAGCCGTCCACGCCGGGGTGCCGCGCCGGCGCGGCGGCCTGCTTGCGCGGCGCGCGCGGTTTCTTGGCCGGCAGCGCCAGCATGGTGCCGCGGCAGGTCGGCGCACCGCACAGGCACAGATAGCTTTTCTTGAGCGCGGTCGTGATCTTCTCGTCGATGACCAGGCCGTAGTCGTAGTTCAGCTCTTCGCCGCGCGCGATGTCGCGCAGCGCCACCACATAGACCCGCTTGCCGTGCCGGCCTTCCTGCGTTTCGCAATTGGGCTGGCAGCAATGGTTGATCCAGCGCGCTTCGTTGCCATCGACGCCGCCGTCGATCACCTTGCCCGAGGACAGCGCAAAGAAGAAGGTGTGGAAGGGATCGTCGGGATTGACCGGGTGGCGGCGGTCGGCTTCCTTGCCGCTGATGCGCTCGCCGGTGTATTCGATGACGCGGGTGCCGGCCGGGATCTTGCGCGCGGCGAAGATGCCGGTGCCGTGCACCTTGGAGCGGCGCACCGTGTACCAGGGCTTTTCTGCCGGGGCGGCCACGTCGGCGTCCTGTTGCGGTGGCTGCGGCGCCGGCTTGCCGCGCGGGCGGCTCGATGCGTTCATTTCTGCTGTCCTGCCTTTTTCACGCCAAAACAATGGGACTCGTCGGGGAACACGCCGCCGCGCACCTCGTCGGCGTAACGGGCGGCGGCGTCGCTGATCGCGGCGCCGACGTCGGCGTAGCGCTTGGCGAACTTGGGCGCGCGTTCGGACAGGCCGAGGATGTCTTCGGTCACCAGCACCTGGCCATCACAGGCCGGCGAGGCGCCGATGCCGATGGTGGGGATGGCCAGCGTCTCGGTGATCCGGCGGGCCAGCGGTTCGGCGATGCCTTCGAGCACCACCGAGAACGCGCCGGCTGCCTCATGGGCGATGGCGTCTTCGAGCACGCGCGCGGCCGATTCGTCGTTCATGCCCTGGGCACGGAAGCCGCCCATGGTGTTGACGTACTGCGGCATCAGGCCCACGTGCGCCATCACCGGGATGCCGCGTTCGACCAGGTAGGCGACGGTGGGCGCCAGCGCCTTGCCGCCTTCGAGCTTGACGGCCGCCGCGCCGCTGATCGCGAGGATGCGCGCGGCGTGGCGAAACGCCAGCTCGGGCGACTCCTGGAAGCTGCCGAACGGCATGTCGACCACCACGCAAGCCTGCGCCGTCGCATTGACCACCGCGGCGCCGTGCGCGGCCATCTGCTCGACCGTGATCGACAGCGTGTTGGGCTGGCCGTAGGCCACCATCGCGGTCGAGTCGCCGATCAGGATGAAGTCCAGGTGGGCATCCAGCAAACGCGCGAACGCGCTGTTGTGGGCGGTCAACGCAGCGATCTTGCGCTGGCCCTTCATTGCCATCAGCTGCGGGACGGTCGTACGTTTGACGGAGGTATGTACGCTCATGAGGTCGAGGGTGGAAGGCTGCCGGAGCGGGCAGTGTAGCGTGTGCCGATGACGCGCGCGCCCGGGCGTATACTGGCCCGCTCATTTGGTTACATCGCTCCGAACATCGCGCTCCTCGCCATGGCCCAGAACCTCTCCACCATCACCACGATCGAAGACCTGCGCGTCGTCGCCCAGCGCCGCGTGCCGCGCATGTTCTACGACTACGCCGATTCGGGCGCCTGGACCGAAGGCACCTACAAGGCCAACGAGGCGGACTTCCACAAGATCAAGCTGCGCCAGCGCGTCGCCGTCAACATGGAAGGCCGCAGCCTGCGCACGACCATGGCCGGCTTCGATGCCACCATGCCGGTGGCGATCGCGCCGACCGGCCTGACCGGCATGCAGCATGCCGACGGCGAGATCCTCGGCGCGCGCGCGGCGGCCGACTTCGGCATCCCGTTCACGTTGTCGACCATGAGCATCTGTTCGCTCGAGGACGTCGCCGAGGGCACCGGCCGCAAGCCGTTCTGGTTCCAGCTCTATGTGATGCGCGACCGCAGCTTCATCGAAGACCTGATCGAGCGCGCCCGCGCGGCCGGCTGCACGGCGCTGGTGCTGACGCTGGACCTGCAGATCCTCGGCCAGCGCCACAAGGACATCAAGAACGGCCTGTCGGCGCCGCCGCGGCCGACGCTGCGCAACCTGATCAACCTGGCGACCAAGCCGCGCTGGTGCCTGGGCATGCTGGGCACCAAGCGCCGCAGCTTCGGCAACATCGTCGGCCACGCCAAGGGCGTCGGCGACCTGTCGTCGCTGTCGTCGTGGACCGCCGAGCAGTTCGATCCGCGCCTGTCGTGGGACGACGTGCAGTGGATCAAGCAGCGCTGGGGCGGCAAGCTGGTGCTCAAGGGCATCCTCGACGTCGAGGATGCGCGGCTGGCGGCCGACAGCGGCGCCGATGCGCTGGTGGTCAGCAACCACGGCGGGCGCCAGCTCGATGGCGCGCAGTCCTCGGTCGAGGTGTTGCCGTCGATCGCCGACGCGGTCGGCAAGCGGATCGAAGTGTGGATGGACGGCGGCGTGCGCTCGGGCCAGGACGTGCTCAAGGCCGTCGCGCTGGGCGCGCGCGGCGTGATGATCGGCCGGCCCTTCCTGTACGGCTTGGGCGCCTACGGCCAAGCCGGCGTGACGCGTGCGCTCGAGATCATCCACCGCGAGGCCGACGTCACGATGGCGCTGTGCGGCCGCCGCAACATCGCCGAGGTCGACCGCGGCATCCTGGTGCCGGGCACCTACCCGGTCTGAGGCTGCGCGGCGGGTTGCAACGCGCGACCCGCCTCACCCCTGTCGCAGGCCGAGCGAGGCCCGCCCATGCTGGCGTCCGGTTCAAGGGCTCAAGGCTTGGAGCTCAGCGGCAGCGGCGTTTCCTTCAGGCGCCGCAGCACGAACGACGACTTGCTGTGGCGGATGCCCGGAATGCGGTAGAGCTGCTCGCGCAGCAGCCGTTCGTAGTCGCGCGTGTCGCGCACCGCGATGCGGATGAAATAGTCGTAGTCGCCCGATACCAGAAACGCCTCGAGCACTTCGGGGATGTCGGCCAGCGCGCGGCCGAATTCGTACAGCGTCTCCTCGCTGTGGCTCTCGAGCGTGACGTGCACGATCACGGTGTCGGTGTAGCCCAGCGCGGCCGGGTCGAGATCGACCGTATAGCCGCGGATCACGCCGCTGGTCTCCATCCGTTTGATGCGGTTCCAGCAGGGCGTGGACGACAGGCCCACCGCCGCGCCGATCTCGTTCAGACTGGCGCGCGCGTTGCCCTGCAACACCTTCAGGATGGCGAGGTCGAACTTGTCGAGGTGCATTTTCTTGGGTTTGCCCGTTCTGAAGAATGAATTTCTCTGTCGAGCCGATTTTATCGGAAAAAAAGAGAAATATTCCGGCGTGCGACCCCTAGAATGTTCACCATGAACGATCGTCTCCACTCCGCAGCCCTGGCCGACCTGGCCGATGACTCCCGCGCCCTGGCCAGCGCGTCCGCGCCGCGCAATGGCGCGCAGATCCTGCTCGACACGCTGATCGAATGCGGCGTCGACACGATCTTCGGGTATCCGGGCGGCGCGGTGCTGCCGCTGTACGACGCGCTGTACGCCGAGCCGCGCCTGCGCCACGTGCTGGTGCGCCACGAGCAGGCCGCCGTGCACGCCGCCGAGGGCTATGCGCGCACCACCGGCCGCACGGGCGTGGTGCTGGTCACGTCCGGGCCGGGCATGGCCAACACCACCTCGGGCCTGCTGGACGCGATGTGTGATTCGATCCCGGTGCTGTGCATCAGCGGCCAGGTCGCCACCACCGCGATCGGCACCGACGCGTTCCAGGAATGCGATGCGCTGGGCATCTCGCGCTCGATCACCAAATGGAATACCCAGGTGCACGACGCCACCGAAGTCCAGGACGTCGTGCGGCGCGCCTTCCAGCTGACCCGCCAGGGCCGGCCCGGTCCGGTGCTGCTGGACATGCCCAAGGACGTGCAGCTGGCCCTGCCGGCCCACGGCGGCGTGATGGAAGCCCGCCAGACCCAGGCCGCGCTGGCGCGCAGCGAGCGCCACACCCGCCGCAGCACCCCCAAGCTGCCGGCCGCGGCGCTGCGCCGGGCCGCCGAGCTGATCGCGCAGGCACGCCGGCCGGTGTTCTATGGCGGCGGCGGCCTGATCAATTCGGGCGAGGCGGCCTGCGCCGCGTTCACGCAGCTGGTGCGCGACACCGGCGCGCCGTGCACGCTGACCCTGATGGGCCTGGGCGCCTTCCCGGCCTCCGATCCGCAATTCGTCGGCATGCTGGGCATGCACGGCACGCTCGAAGCCAACCTGGCCATGCACGAGGCCGACCTGGTGGTGTGCGTCGGCGCGCGCTTCGACGACCGCATCACCGGCAAGCTGTCCGAGTTCTGCCCGCACGCACGCAAGATCCATCTGGACATCGATCCGACCTCGATCAACAAGGTGGTGCGTGTCGACGTTGCGATGGTCGGCGATTGCGAGCCGTTGCTGGCCGCGCTGCGCGACGCGCTGGCCAGCGGCCACGGCACGCTGCCGGCGGCGCGGCTGGACGACTGGTGGGCCCGCATCGGCCGCTGGCGCAAGCGCGACTGCCTGGCGTTCGCGCGCGAAGCCGATCGCATCCTGCCGCAGCACCTGATGCAGTCGCTCGACGACGCGCTGCAGGGCCGCGACGCGATCGTCTCGACCGACGTCGGCCAGCATCAGATGTGGGCGGCGCAATACCTGAAGTTCGACGCGCCGTACCGCTGGCTGACGTCCGGCGGCGCCGGCACCATGGGCTACGGCCTGCCTGCCGCGCTGGGCGCGCAGATCGCCCATCCCGAGCGTACCGTGGTGTGCGTCAGCGGCGACGCCTCGGTGCTGATGAACATCCAGGAGCTATCGACCGCGCGCCAGCATGGCAGCCGCGTCAAGGTCGTGTTGTGCAACAACGGCTACATGGGCATGGTGCGGCAGTGGCAAGAGCTGATCCACGGCGGCCGCTACAGCCACAGCTACAACGAATCGCTGCCCGACTTCGTTGCGCTGGCGCGGGCCTTCGGCTGGGGCAGCGCGCGGGTCGACGATCCGGCGCAGCTCGAGCAGGCGCTGGCAGATTGCCTGGCTTACGACGGTCCGTATTTTCTGGATGTGGCGGTGGCCGCGCAGTCGAACTGCTTCCCGATGATGCCGGCCGGCGTCGGCCATCACCGCATCATGCTGGCCGAGGGCCGCTGGTACGAGGACGAAGCGACCGACTGAGGGCAGGCGGCGCGCCGCCCGAGCCCCCCGAGCCAGCGCCGCGATGGCAGGCGCTGGCGACTCGCGCAGACCCCTGCCGTCCCTCAGTCGCGGTCGATCGCGAACGGCGACCAGGCCTGCCGCACCGGCATGATCTCGAGCCGGTTGATGTTCAGGTGCGCCGGCAGCGCGGCCACGTAGTAGATCTGCTCGGCGATGTCCTCGGCCGTCATCGGCGTGGTGCCAGCGTAGACCTTGTCGGCGGCTGCCTGGTCGCCCTTGTTGCGCACCAGCGAGAACTCGGTCTCGGCCATGCCGGGCGCGATGTCGGTCACCCGCACGCCGGTCTTGAGCAGGTCGCAGCGCAGATTGAAGCTGAACTGTTTGACGAAGGCCTTGGTGGCGCCGTAGACGTGGCCGCCCGGATAAGGCCACTCGCCGGCGACCGAGCCGATGTTGACGATGCTGGCGCCCGCGCCGGTCTCGATCAGGCGCGGCAGCACCGCGTGCGTGACGTTGACCAGGCCGCTGATGTTGGTGTCGATCATGGTCTGCCAATCCTGCAGCGCGACCTTGTGCGCGGGCTGCGGCGACAGCGCCAGGCCGGCGTTGTTGATCAGCGACTTGATCGCCCGGAACGGCTCGGGCAGCGCATCGACCATGGCCTTGACCGCCTGCGCGTCGCGCACGTCGAGTTCGGCGGTATGCACCGGCACCTGATCCTGCAACTCGCGCTTGATCTCGGCCAGCCGGTCGCCCCGGCGGCCGGTCAGCACCAGCGCCCAGCCGGCGGCGGCGAAGCGGCGCGCGGCGGCGCGGCCAAAACCCGACGTCGCGCCGGTGATGAATACGACTTGCTGCGTCATGCGAGGCGTCCTTTATTCTTCCCAGGCCGGCGCGTCGCCGCTGGCGGCTGGCGCGGCTGTCTTGGCCGGCGCCTTCTTGGCGGCGGCTTTCTTCACCGCGGTCTTGGCGCCGGCTTTCTTGGCGGCTGCCTTCTTCGCAGGCGCCTTCTTGGCGGCAGACTTGGCGGCGGTCTTGGTGGCCTTCTTGGCCGCCGTCTTGGTGGCGGATTTCGTGGCGGTCTTGGTGGCCGTTTTGCCGGCCGTCTTGGCCGGTGTCTTGGCCGCCGTCTTGCGTCCGGGCTTCTCGGGCCGCGGCTCGAACTCGAAGCCGATCTTGCCGTCGGGCTGGCGCGCCAGGAAAGCCTTGAACTTGCGGTTGGTGCGGCTCGAGACGAAGCCGTCGAGCAGGTCGGTGCGGCCGTCAGCCAGCAGCTTGATCATCTGGTCGGGCGAGATCTCCTGCTGCAGGATCACCTTGCCGGAACGGAAGTCGCAATTGCGCTCGGGGCCGACCGACTTTTCGCAGACGTAGCTCATGCCGTGCTCGAACACCCGCGCCGAACACTTGGGGCAGGGGCCCAGCGGCTCGGATTGCGAGAAGTCGACCGGTTCGTCGTTCTGCTCGTCGTTCTGGCCGAAGTCGAACTCGAGCTTGCTGTCGGCATCCAGCTTGAGGATGGCCGCGAACGGCCGGCCCATCTTGCTGATGAAACCCGACAGCGGGCCGATCTCGCGCTTGGCCAGCAGCTCCTCGACTTCGGGGAGCTCGAAGGTGCGTCCGCCCGGATGCTTGCCGATCGAGAAGTCGCAATGGGTGCAGGCGAAACGGCGGTAGTTTTCCTTGACCACGTTGCCGCACTTGGGGCAGGGCGTGGTCAGCGTCGCGTAGTCGCCCGGCACCGTGTCGCGGTCGTATTCCTTGGCGCGCTTGACGATGATCTGGGTCATCTGCGCGATCTCGCGCATGAAGGCGTCGCGGTCGAGCTGGCGCTGCTCGATCTGCTTGAGCTTGTGCTCCCATTCGCCGGTCAGTTCGGGCGAGGTCAGTTCGGCCACGTCCAGGCCCGACAGCAGCGTCATCAGCTGGCGTGCCTTGGCGGTCGGCACCAGGTCGCGGCCTTCGCGGCGCAGGTACTGTTCGTTGATCAGGCCTTCGATGATGGCCGCGCGCGTGGCCGGCGTGCCCAGGCCGCGCTCGGACATCGCTTCGCGCAGCTCTTCGTCCTCGACCAGCTTGCCGGCGCCTTCCATGGCCGACAGCAGCGTCGCTTCGTTGTAGCGGGGCGGCGGCTTGGTCGCCAGGCCGACGGCCTCGACCTCTTCGGTGCGCACCTTTTCGCCGTCGGCGACCGCCACCAGATTGCCGTCCTCGCCCTGGGCCTCGCGGCCGTAGATCGCCAGCCAGCCCGGCGCGACCAGCACCTTGCCTTCGGTCTTGAAGTGATGGCCCGACACCTGCGTGTGGCGGGTCGTCACGCGGAACTCGGCGGGCGGGAAGAACACCGCCAGGAAGCGCTTGACCACCAGGTCGTAGAGCTTGGCCTCGGCCTCGCTCAGGTCGCGCGGCACCTGCAGCGTCGGGATGATGGCGAAGTGATCCGAGACCTTTTTGTTGTCGAAGATGCGCCGGTTGGGTTTGACCCAGTCGTTCTGGGTGATCTTGGCGGCATGCGGGCGCAGCGCGGCGACCACCGAGGACTCGGCGGTGGCCAGGCCCTTGACGGTGTCGCGCACGGTATGCAGGTAGTCTTCCGGCAGGTAGCGCGAATCGGTACGCGGATAGGTCAGCGCCTTGTGGCGTTCGTACAGCGACTGCGCCAGCGACAGCGTGGTCTTGGCCGAAAAGCCGAAGCGGCCGTTAGCTTCGCGCTGCAGCGAGGTCAGGTCGAACAGCGCCGGCGACATCTGCGTCGAGGGCTTGGATTCTTCGGTGACGATGCCGGGCTGCTCGCGGCAGGCGGCCACCACGCTCTGCGCGGCGGCCTGCGACCACAGCCGCGATTCACGGCGCTCGGGATCGCGCTCGTCCTTGGTGAAGCCGGGGTCGAACCAGCGGCCTTCGTAGAGGCCGGCGGCGGCCACGAAGGTGGCGCGCACTTCCCAGTAGTCGCGCGAGACGAATCGGCGGATGCGTTCTTCGCGCTCGGCCACGATCGCCAGCGTCGGTGTCTGCACGCGGCCGACCGGCGTCTTGAAGAAGCCGCCGTCCTTGCTGTTGAAGGCGGTCATGGCGCGCGTGCCGTTGATGCCGACCAGCCAGTCGGCCTCGGCGCGCGAGCGCGCGGCGGCCTCGAGCGGGCGCAAGGCCGCGTCGTCGCGCAGGTTCTCGAAGGCCTCGCGGATCGCGGCCTGCGTCATCGATTGCAGCCACAGCCGCTGCACCGGCTTGTTGGTGCCGGCGTATTGGGCGATGTAGCGGAAGATCAGTTCGCCTTCGCGCCCGGCGTCACAGGCATTGATCAGTGCGCTGACGTCCTTGCGTTTGATCAGGCGCACCAAGAGCTTGAGCCGCTCGGCCGAGCGTTTGTCGGCCGGGCCCAGTTCGAAAGCGGGCGGGATCACCGGCAGATGCGTGAAGCTCCATTTGCCCTTGACCGGATCGTTCGGCGCCACCAGGCCCAGCAGATGGCCGATACTGGACGCCAGCACGTAACGTTCGCTTTCAAAATAATCGCCTTCGCGCGCAAAGCCTCCCAGTGCGCGTGAAATATCGAGGGCCACGGAGGGCTTCTCGGCAATGATCAATGTTTTAGTCATGCGGTTCCAAAGGCGACGCGATCGTCGCGATAGCGCGGGAATAGTAAGTGCTGAGTTTCGCGCCGTGCAAGTCGGGGGCCGCGCCGGGCCCCCGCCCGAACCATAGCGTACAGGGGCCGGGCAAGGGGAGTACAGCCGGAAAAGCCCGGTTACGCCGGGCCCGCGGGGGCCTTGCGGGCGTCCGCCGGCGCGCGTGCGCCGGCCGTACGCTCGGCCATAATCGGGGTTTGACACCGTCATTATCGGCGCCGCCTGCTGGCGCCCCGCCCAAGGAGCGCCATGCCCGCCTTACCCACGCCGGTCCCGCTGCAGAGCGCGGTGCGATGGCAGCGCTTCCTGTCGTCGGGCGCGCTGGGCCTGGCGGTGATCCTGCTGGGCAGCGCGCTGGTCTGCGTGGTGGCGGCCAACTGGCCGCAACTGCCGGTCTGGCTGCGCCTGGCCGGCGCGCAGCTGCTGCTGGCCGCCTCAGCCGGCGCCGCGCTGCTGTTGGGACGCGGTCCGCAACGGCAGGCCTCCTGTGCGCGCCGGCAGGCGCATCGCGCCGCCTTGCTGCTGGCTGGCCTGGTCCTGGGGGCGCTGCTGGCGCTGGTCGGCCAGACCTACCAGACCGGCGCCGACACCTGGCAGCTGTTCGCGTGGTGGGCGGCCCTGCTGCTGCCGTGGGCCTGGGCCGGCGGCACCGCCGTCTGGCTGCTGTGGGTGCTGGTCGCCAACGTGGCCTTGCTGTTCCTGTTGGGCGAACGCACGCAGCTGGGCTGGTTGAGCGTGACCGGCACGCCGCTGGCCGGCCTGCTGCTGGGCGCCTTCAACGGCTTCCTGCTGGGCATCTGGGAGGCCGTGGCGCTGGCGCGCCGCTTGCCCGGCCGGACCGGGCCGAGGGTGCTGGCGGCGCTGGCGATGGCCGCCTTGACGATCAGCGTGCTGCTGGGGGGTCACGCGCCGGCCTACTGGGCGGCGCAGCTGCTGATCTTCGTCGGCCTGATGGCCTGGTACCGCGGGGTGCGGCGCGACCTGGTGGTGCTGGCCATCATGATGCTGGGCTTCATGGTGATGTCGCTGCGCGTGGTCGGGCAGTGGCTATGGGCGCTGTTTCCCAGCCCCACCATCGCGCTGCCGCTGGCTCTGCTGCTGCTGGCCGAGGCGGTGCTGGCGGTGCACTGGCTGCGGCGGCCGGGCGGCCTCGATCCGGCCGCGACGGGGCCGCGGCGGGTCCACCCGTGGTACGCGCAGGCGCTGCTGGCGGTCAGTGCGTGGCTGGCGAGCCTGCTGCTGCTCGGCTTCGCGGTGATGTCCGAGCTCTTCACCGAGGACAGCGCCTGGACCGTCGGCCTGGCGCTGTGCCTGGCCGCCGCGTTGGCGCTGCGGCTGCTGCCGGCGCGCCAGCTGTTCCTGCGCCAGATCGCGGTCGCGGTAGCCGCCGGCGCCGCGGTGCTGGCACTGGCCGGTTCGCCGTGGCTGGTCAGCCAGCCCACCGCGGCGCAATGTGCCGGCATCTTCGGGCTGTTCGCGGCGCTGTACGTGGCCGCGCCCGATCGCATCCTGCGGCTGCTGTGCGGCCTGGCCATGGGCGCCGCCTGCGCGGCCGGCTTCTATTTCCTGCATGCCGAGACCGGCTGGCTGAACTGGCTGTTCGAGCCCTCGGGCAGCGATCCGCTGCGCACGCGGCTGGTGCCGGTCGCCATCCTCGGCTGGGGCGCGGCGGCGGCCCTGCTGCTGGCCTATGCGCCGGGACGTCCGCGCGCGGCTTTCGCGCCGCTGGGGTGGGCCTGGATGCTGGCCGCCCAGGGCTATGTCTGGATCGCCGGCGGCGCGCCGCTGACCGACCTGCCGGCGCTGTGGTCGCTCTATCCGCCGGCCGTGCTGGCCAGCGCCGCGCTGGGATTGCTGCCGGTGTTGTGCCTGCTGCTGCTGACCCAGGCTGACGCCGACGGCGATGCCGATGGCGAGGGCGAAGGCGGCCTGGGACCGGGCTGGCGCCTGGGAGCCGGCCTGGGCGTGCTCGGGCTGGCGTTGATGTGGACCGCCTCGCCCGGCGTGGCGCTGGCGCTGACCTGGCTGCTGCTGGGGCACGGGCGCGCGCGGCCGCATCTGGCCGTGTTCGGCGTGCTGGCGGGGCTGGTCTATCTGCTGCAGTACTACTACCACCTGCAGGTCTCGCTGCTCGACAAGTCGATCTGGCTGGCCGGCGCCGGCGCGCTGGCGCTGGCCCTGTTCATCCTGACCGCCCATGCGGCGCGCCGCGCCTTGCGGCTGGCGGCACCGGTCGACAAGAGCCCGCGTCCGCGCGCCGTCACGCACGGCTGGCGCGCGGCCGTCACGGCGGTCGGGCTGATCGCCGCGCTGGCGCTGGTCAACACCAACATCTGGCTGCGCGAGCAGACGCTGGCGCAGGGGCAGGTCTTGCGGCTGGCGCTGGCGCCGGTCGACCCGCGCGCGTTCATGCAGGGCGACTACATGGCGCTGGACTACGAAGTGGCGGTGCAGATGATGCAGCTGCGCGTGCCGGGGGCGGCGCCCGACGCGCCATTCTTTGAAGTCCCTGACGATGGCTACCTGATCCTGCGCGCCGATCCGTACGGCGTGGCCCGGCTGCTGCGGCTGCAGGCCGACGCCCAGCCGCGGGCCGACGACGAAATCGCGCTGCGCTACCGCAAGCGCGGCGGCCGCGTGCAGGTCGCCACCGATGCCTATTTTTTCCCCGAAGGCCAGGCCGAACGGTATGGCGCGGCGCGTTACGGCGAGTTCCGCGTCAACGCGTTCGGCACCGGCCTGCTGGTGCGCTTGCTCGACGAACGGCTCGAACCCTTGTAGCGCAGCGTGACGCGTTCGCGGACGAGCGGGCCAGGTCGGGGCCGGTGATGGTCAGCACCATGGCGCTTTTGACTGGCGCGCCCTGCGTGGCAACCGCGTGGGCACCGGGGACAGATCGCGAGGTCGGGGGATCGATGCCGGGCGCTCAGCCGGGCGGTCCGTGGCGGGCCTGCCAGCGCGGCAGCGCGGCGGCCCAGAACGATGCGATGTCGTGGGCCGGCAGCGCATCGAAGCCCAGCCGCTGCCAGGCCGCCTGCAGCGTCGTCACCGGCCGGTCGAGATCGAGCGCCGCGGCGCCGTTCTGCTTGGACAGCTTGTAGCCGTGCTCGTCGTGGATCAGCGGCACGTGCATGACGCGCGGGGGCGCCGCGCCCAGCAAGCGGGCCAGCACGCGCTGACGGGCCGTCGAACCCAGCAGGTCCTGGCCGCGCACGATATCGCTGACGCCCTGCGCGGCATCGTCGACCACCACGGCCAGCTGATAGGCCCATAGCCCGTCGGCGCGGCGCAGCACGAAATCACCGACGGCCTGGCCGACATCCTGCTGTTGCGGGCCGAGCCAGCGGTCGTCGAAACGTTCGATGCCGTCCGGCACGCGCAGCCGCCAGGCGCGCGCGGCGCGGCCGGGCGCCAGGCCGTCGCGGCAGGTGCCGGGATAGGGCCGTTCGCCTTCGGGCAGGTGGCCATGGCGGCGCAGCGCCGAGTCGGCGATCTCGCGCCGGGTGCAGCCGCAGGAATAGACCTGGCCGTCATCGAGCAGCGCCTGCAAAGCCGCCTGATAGGCCACGCCGCGCTGAGACTGCCAGACCGGCTCGCCATCCCAATCCATGCCGAGCGTGCGCAGCTGCCGCATGATCAGATGGTCGGCGCCCGCGACGCTGCGCGGCGTGTCGACGTCCTCGATGCGCAGCAGCCACCGGCCTCGGTGGGCGCGCGCGTCCAGGTAGCTGGCCATCGCCGCTACCAGGGATCCATCGTGCAGGGGGCCACTGGGGCTGGGCGCGAATCGGCCGATGTAGTTCATTGCAAGGGAAGGGGGCGGCGCAGGCTGGTGCGCGGCCGGCGCCAGCCGAGCCGGGCAGGGGCCCGGCAGCGGCCCGCGCAAGCGTCAGTGCAGGCGGCGGCTGCCGTCGTCGTCGAGCAGTTCTTCGAGGACGAGGTTGTCGATCTCGGCTTCCTGGCTCCAGAGCACCATCAGCGCGACGATCTTGACCTTTTCGAGCGGGACCGGCGATTCGTTGATGGCCGAGGCGCGGTCGAGCACGATCTCGCGCAACGCGGCGGGCAGCACACCGGCCGATTCCAGGAAGGCGACGAAGCCGATGGCCTCGGAACCCAGCTGGGCATATTCGGAATCGGTGTAGATGCGCACGCCGGTGCTGGGCGCATGGGCGAGTTCGACGCAACGTTCGGTGGTCTCGGCCAGGCCGTATAGCCAGCCCAGCGCATCGTCGATGTCTTCGTGCTCGAACCCGGCGGCCACGAGGCGCCGGGTGAGGACGTCCGCCGCGGGACAGGCTTGCGGCGTGTAGTAGTTTTCGAACAGGTAAACCAGAATGTCGTACATATATCGTGCAGCTCGGTTGACCCCGTCGCGCCATCGGCCCTGGAAGCCACCGATGGCTTGAACGTGACTTTACTCTACGCTGATTTGCCCCCTTGGGCAAATGTCCGGAGCGCGTTGCGCTGCGATGCAGCATGCAATACAGTGACCCTTGGCATTCCCTTTCATATACCGAGAATCTCAGGTGTCAGGTCCCATGTCCGCCGCGCTGGCCACCTCGCTGACGCAATACCTGGATCAGCAGCAGGAGCATCAGACCGATTTCCTGCGCGAGCTGGTCCGGGTCCCTTCCGACAACCCGCCCGGCAACTGCGCCAGCCACGGCCAGCGCCTGCAGTCGCTGCTGTCGGCGCTGGGGCTGCCGGTCGAGGCGTTCAGCGTGCCCGCCGAAGAAGTGCGGGCCAACAGCATGATCTCGGCCACCAACCTGATCGTGCGGCATGCGTTTGGCTCCGGGGGGCCGGTGGTGGCGCTCAACGCGCACGGCGACGCGGTGCCGCCCGGCCTGGGCTGGCGGCGCGATCCGTACGCCGCCCGCATCGAGGACGATCCCGAGCACGGTCCGGTCATGTATGGACGCGGCGTGGCGGTCTCCAAGTCCGACATCGCCGCCTACACGTGGGCGCTGCTGGCATTGCAAGAGGCCGCGCGCCAGGGCGCGGTGTTGCGCGGCCGCGTCGAACTGCATTTCACCTACGACGAAGAGGCGCGCGGCGAGATCGGCCCCAAATGGCTGCTGGCGCGCGAGCTCACCAAACCCGACTACGCGATCTGCGCCGGTTTCTCGTACGCCGTCACCAACGCGCACAACGGCTGCCTGCAGCTCGAGATCACCGTGCGCGGCAAGCAGGCGCACGCGGCGATGCCCAG
The DNA here is from genome assembly GCA_023427085.1 of Pseudomonadota bacterium. Lineage (GTDB taxonomy): Bacteria > Pseudomonadota > Gammaproteobacteria > Burkholderiales > Burkholderiaceae_B > Orrella. Next base: position 14,037 of record JAEZBO010000003.1, read on the forward strand.
CAGCGGCGCCGATGCGCTCGAGGCTGGCAACCGCGTGCTCAACGCGCTGTACGCCTATCGCGACCGGCTCTGTACGCTGCACTCGGCCTCGCCGGGCATCGACACGCCGTCGCTGGTGGTGGGCACGATACGCGGCGGCATCAATACCAACGTGGTGCCTGACCTGGTGGTGTTCCGGGTCGACCGGCGCATGATCCCCGAAGAAGCCGGGCTCGACGTCGAGGGCGACCTGCGCCGCATCGTCAACGAGGCGGTGGCGCCCTGCAAGGGCATCTCGGTCAGCGTGCGCAAGCTGCTGCTGGCCAACCCGCTGGCGCCGCTGCCCGGCGTGCAAGAGCTGTGCGAGCCGCTGCGCAAGCACGCACAGGACATCTTCCAGACCGACATCCCGGTGCAGGGCGTGCCGCTGTTCACCGACGCGCGCCATTACGCCGCGCGCGGCATCCCGACCGTGTTGTACGGCGCCGGGCCGCGCAGCATGCTCGAGGCACGTGGCCACAACAGCGACGAGAACCTGCGCCTGCACGACCTGTACCGCGCCAGCAAGGTGCTGGCGTTGACGCTGGCCGACCTGCTGGCGCCGCCCGACGGCAAATAAGCGGCCGCCGTCCTTCTGGCGGTAACGCCGCGACCGGCATACTATTGCCGTCCTTTTCCCGCCACGGGTCCTCCCTCACCGCCGAGCCTATCGCCATGTCCTCGTCTTCGTTCGCCCAGCAGTACGACGTCAACGCCCTGATGGAAATCACCGCGCGCCCCGATCTGGTGTTCGTGCGCGGCCAGGGCTCGTGGCTGGAGGATCAGACCGGCAAGCGTTACCTCGACTTCGTGCAGGGCTGGGCCGTCAACTGCCTGGGCCACAGCCCCGCGGTCATCAGCGCGGCGCTGGCGGCGCAGGCCGACACGCTGCTCAATCCCTCGCCGGCGTTCTACAACCTGCCGTCGATCGAGCTGGCCTCGCGGCTGACGCGCGCCTCGTGCTTCGACCGGGTGTTCTTCGCCAACAGCGGCGCCGAGGCCAACGAAGGCGCGATCAAGCTGGCGCGCCGCTACGGCCAGGAAAAGCGCGGCGGCGCTTACAAGATCATCACGCTCGACCATAGCTTCCATGGCCGCACGCTGGCGACCATGTCGGCGTCGGGCAAGCCCGGCTGGGACACGATGTACGCGCCGCAGGTCGATGGTTTCCCGAAGGCGGTGCTCAACGACCTGGATTCGGTCGAGGCGCTGATCGACGAGCAGACCGTGGCGGTCATGCTCGAGCCGGTGCAGGGCGAGGGCGGCGTGATCCCGGCCACGCCCGAGTTCATGCAGGGGCTGCGCGCGCTGACGCGCGAGCGCGGCGTGCTGCTGATCGTCGACGAAGTGCAGACCGGCATGGGCCGCACCGGCAGCCTGTTCGCGTACCAGCAGTCGGGCATCGACCCCGACATCATGACGCTGGGCAAGGGCATCGGCGGCGGCGTGCCGCTGGCCGCGCTGCTGGCGCGTGAAGAGGTCTGCGTGTTCCGTCACGGCGACCAGGGCGGCACCTACAACGGCAACCCGCTGATGACCGCGGTGGGCGTGGCGGTGTTCGATGCGCTGGCCGAACCGGCCTTCATCGATGCGGTGCAGGCGCGCTCGGCGCAGCTGAGCAAGGGCCTGCTGGCGCTGTCCGACAAATGGGGCATGGACGGCGAGCGTGGCATGGGTCTGCTGCGGGCGCTCAAGCTCGGCCGGGACGAGGGCCCGGCGCTGGTCGAGCGCGCGCGCCAGCTGGCCCCCGAAGGCCTGCTGCTGAACGCGCCGCGGCCCAACCTGCTGCGTTTCATGCCGGCGCTGAACGTCACCGCGCAAGAGATCGAGCAGATGCTGGATCTGCTCGACGGGCTGGTGGCCGGGCTGCGCGGCTGATCAGCCGCCTGCCGCGGGCTCCGACTTCATCACGATCAGCACGGCGCCCTCGGCGACCTGCTCGCCCACGCCGTGCTGCACGGTCTCGACTTCGCCGTCGGCCGGCGCGGTGATGGTGTGCTCCATCTTCATGGCCTCCATCACCAGCAGCGGCTGGCCGCGCTCGACCTGCGCGCCGGGCGCCACGTTCACCGCGATGATCTTGCCCGGCATCGGCGCGGTCAGCCCGCCGGCGTGGTCGGCCGCATCCTCGCCGGCATGCGCGAGCGGATCGTGGCGTTGCAGCGTGGTCCACAGGCTTTCCGATTGCAGCGTCAGCGTGTCGCCTTGCCACAGCGCATGGGCGTGCCAGCTGCGCTCGCCCAGCGTCGCGCTGATCCGCTGGCCGTCGCTGTTGTGCCGGCCGCCCTGCCAGGCGAACGCCAACGGGCCGTCGCCGGTATCGAGTGACCAGCCCTGCGCGCCGCGCGTCAGCGTGGCGAGCTGCGCGGCATCGCCGCCGGCCAGCCACGAGAACTCGCGGCGGTATTCGCCGCCGACGCGCCAGCCATCGGCGATGCGCCAGGGGTCGCCGCCGGCGCCGCCTGCCTGTTCGGCCTGTTGCGCCAGCAGCGCGGCGCAGGCCAGTGCCAGCGCCTCGGGCGCGGCCGGACCGGGCTCGGGCAACAGCGTCGCGCGGCGGCGCTCGATCAGGCCGGTGTCCAGGTCGGCGGCGGCGAACGCCTCGTCGCGCATCAGCCGCGCCAGGAAGGCCGCGTTGGTGTGCACGCCGGCCACCTGCGTGCCGGCCAGCGCGGCCAGCATGCGGGCGCGGGCCTGCTCGCGGGTGTCGCCATGCACGATGATCTTGGCGATCATCGGGTCGTAATAGGGCGAGATCGTGTCGCCGGCGCGCACGCCGCCATCGACCCGCACCGAGCCCAGCGAGAAGGCCTGGTGCGGCGGGAAGGACAGATGCGTGAGCGTGCCGATCGACGGCAGGAAGCCCTTGTCGGGGTTCTCGGCATACAGCCGCGCCTCGATCGCGTGGCCCTGGATCGCCAGCTGCGCCTGGGTCTGCGGCAAGGGTTCGCCGGCCGCCACGCGCAATTGCCATTCGACCAGGTCCAGGCCGGTGATCATCTCGGTGACCGGATGCTCGACCTGCAGCCGTGTGTTCATTTCCATGAAGTAGAAGCGGCCGTCGGGTTCGACGATGAACTCGACGGTGCCGGCGCCGACGTAACCGACCGCTCGCGCGGCGGCGATCGCGGCCGCGCCCATGGCCTGGCGCCGCTCGGCGTCCATGCCCGGCGCCGGGGCTTCCTCGATGACCTTCTGGTGGCGGCGCTGCACCGAACAGTCGCGTTCGAACAGGTGCACACAATTGCCGTGCGTGTCGGCGAACACCTGGATCTCGATGTGGCGCGGCTTCTGCAGGTAGCGTTCGATCAGCACCTTGTCGTCGCCGAAGCTCGAGCTGGCTTCGCGCTTGCACGAGGCCAGCGCATCGGCGAACGCGGCCGCCGACTCGACCACCCGCATGCCCTTGCCGCCGCCGCCGGCGCTGGCCTTGATCAGCACCGGATAGCCGATCTCGTCGGCCTTGGCCTGCAGCAGCGCCGGGTCCTGGTCCTGCCCGTGATAGCCGGGCACCAGCGGCACGCCGGCCTTCTCCATCAGGGCCTTGGCGGCCGACTTGCTGCCCATCGCGGCGATGGCCTCGGCGGGCGGCCCGACGAACACGATGCCGGCCTCGGCGCAGCGGCGCGCGAAGTCCTCGTTCTCGGACAGGAATCCATAGCCGGGGTGGATGGCGCGGGCGCCGGTCTGGCGCGCCGCCTCGAGTACCGCATCGGCGCGCAGGTAGCTGGCGCGGGGTTCGGGCGGACCGATGCGCACGGCGGTGTCGCAGGCCGCGACGTGCGGCGCGCGGGCGTCGGCATCGGAATAGACCGCGACGGTGCGCAGGCCCAGCCGGCGCGCGGTGGCGGCGACGCGGCATGCGATTTCGCCACGATTGGCGATCAGCAGGGTGTCGAACACGGGGGCTCCTTGGCGGTTCGGCGGGCTACATGCGGAACACGCCGAAGCGTGTGTCCTCGATCGGCGCGTTGCGGGCGGCCGCCAGCGCCAGGCCCAGCACGCGCCGGGTGTCGGACGGCGCGATGATGCCGTCGTCCCACAGCCGCGCGGTGGCGTAATAGGGATGGCCCTCGCGTTCGTACTGGTCGCGGATCGGCTGCTTGAAGCTGTCCTCGTCGCCGGCGCTCCAGCTGCCGCCGCGTGCCTCGATGCCGTCGCGCTTGACGGTCGCCAGCACGCTGGCGGCCTGTTCGCCGCCCATCACCGAGATGCGCGCGTTGGGCCACATGAACAGCATGCGCGGCGAATAGGCGCGTCCGCACATGCCGTAGTTGCCGGCGCCGAACGAACCGCCGATCAGCACCGTGAACTTGGGCACGCTGGCGGTGGCCACGGCGGTGACCATCTTGGCGCCGTGGCGCGCGATGCCTTCGTTTTCGTACTTGCGGCCGACCATGAAGCCGGTGATGTTCTGCAGGAACACCAGCGGGATCTTGCGCTGCGCGCACAGTTCGATGAAGTGCGCGCCTTTTTGCGCCGATTCGGAGAACAGCACGCCGTTGTTGGCGACGATGCCGACCGTCATGCCGTGGATGCGGGCGAAGCCGGTCACCAGCGTGGTGCCGAAACGGGCCTTGAATTCGTCGAAGTCCGAGCCGTCGACGATGCGCGCGATGACCTCGCGCACGTCGTAGGGCTTGCGGGTGTCCTGCGGGATGATGCCGTCGAGCTCGGCCGGGTCGTAGCGCGGCTCGACGGTCGGCGCGACCGGCGCCTGCGGCACCGGCGCGAGGTTCAGCCGCGCCACCGCGTCACGCGCCAGCCGCAGCGCGTGCAGGTCGTTGGCGGCCAGGTGATCGACCACGCCGGACAGCCGCGTGTGCACGTCGCCGCCGCCCAGGTCCTCGGCGCTGACCTCCTCGCCGGTCGCGGCCTTCACCAGCGGTGGGCCGCCCAGGAAGATCGTGCCCTGGTTGCGCACGATGATCGACTCGTCGCTCATGGCCGGCACGTAGGCGCCGCCGGCGGTGCACGAGCCCATCACCACGGCGATCTGCGCGATGCCGGCGGCCGACATGTTGGCCTGGTTGTAGAAGATCCGGCCGAAGTGGTCGCGATCGGGAAACACCTCGTCCTGGCGCGGCAGGTTGGCGCCGCCCGAGTCGACCAGGTACAGGCAGGGCAGGCGGTTCTGCGCGGCGATCTCCTGCGCGCGCAGGTGCTTCTTGACCGTGATCGGGTAGTAGGTGCCGCCCTTGACGGTGGCGTCGTTGCAGACGATCACGCACTGCGTGCCGGCCACCTGCCCGATGCCGGTGATCAGGCCCGCGCCGGGCGCCTCGCCGTCGTACATGCCATGGGCAGCCAGCGGCGAGAGTTCCAGGAACGGGCTGTCCGGATCGATCAGCGACAGCACACGGTCGCGCGGCAGCAGCTTGCCGCGCGCCACGTGCTTGGCGCGCGCCTCGGCGCTGCCGCCTTGGGCGGTCTGCGCCAGCTGGGCGCGCAGGTCGGCGACCTGCGCCTGCATGGCGCGCGCGTTGCCGGCGTAGTCGTCGGCGCGCGGATTGATGCGGGATTCGATCACAGGCATGGGCGGTTGGCCTCCAGGTCAGAGCATCTCGATGCCCATCGCGACGGCTTCGCCGCCGCCGATGCACAGGGTCGCCACGCCGCGCTTGCCGCCGGTCTTGCGCAGGCCGCCCAGCAGCGTGGTCAGCAAGCGGGCGCCCGAGGCGCCGATCGGATGGCCCAGCGCGGTGGCGCCACCGTGCAGGTTGACCTTGGCGTGGTCGAGCTTGAAGTCCTTCATGGCCGCCATCGCGACCACCGCGAAGGCTTCGTTGATCTCGTAGAGATCGACGTCCTCGGGCTTCCAGCCGGTCTTGGCGAACAGGCTCTTGAGCGCGCCGACCGGCGCGGTGGTGAACCACTCGGGCTCTTGCGAATGCTGGCTGTGCGCGACGATGCGGGCCAGCGGCTTGGCGCCCAGCTTGGCGGCGGTCGAGGCGCGCATCAGCACCACGGCGGCGGCGCCGTCGGAGATCGACGACGAGGTCGCGGCGGTGATGGTGCCGTCCTTCTTGAAGGCCGGCTTGAGCGTCGGGATCTTGTCCGGGATGGCCTTGCCGGGCGCCTCGTCGGTGTCGATCACGGTGTCGCCCTTGCGGCCGGCCACCGTCACCGGCGTGATCTCCCACTTGAAGTCGCCGGCCGCGATGGCCGCGTTGGCGCGGCGCAGCGACTCGATCGTGTAGGCCTCCTGCTGCTCGCGCGTGAAGCTGTACTTGGCGGCGCAATCCTCGGCGAACACGCCCATGGCCTTGCCGCGGTCGTAGGCGTCCTCCAGGCCGTCCAGCGCCATGTGGTCGTAGACCTTGTCGTGGCCGTAGCGGTAGCCCTGGCGGCCGCGCAGCAGCAGGTAGGGCGCGTTGCTCATGCTTTCCTGGCCGCCGGCCACCACCACGCTGGCGCTGCCGGCCGCGATCAGGTCATGGCCGAACATCGCCGCCTTCAGGCCCGAGCCGCAGACCTTGTGGATGGTGGTGCACGCCACGCCTTGCGGCAGGCCCGCGCCGAGCGCGGCCTGGCGCGCCGGGGCCTGGCCCTGGCCGGCCTGCAGCACGTTGCCCATGATGACTTCCTCGACCTGCCCGGGCTCGATGCCGGCGCGCTCGATGGCCGCCTTGATGGCGGCGGCGCCCAGCTCGTGGGCCGCCAGGCTCGAGAGGCTGCCCATCATGCCCCCCATCGGGGTGCGGGCGGCGGAAACGATGACGATCGGATCTGACATGCGATGCTCCTGTTTGTCTGGGGTGGGCCGGCCCGCCCTGGCGGGCGCCGCCGGCCGCTGGATCTATCGTAAGGGATAAGCCGGCGGGCGCCGCGCACGTTGCGCGGGCTGCGCCGCCCGGCCTCGCCGGCGCGATGGGCGCGACCCGGCCGCCATCCCTGACGGCGGTCTCAGGCGGTTTCCTTGAACAGCTCGCGGCCGATCAGCATGCGGCGGATCTCGCTGGTCCCGGCGCCGATCTCGTAGAGCTTGGCGTCACGCCACAGCCGGCCGGCCGGGTACTCGTTGATGTAGCCATTGCCGCCGAGGATCTGCACGCCTTCGCCGGCCATCCAGGTGGCCTTCTCGGCGCAATACAGGATCACCGCGGCGCAGTCCTTGCGCACCTGGCGCACGTGGTCGCTGCCCAGGCTGTCGAGGTTCTTGCCGACCGTGTAGCAGAACGCCCGGCTGGCCTGCAGCGTGGTGTACAGGTCGGCGATCTTGCCCTGGATCAGCTGGAACTCGCCGATGGCCTGGCCGAACTGCTTACGCTCGTGCACGTAGGGCACCACCATGTCCATCACCGCCTGCATGATGCCCAGCGGTCCGCCCGACAGCACCGCGCGTTCGTAGTCCAGGCCGCTCATCAGCACCCGCACGCCGCCGTTGAGTTCGCCCAGCACGTTCTCCTCGGGCACTTCGCAATCCTGGAACACCAGCTCGCCGGTATGGCTGCCGCGCATGCCCAGCTTGTCGAGCTTCTGCGCCACCGAAAAGCCGGCCATGCCCTTCTCGACCAGGAAGGCCGTGATGCCGCGCTGGTGCGCCTGCGGATCGGTCTTGGCGTAGACCACCAGCGTATCGGCATCGGGGCCGTTGGTGATCCACATCTTGGTGCCATTCAGCACGTAGCGGTCGCCGCGTTTGTCGGCGCGCAGCTTCATGCTGACCACGTCCGAGCCGGCGCCGGGTTCGCTCATCGCCAGCGCGCCGACCCGTTCGCCCGAGATCAGGCCGGGCAGGTATTTCTGCTTTTGCGCCTCGGTGCCGTTGCGGTGGATCTGGTTGACGCACAGGTTCGAATGCGCGCCATACGACAGCCCGACCGAGGCGCTGGCGCGCGAGATCTCTTCCATCGCGATCATGTGGGCCAGGTAGCCCATCGCGCTGCCGCCGTACTGTTCGCCGACGGTGATGCCGAGCAGGCCCATGTCGCCGAACTTGCGCCACAGGTCCATCGGAAACTGGTCGTCGCGATCGATCTGGCCCGCGCGCGGCGCGATCTCGGCCTGGGCGAAGTCGCGCAGCGCGGCGCGCAGCATGTCGATGTCTTCACCCAGCGAAAAATTCAGGCCTGGCAGGTCCATGCGAGTCTCCGTATCGATAGTCGGCGAGCCGGCCGGCGGCTGGCGATGCAGCCCGGCGGGTCACCGTATTGAGTGAGCAGCGTAGATTCCGTTTACGTAAACGTAAATCAGGGTAAACCCGTCATCTGGTGCGGCCTTTGTCAGGGGCGGCCGACAGCGAAGGTGCCGGCCACCCGGGCCGACCGGTACAGGTAGGGGGCGATCACGATCAGCGCGGCCAGCTTGAGCGCCCCGGTGCCGACCAGCATGGTCCAGATGGCCATGGTCGGATCGCCAGGGGAGAAAAGCACGACACTGACGAAGGTCAGCAGCGCCTGCATCGCGTCGGTGACCAGGAAGGCCAGCACCACGTCGGGCGCCCAGCTGTCGCGCCGCAGCATCAGCACGATCGCGGCGATACCCATCATCAGGCTGACCCAGTTCGGATCGATCAGCAGCATCACCAGCGTGGCATGGCCGGCCATGCCATAGTCGTCGATCCACAGCAGCCGGGCCTGATCGGCCTTGATGTAGAGGAAATAGGCCAGGCTGGCGCCGATATACAGCAGCAGCGCCATCAGCCAGCCGCCGATGCCGGCCGGGCGGCCGTCGGTGCGCTGGCCTTTGCCGCTGCGCCAGCACAGCACGAGGGCGGCGCCGAGGATCGTGGCAGTCGACAGGATCAGGACAATATTCATGCGGGGCGGGCCGGGTGACGACAGGGTGGGGGCATTGTGACACGCAGGCCCGCGCGGCCGGGCTGGCCGGCGCCGGCATCCGGCGGGCTCACCCCGCCTGGCCCAGCAGCGCCAGGCACTGGCGTTCCTGTTCGGCGATCTCGGACAGCGTCTCCTCGATGTCGCGGCGCTGCTGCTCGAGCGCGACCCGGTGGCGCGTCAGCACGTCGAGGTAGACCCGCAGCTGCGGCTCGGTGGTGCCGGGGCCGTCGTACATGTCGATCAGGCTGCGGATCTCGGACAGCTGCAGGCCCAGGCGCTTGCCGCGCAGCGCCAGTTTCAGGCGCGCACGGTCGCGTGGCCGGTAGATCCGGTTGCGGCCATCCCGCTCGGGGCTGACGATGCCCTGGTCTTCGTAGAAGCGGATGGTGCGCGGCGTGACGTCGAACTCCTGAGCGAGTTCGGAGATGGTCCAGTGTTGAGCGGACATGCGGCGCGGCAGGTTTGGCAGTTTACGTAAACGTAAATTATGATGACTTCAGCCCCCCGTCAAGCTTGGAGACCCGCGCGTATGAACCCCCTGGAACACCAGCTGCAATATCCCTACGGCGAGACGCTGCCGGCGCCCGGCGAGGCGCTCGAGGTCGCCGATGGCGTGCTGTGGGTGCGGCTGCCGCTGCCGTTCGCGCTCGATCACGTCAACGTCTGGCTGGTGCGCGACGAGTACGAGGGCCGCAAGGGCTGGACGCTGATCGATTGCGGCATCGCCCGCGACGAGGTCAAGGCGCTGTGGGAACAGGTGTTCGACAGCGCGCTGCAGGGCCTGCCGATCGTGCGGGTGCTGGTCACGCACATGCATCCCGACCACGTCGGGCTGGCCGACTGGCTGTGCGAGCGCTGGCAGGCGCCGCTGTTCATGAGCATGACCGACTACGCGCTGGCGCGGCTGTGGGCGCGGCCCGACAGCCGCGGCTCGGCCGCCGGCGGCGAGCAGGCGGTCGCGCATTACGCCCGCCACGGGCTGGTCGACGCCGATTCGCAGCAGAAGATCCGCGAACGCGCCACCTATTACTCGGGACTGGTGCCGTCGGTGCCGGCCACCTTCCACCGCCTGATGCACGGCTATTCGCTGCGCATCGGCGGGCGCGACTGGAAGCTGCTGGTCGGCCACGGCCACGCGCCCGAGCACATCTCGCTGTACGACCCGCAAACCAATCTGGTGGTCTCGGGCGACATGGTGCTGCCGCGCATCTCGACCAACGTCAGCGTGTTCGACATGGAGCCGGACGCCAATCCGCTGCAGCTGTATCTGGATTCGCTGTCGAACTACGACGGGCTGCCAGCCGACGCGCTGGTGCTGCCTTCGCACGGGCGGCCCTTCGTCGGCCTGCACGAACGCATCGCGCAGCAGCACGACCATCATGCCGACCGGCTGGCCGACGTGATCCAGGCCTGTGGCGAGCGGCCGTGTTCCGCGTCGGACATCGTGCCGGTACTATTCAGGCGCAAGCTCGACCTGCACCAGATGACCTTCGCGATGGGCGAGGCGCTGGCGCACCTGCATGCGCTCTATTTCCAGGGCAGGCTCGGCCGCCAGACCGGCGCGGACGGCATCGTGCGTTTCACCACGATCCCGTCCTGACGGCAGGCGGGCCGCGCCGCCCGCCACACCGCCAGGACGATCCGCGTGACGCACCATCTGCATACCCGCCTGCTGCATACCGGCAGCGCTCCCTTCGATCCCGAGACCCGCACCGCCGCGGTCGGCCTGCCGTCGATGCGCACCAGCACCGTGCGTTTCGAGGACCTGGCGGCGCTCGACGAGGCCTACCAGCGCAAGTCGGCCGGCGAGCGCAGCGTCACCTACGGCCGCTCTGGCCTGCAGACCCACCGCGCGCTCGAGGACGTGTTCTCGCAGCTCGAGGGCGGCGCGCGCACGATCCTGGCGCCGTCCGGCCTGGCGGCGATCACGCTGGTGCTGCTGGGCATGCTGCGGGCCGGCGACCACGCGCTGGTGGCCGATTGTGTCTACGGGCCGGTGCGGCACCTGGACCAGGCGCTGTTGCGCGGGCTGGGCATCTCGATCAGCTATTTCGATCCGGCCACCGCCGACCTGGCCACGCTGGCGCGCCCCGAGACCCGGCTGGTCTATGCCGAGTCGCCCGGTTCGCTGCTGATGCAGATGCTCGACCTGCCCGAGCTGGCGCGCCAGTCGCGCGCGCTCGGGCTGCCGCTGGTGGTCGACAACACCTGGGGCTCGGGCTACATCTACCGCCCGCTCGAACTGGGCGCCGACGTCTCGGTGGTGGCCGGCACCAAGTACGTCGGCGGGCACTCCGACCTGATGCTGGGCGCGGTGGTGACACGCGAGGACGCCCTTGGCAAGCGGCTGGCCGACACGCAATATGCGATGGGCTATGCGCTCAGCGCCGACGATGCGTGGCTGGCGCTGCGCGGCGTGCGCACCATGCCGATCCGCATGGCCGAGCATGGCCGCAGCGCGCTGGCGATCTGCGAGTTCCTGGCCGCGCGGCCCGAGGTGCTGCGGATCTTCCACCCGGCCTGGCCGCAAGACCCCGGCCATGCGCTGTGGCAGCGCGATTGCACCGGCTCGAACGGCATGCTCAGCGTCGAGCTGGCGCTCGATCATGAGGCCGGCCGGCGCTTCGTCGACGCGCTCGAGCTGTTCGGCATCGGTTTTTCGTGGGGCGGCTACGAGAGCCTGGTGCAGTGGGTCGATCCGGGCGCCTTGCGCAGCCACGCCTATGCGCCGGCGCCGGGCAACTCGATCGTGCGGCTGCACATCGGGCTGGAGGCCGTCGAGGACCTGCGCGCCGACCTGGCGCAGGCGCTGCAGGTGGCCGGCCAGGCTGGCTGAGCGGCCAGGCCCGGCTGGCTTCGCCGCGCGGCCGGGC
>JAEZBO010000065.1 GCA_023427085.1 Pseudomonadota bacterium
CAATCCAGGCCAGGGCTGCGGCAGCCGGCGTCAGGATCGTGTTCAGCAGGGCCAGCACGGCACCGGAAGTCGCTTCCAGGTTGGAACCGGCGTTGAAGCCGAACCAGCCCACCCACAGCATCGATGCACCAACCATGGTCAGGGTCAGCGAGTGCGGGGTCATCGCTTCGCGGCCGTAACCGATGCGCTTGCCCACCATGTAGGCACCCACCAGGCCTGCAACGGCTGCGTTGATGTGAACCACGGTGCCACCGGCGAAGTCGAGCGCACCCTGCTTGAACAGGTAGCCTTCACCGTACCAGACCATGTGCGCGATCGGCAGGTAGCTGAACGTAAACCACAGCACCGAGAACAGCAGCACGGCGGAGAAGCGGATGCGTTCGGCGAACGAACCGACAATCAGCGCGCAGGTAATGCCGGCAAACGTGGACTGGAACGCGACGAAGGCCATTTCCGGGATCTTCACGCCATCGGAGAAGGTATCGGCCAGCGACTCCAGCGTCACGCCGTTCAGGAACAGCTTCTCGAACGAGCCGAAGAAAGCGCCGGTGCCGGTGAAGGCCAGGCTGTAGCCATAGATGGCCCACAGCACGACGATCAGCGAGAACACGGTAAACACTTGCATCAGCACCGACAGCATGTTCTTGGAGCGGACCAGGCCGCCGTAGAACAGCGCCAGGCCCGGCGCCACCATCAACAGCACCAGCACGGTGGAGATCATCACCCACGCGACATCTGCCTTATCCATTTCTTACTCCCGAGTTTTTTTGAATGTCGAAAAGGGTTTACAGCGCAGCCTCACCCGCTTCGCCGGTGCGGATGCGGATGACTTGTTCGAGAGGAGCGACGAAGATCTTGCCGTCGCCGATCTTGCCGGTGCGCGCCGCGGCTTCGATGGTCTCGACGGCCTGCTCGATCAGGTTGTCGGGCACGGCGGCCTCGACCCGCAGCTTGGGCAGGAAATCGACGGCGTATTCGGCGCCGCGATAGAGTTCGGTGTGGCCTTTCTGGCGGCCGAAACCCTTGACTTCGGTGACGGTAAGTCCCTGGACTCCGATACCGGACAGGGCCACCCGCACTTCGTCGAGCTTGAAGGGCTTGATGATGGCGATGATGAGTTTCATGGGGCTTTTCCTCTCGTGGTTGCACGTTGGCATAGCCCCTTCAAGCAAGACCCGTGCCAACCTGCCACGACACGCCGCGGCCCGTTGCGATTGCTTGCAAACCGCCCGCCAGGCACGGATTTGGTGCATTTTTTCGCGGCGCGATGCCTTACGCTGGTGCAAGGCTGCGGCCAGGCACCACTCGGGACAGAAGCGGGGTGAACGCCTACACTGTTGGCTTATCCAACTCACTCATCAGCGAGGGCACCATGAATCGCACCCAATGGCTGGATGACTTCCAGAAGAACATTTCCGATCTCATCGCCCGCAGTCCGGCGGCCGATATCGAACGCAACGTCAAGTCGATGGTGTCGCAGACCTTCGCCCGTCTCGACCTGGTGACCCGCGACGAATTCGACATCCAGGCGGACCTGCTGACGCGCACCCGTGCGCGCGCCGACGCGCTCGAAGCGCAGGTGCGTGCACTGGAAGCGCGCCTGGATGCACTGGAAAAGCCCCAAGTCTGAGACCTTCGGGTATAAGGGGCGATTGCTGCCCCGTCTCGTCATCGAGAAAAACCCCGGCGACTGCCATACGGCAGCCGACCGGGTTTTTTTTGTGGTGGCGCGTCAGTGTGGCAGCGCGCCGCCCCGTCGCCGGCAGGAACAGGCTTCAGGCCGGCTCGGGCGAGCGCGCCAGCGTGAAGCCGAAGGTATTGACGCCGGCTTCGCTGCGGACGAAGGCATCGCCGCCATGCATGCGCGCGATGGCCAGCACGATCGACAGACCCAGTCCGTGATGCGCGCCGCTATGCGTGCGCGCCGCGTCGGCGCGATAGAAGCGCTCGAACAGGCGGGCCTGCTGTTCGGGCGGGATGGCGGGGCCCTGATCGGACACCTCGATGGTGGCGAAGTCGCCGTCCACGCTCAGCGACACGCGCACCGTCGAGCCGGCATCGGCATAGCGCGCGCTGTTGGATAGCAGATTGCCCAGCGCACGATGGAACAGCCGGCGATCGGCGACGATCTCGCCGTCGCCGTCGATCTGCACCGCCATGTCGCGCTCGGCGAACGCGCCCTCCAGATAGTCGGCGGTCTTGCCGGCCTCGTGCGCCAGCGAGATCCGGCTGAGCTCCGAGGCGCGGTTGCCGTTCTCGGCGCAGGACAGGAACAGCATGTCGTTGACGATGCTGCTTATGCGATCCAGTTCCTCGAGATTGGATGCCAGCAGGTCCTGCAGCTCGTCGTTGCTGCGCGGCTGGCGCAGCGCGACCTGGGTCTGGCCGATCAGATTGGTCAGCGGCGTCCGCAATTCGTGGGCGACGTCGGCGTTGAAGCCTTCGAGCTGGCGCCAGGCGGCCTCGCGGCGGCTCAATGAATTGTTGAAGGACACGGCCAGCTCGCGGATCTCGGGCGGCGCGCCATGCACGCTGAGCCGGCGGCGCGGATCGTTGGGCGGCAGGGCGTTGGCTTCGCGGCTCAGTTCGCGCACCGGCCGCAGGCCGATCCGGGTGATCCAGTAACCCAGTGCGGCGACGATCAGGATGCCGAGCGTCGCCGCGATCCGCATGATGTGGACGAAGCTTTCCTTGGTATGGATGTAGGCGGTGGCGTCGATCGCGATGACGAATCGCAGCGCAGGCCGCAGGCCGTAAGCCGCGATGGTGCGCGTCATCACGCACCAGATGCGCTCGTTATCCGGGTCGCGGACGAATTCCACGTCGCCGTCGACCGGCAGTTTGCCTTTCTTGAATTCGAACGGCGAGCCGCGCCGGTAGTCCGGATCGTCCGAGACGATCCAGAAATGGATGCGGCCGCTTTCCTGCATGCCATCGAGCTTGCGCCGTACCAGTTGCCAGGCTTCCGGCGTACCCCGCTCGGCCAGCATCGGGTCGAGCATCTTGTGCTGGAAGATCAGCTCGCTGCGGATCTGTTCACGAACGCCGCCGCTGATGACGTGGTAAAGCAATACCGCGACGCTGCCGAATACCACCGCGGCGGTCAGCGCGAACATGGCCGCCAGCCGGCCGGCGATCGAAAAACGCGACATCATGCCGCATCGGCCACCGGCAGCTGCGCGCGCGCCTCGAGCACGTAGCCCATGCCGCGCACCGTGTGCAGCAGCTTGTTCTGATAGGGCGCATCGACCTTGGCGCGCAGGCGCTTGATCGCCACTTCGACCACGTTGACGTCGCTATCGAAATTCATGTCCCAGACCTGTTCGGCGATCATCATCTTGGACAGCACCTCGCCCTGGCGGCGCGCCAGCAAGGCCAGCAAGGCGAACTCCTTGGCGGTCAGCTCGAGCCGCTGATGGCTGCGCGTCACCTTGCGCGCCAGCAGGTCGATGGCCAGGTCGTCGACCTGCAGCAGCGAGGTCTCGAGCACGTCGCTGCGCCGGCGCGCCACGGCCTGCAGGCGCGCGACCAGTTCGATGAACGAAAACGGCTTGGCCAGATAATCGTCGGCGCCTTTGCGCAGCCCTTCGACACGATCATGCACGGCGCCGCGCGCCGACAGCATGATCACCGGCGTGGATTTCTGCCGACGCAGGTGTTCCAGCACCGTATAGCCGTCGATGCCTGGCAGCATCAGATCGAGCACGATCGCGTCGTAGTCGAATTCCATGGCGTAATGCAGGCCGTCCTTGCCGTTGCTGGCGGTATCGACCGTGTAACCCTGCTCGGTCAAGCCACGATGAATATAGGAGGAGGTCTTTTCCTCGTCCTCGATGATCAAGAGACGCACGAGAGGGTTTCCCTGTGAAAACCGGAGCCGCATTATCGGCCTGGCGATGTGAGGAGTTTAGGTGTTTATCTTAGTCGGCTCGCTGTCGCGACGCTGACATTATTGTCAGCGAGCGCCGCGACCGGCCGGCTGTCAGCCCGGTGTACCGATCCTGTCAGGCCGGCGTCACAGCACTGACAGTGCCGCGACCCTAGAGTTCGGATTCTTTTCGCGCCACGGAACCGGCCATGGGATTATCCGACTCCAGTTTCAACCTGAACGACATCGCGATTTTTGTCGAGGTCGCCAAACGCCAGAGCATTGCGCGCACGGCCGAATCCTTCGATGTGCCGGCGACCACCTTGTCACGCCGTTTGCAGGCACTCGAATCGCGGCTCGGCGTGCAGCTGCTGGCACGCAGCACGCGGCACATTGCCCTGACCGAAGCGGGGCGGCTGTATTTCGATCGTTGCCGCCTGTTGGTCGAGCAGGCACTCGATGCGCACGACGTCCTGCGCGAACAGGGCGTCAAACCGGTAGGCACGCTCAAGGTATTGCTGCCCGATCCGCTCGAGGCCTTGCAGTTGTCGGCGGCGGTGCAATCGTTCGCGCAGCAGTGGCCCGAGCTCGACTGCTGCTACGACTATCACGGTGGCCAGCATTGGCAGACGCATCGCGAGTTCGACATCGCCTTGCGCTGGGGCCGGCAGGCCGACTCCGATCTGCTCGGACGCTGCCTGGCGGTGGTGCCGTTTCGGCTGTATGCCTCGCGCAATTATCTGGCACGCCACGGCACGCCGACCCAGCCGCGCGAATTGCTGGCGCATCAATGCATAGGCTCGAGCGTGTGCGATGAGTTGGCCCTGTGGACATTGGCGCGTGGCAACGACAACGTCGCGATCGGAACCGGCACGCGCTTGCGCAGCAACGATCTGGAGATCGCGCGCCGCTTTGCGTTGGCCGGCGCCGGCATCGCCGCCTTGCCGGCGATGGAGCTGACCGAGACCGGCCTGGTGCCGGTATTGCCATCATGGTCGATGGGTCCGATCCGCCTGTATGCGCTGTATGCCAGCCGCACGCCGCCGGCGCGCGCGCGTGCCTTCGTCGATTTTCTGAGCGCGCGTCTGCCGCTTTCCTTCACGCATTTACAAAGCACAAACAACCCTGACAGAAATGACCAGACGACGTCACGCTTGGGTCAGGCGCAACTCTCTAAAGTGGACACATGGGCGCTCGGGACATCAAGCAATTAGCTGATCGGCGTCCACTTCAACCACTCGATAAAAGGAAACTCACCATGAAGATCCAAGCCATCAAACAATGCATCCCCGCCATCGCACTGGCCGTGCTCGCCAGCGGCGCCGCGCAGGCCCAGGAGGCCACCGTGCAACCGCAAGGCAGCAGCACGCTGTCGCGTGAGCAGGTGCGCATCGACTTGCGGGCGTGGCAGCAAGCCGGGCTGGCCGACGAGTGGCAGGGCGAGAACACGCCCGACATCGAGAGCACGGCTTATCGCGCCAAGTATCAGCAGTACCTGCGCTTGATCGGCCAGCCGCGCGGCTGATCACTCCATGCGCCTGCGCGCGCCGCCGCCGGCGGCGCGGCGACGCCACCCTCCATGCCTGCGGCTGGAGGGTTTTTTATTTGCCGCGGCGTGGTGTCGAAACGATGACTCGGTGATGACCATCGCGAATGCCGATTCGGTTGTCTGTCGGTACGAAACGCTATTAATCAAACACGTGGCGCTGACCATACTGGCCACAGCTTTACAGCCCGGTCCGCTTTTGGCCACACAAGGGACTGTCTGCGCGCCGGTTGGCGCATCATCCACGGAGAATGTTTTCATGAAGGTCAAAATCATTGGTCTGGCACTTGGCGCCGCGGCATTGGGTCAGGTCCACGCGGCCGAGTCGCCGGTCACGCTGTACGGCATCGTCGATCTGGGCCTGGGTTATGAGTCGGTCGACGGACCCAACGGTTTTTCGCAAAGCCGCACGGGACTGGTCGATGGCGTCAATAGCGGATCGCGTTTCGGCATGCGTGGTGTCGAGGATCTGGGCGGCGGGCTGCGCGCCATCTTCACGCTCGAGGGCGGCTTCAACGCCAGCAACGGCCAGTCGGGCCAGAGCAACCGGCTGTTCGGCCGCCGTGCCACCGTCGGCCTGCAAAGCGACGCCTGGGGCACGCTCGAGCTGGGCCGCCAGATCAACCTGGCCTCCTCGTATATCGGTGACAACGTCAGCCCCTTCGGCACTTCGTTCCGCACCGCCAATATCGGCACCACCTTCAGCGCCGCCAACACCATGCGGCTGGACAATCTGGTGCTCTATCAAACCCCGTCGATCGGCGGCTTTCAACTGGGCCTGGGCTACTCGTTCAATGCCGACGCCACGCGCCTGAACAACAACGGCCAGCAGACCGGCTTCGCCACCAACGAGAACAACCGCGTGATCACCACCGGCCTGCGTTATCGCAACGGCCCGGTGTACCTGGCGGCCGCCTACGACCGCTTCAATCCGACCGCCGCCGCGGTCGGCGGCCAATCGTCGGCGCGCATCGAGTC
The DNA here is from genome assembly GCA_023427085.1 of Pseudomonadota bacterium. Lineage (GTDB taxonomy): Bacteria > Pseudomonadota > Gammaproteobacteria > Burkholderiales > Burkholderiaceae_B > Orrella. Next base: position 6,393 of record JAEZBO010000065.1, read on the forward strand.
GTACATGGTTGGCGGCACCTACGACTTCGAGGTCGCCAAGCTGGCGCTGGCTTGGGGCCAGACGCGCGACGGCTGGTTCGTCGGCCAGAACATGGGCACCAGTCCCGACTCGGGCGGCTACCAGGATCTGGGCACCTTTGCGTTGCGCGAAGGCTTTCGGGCCAACTCGACGATGCTGGGCGTGACCGTGCCGCTGGGCGCGACCGCGGTGCTGGCGTCCTGGCAGCGTGCCGATCCCAACAACGCCAGCCTGACCGGCGACGACCAGACCATGAACGTCTACAGCGTCGGGCTGACCTACGAGCTGTCGCGCCGCACCAATCTGTATGCCTACGGGTCGTACGGCGACAACTACGCGTTCAACGCCGATGCCAGCAATCGCACGGTGGTCGCGGGACTTCGTCACCGGTTCTAAGCGTGCTCGTGATGCCGCGCCAGTTGTCCGGCTGTGAAATCTCCGATAGCAGATGGGATGACTGACTCCGCGAAAGGTCGTGCGGCATCGTGTAGCGCTGGAAGGGTTGGGCCGCCTCAGGGCGGCCCGCTCGCTATGGGGGCACTGTCAGTAATCTGACCCCGTTTTGTCAGGGAAGGGTCAAGGCCTTGAAAGGTGCCGCTGCGTAGAGTGTGCAAGCCGTCGGGCGCGGGTCGCCGCGACGGCCTTTTGCCGCCATGCGCCTGCCAGGGCGCCGGCGCGCTGCCACCGGACCTGGCCACTTCTTCGAGATTCCAGCATGCCCATGATTCCCGCACTCCGCGCCGCCCGGCTCGCGCTGGCCGGCACCGCCGCGCTGGCGCTGGCCGCCTGCGGCAACAGCGCCTCGCAGCCCCAGGCGGTCGCCGCGCCGGTGGTGCAGATCCACGAGGTCCACACCGAACCCTTCACGATCGAACGGGATCTGCCGGGCCGCATCGAGGCCGTGCGGGTGGCGCAGGTGCGTGCCCGGGTGGCCGGCATCGTGCTCGAGCGCCGCTACGTCGAAGGCGCCGACGTGCAGCAGGGCGATGTGCTGTTCCGCATCGATCCGGCGCCGTTCGAGGCCGAGCGGGCGCGGGCGCAAGGCGAACTGGCGCGGCTGCAGGCGCAGCTGGGCGAGGCCGACGCGCTGGTGCGGCGCTATGGCCCGCTGGTCAAGATCGAGGCGGTCAGCCGCCAGGATTACGACAACGCCGTCACCAGCCAGCGCGCCGCGCAGGCGGCGGTGGTGTCGGCCCGCGCGGCGCTGCAGGCCGCCCAGTTGAACCTGGATCACGCCACCGTCAGGGCGCCGATCGCCGGGCGCATCGGCCGCGCCATGGTCACCGAAGGCGCGCTGGTCGGCCAGGGCGAGACCACGCTGATGACCACGATCCAGCAGATCGACCGGGTCTATGCCGACTTCGTGCAGCCGGCCAGCGAGGTGCTGAACCTGCGCGCGGCGCTGGACGACGGCCGGCTCGAGCGCGGCGACGCCAGCGCGGCGCGGGTCTCGGTGCGGGTGGACGGCAGCGGCCAGCCGGTGCAGGGCCGGCTGCTGTTCTCGGACATCTCGGTGGACCCCGGCACCGGCCAGCTGTCGCTGCGCGGTGAGCTCGACAATCCGCAGCGCCTGCTGCTTCCCGGCATGTACGTGCGGGTGCGGTTGGAGCAGGGCGTGGCCGCCGACGCGGTGCTGATCCCGCAACGCGCGGTGCAGCGCAACAGCGCCGGCCAGGCGCACGTGCTGGTGGTCGGCGAGGACAATGTCGCCACCCGCCGGCCGGTCGAGACCGGCCGCATGCATGAAGGCCGCTGGCACATCGTGCAGGGCCTGGCGCAGGGCGACCGTGTCGTCACCGGCGGCGCCGCGCGGCCCGGTCAGGCGGTGAAGCTGGCGCGTGCGCCGCAATCGACCGCTGCGCGCTGACGCGAGGCCGACATGTCCAGATTTTTCATACACCGGCCCAACTTCGCGTGGGTCATGGCGATCTGCATCACGCTGGCCGGCATCCTGGCGATTCCGTATCTGCCGACTTCGCGCTACCCGGACGTCGCGCCGCCGCGCATCTCGGTCAACGCCACCTATCCGGGCGCCTCGGCCTCGGTGATGGTCGACTCGGTCATCAGCGTGATCGAGGAAGAACTCAACGGCGTGCGCGACCTGCTGTACTACGAGTCGGTCAGCAGCGCCAACGGCACCGCCGAAATCAACCTGAGCTTCCGGCCCGGCACCGACCCGAACATGGCCCAGGTCGACGTGCAGAACCGGCTGACCAACGCCGAGGCGCGCCTGCCGCAGGCGGTGCTGCAGCAGGGCGTCGAAGTCGATCAGGCCAGTTCGAACTTTCTCATGATGGTGGTGCTGGAGTACGAGGAGGGCGTGCAAGACGGCAACCGCGTGCAACTGGCCGACTTCGTCGCCCGCAACGTCAACAACGAGCTGCGGCGCATTCCGGGTGTCGGGCGGCTGCAGTTCTTCGGCGCCGAGGCGGCTATGCGGGTCTGGCTCGATGCCGGCCGGCTGGTCGGCTACGGGCTGTCGATCGAGGATGTACGGCGCGCCATCGCGGCGCAGAACGTGCAGGTGCCGGCCGGCAGCTTCGGCGGCATGCCGGGTGACGGGAAGCAGGAGCTGACCGCCGCGCTGTCGGTGCAAGGCCTGCTGAGCGATCCGCAGGCTTTCGGCAACATCATCGTGCGTGCCAATCCCGACGGTTCGGCGGTCCATCTGCGCGACGTCGCCCGCACCGCGATCGATTCCGAGAACTTCAATTTCCAGGTGCGCGCCAACGGCCGCATGGCGGTCTCGGTCGGCATCCAGCTGGCGCCCGACGCCAATGCCATCGAGACCGCGCGGGCGGTGCGCGACCGGCTCGATGCCTTGTCGCCGACCTTTCCGGATGGCATCCAGTACCGCGTGCCCTACGACACCTCGCGTTTCGTCGAGGTGGCCATCGACAAGGTGCTGCTGACGCTGGCCGAGGCCATCGTGCTGGTGTTCCTGGTGATGCTGCTGTTCCTGCAGAACCTGCGCTACACGTTGATCCCGACCATCGTCGTGCCGGTCTGCCTGATGGGCACGCTGGTGGTGATGTTGTGGCTGGGCTTCTCGATCAACATGATGACGATGTTCGGCATGGTGCTGGCGATCGGCATCCTGGTCGACGATGCCATCGTGGTGGTCGAGAACGTCGAACGCATCATGGCCGAGGAGGGGCTGTCGCCACGCGAGGCCACCATCAAGGCGATGGGCCAGGTCTCGGGCGCGATCGTCGGCATCACGCTGGTGCTGGCCGCGGTGTTCCTGCCGCTGGCTTTCATGAGCGGCTCGGTCGGCGTCATCTATCGGCAGTTCTCGCTGTCGCTGGCGGTCTCGATCCTGCTGTCGGGCTTTCTGGCGCTGACCTTCACGCCGGCCTTGTGCGCCACGCTGCTCAAGCCGATCGCCAAGGGCCACCACGCGCACAAGCGCGGTTTCTTCGGCTGGTTCAACCGGCGTTTCAGCAGCCTGACCGATCGCTACACCTCGCGCACTGCGCGCACGGTGCGGCGCACCGGCCGCTATATGCTGATCTACGCGGCCCTGGTGGCGGTGCTGGCGGTGCTCTACGTGCGCGTGCCGGAATCGTTCGTGCCGACCGAGGACCACGGCGTGGTCTTCATCGACATGCGCATGCCGCCGGCGGCGTCGCAGACGCGTCTGGAAGCGGCCGTCACGGCGCAGGAGCAGTACATGGCCACGCGCGAAAACTTCGTCGCCAACACCGCGGTCATGGGCTTCAGCTTTTCGGGGGCCGGTCCGACCGCGGGCATCGTCTTCGCGGTGCTCGAGGATTGGTCCCAGCGCGGCCGCGGCGAGTCGGCCATGGATGAGATCGCGGCGTTCAACCGCGCCTTCCGCGACACCCCCGATGGCCGGCTGCTGGCGATTTCACCGCCGGCGATTCCCGGCCTGGGTGTCTCGGGCGGCTTCGCGCTGCGCCTGCAGGATCGTGGCGGGGTCGGCCGGGAGGCGCTGATCGAAGCGCGTGACGAGCTGCTGCGTCAGGCCGCCGCGTCGCCGCTGATCTCCAGCGTGCGGCTCGAGGGGCTGGCCGATGCGCCCGAGCTGCGCGTCAACGTCGACCGGGACAAGATGGCCGCGCTGGGCGTCGATTTCGCCCAGGTCGGCAATGCGCTGTCGAGCGCGTTCGGCTCGGCCACCATCAACGACTTCCTCAACGCCGGGCGGATCCAGCGCGTCATCGTGCAGTCCGACATCGCCGACCGCATGACGCCCGAGGGGCTGGAGCGGCTGCACGTGCCGAATCGCCAAGGCCAGCTGGTGCCCTTGACCTCGTTCACGTCGACCGAGTGGATCGTCAATCCGGTGCAGTCGACGCGCTACAACGGCTATCCGTCGTTCCGCATCGCCGGCGACGCGGTGGCGGGCGGCAGTTCGGGCGCGGCGATGGCCGAGATGGAGCGCATCGTCGCCACCTTGCCCGAAGGCATCGGCCACGAATGGACCGGCATCTCGTTCCAGGAGCGGCTGGCCGGCGACCAGGCACTGGGCCTGTTCGCGCTGGCCTTCCTGATCGTGTTCCTGGTGCTGGTGGCCTTGTACGAAAGCTGGGCGATCCCGGCCGCGGTCGTCATGATCGTGCCGATCGGCGCGCTTGGCGCGGTGCTGGCCGTCTCCGTGATGGGCATGCCCAACGACGTCTATTTCAAGGTCGGGCTGATCACCATCATCGGGCTGGCAGCCAAGAACGCCATCCTGATCGTCGAGTTCGCCAAGGATCTGCACCGCGACGGCATGAGCGTCTACGAGGCCGCCGTGCAGGCCGCGCGGCTGCGGTTCCGGCCCATCGTCATGACCTCGATGGCGTTCATTCTGGGCGTGGTGCCGCTGGTCATCGCCACCGGCGCCGGTGCGGCCAGTCAGCGCGCGCTGGGCGTCGGCGTCATCGGCGGCATGCTCAGCGCAACCTTGCTGGGCGTCTTGTTCGTGCCGGTCTTCTATACCTGGGTGATGACGCGCCTGGCGCGGCGGCGTGCCGCTGAGGAGCAGGGCATGGGGGGTTCGGGCGGTCCGGACGGGGAGCCGGGTGCAGGACTGACGGCCGGCGAGGCCGACGCAGTAAAGGGGCAGTCATGATGGGGTCGATTTGGAACTGCGTGCGCGTTGCGGCGCCGGTATTGCTGCTGGGCGCCTGCTCGCTGGCCCCGCCACATCAGCGGCCCGCCGCGCCGACCCCGGCCGCGTGGCCGGTGGCCTACGGGCAGGAGCAGACCCAGGGGCCGGCGATGGCGCTCGATTGGCAACACTTCGTGCTCGATCAGGCCGCGCGCGAATTGGTGCAGGTGGCGCTCGCGAACAATCGTGACCTGCGCACCGCCTTGCTGAACATCGAGGCGGCGCGGGCGCAATACCGCATCGAACGAGCCGAGCGCCTGCCGATGATCGACGGCCAGGGCAGCGGCCAGCGCCAGCGGGTGCCGGCCGAACTGAGCAATGGCGGTCAGGGGGGCGTGTCGGAGCGCTACGACCTGGGCGTGGCCCTGAGCGCGTTCGAACTCGACCTGTTTGGCCGGGTGCGCAACCTGTCCGAGGCGGCGCTGGCCGAATACCTGGCGACCGAGGCGGCCGCGCAGGCGGTGCGCATCAGCCTGGTCGCGTCGGTGCTGCGGGCCACTGTGACGGCCGATGGCGCCTTGCGCCGGCTGCTGCTGACTGAGGAAACCTTGCGTGCACGCCAGCGCTCTCTGGAACTGATCACCCAGCGCCGCCAGGCCGGCGTCGCCAGCGCGCTTGAATTCCAGGATGCGCGTGCGCTGACCGAGCAGGCGCGCGCCGAGTTCGAACGCACCGATCGCGAGTTGCGCCGTGCGCGCAGTGCGCTGGCGCTGCTGCTGGGCAATGGCACCTCGCGCGACACGCTGGTCGTGAGCCCCGCGCCCGGGCCGATCGTCTCGGCGCAGGTTCGCGCCGGTCTGCCGGCCACGCTGCTGCAGCACCGGCCCGACATCGTCGCGGCCGAGCGGCGGCTGATGGCCCGCAACGCCGACATTGGCGCGGCGCGCGCGGCCTTCTTTCCGCGCATCACGCTGACCGGCAGTGTCGGCACCGCCAGCAGCGAGCTGTCGGGCCTGTTCGACGGAGGCAGCCGCGCGTGGTCTTTTCTGCCGCGCATCGAACTGCCGATCTTTCGCGGCGGCCAGAACCGTGCCAGTCTCGACTTGGCGACAGTCCGGCGCGATACCGCGGTGCTCGAGTACGAGCGCAGCATCGAGACGGCCTTTCGCGAGGTGGTCGATGCATTGGACGGGCGCGACACGCTGGCGCGCGAGGTCGCCGCGCGCGCCGCGCTGGCCGACGCCAGCACGCAGGCGCTGACCCTGGCGCAGGCGCGCTATGAGCAGGGCGTCGATGACTCGCTGCGCCTGCTCGACAGTCAGCGCAGCAGCTTTGCCGATCGCATCGGACTGATCGCCGCGCAGACCGAGAACGATGTAGCGCTGGTCCAGCTGTTCGCTGCGGTGGGTGGCGGCTGGGAGGGAGCTGACCCGCCTTGAGCGAGACGGCGGCGGGCTATCGCGAGGGGCGGCGAGCTTGCCGCGCACGGCTAAGATAGGGCGTACAGAGCATCCGCCCGGTTCGTTTGTTGCTTGCCGAGCGAATAGCACTTCGCCTCATCCCGTCAGGAGCTCAGCATGCATCAGCAACACAGTCGCGCCGTCGCGGAGGTCCGCGCTGGCCGGCGCGCATGGGCAGGTCGATGGGCCTGTCTCATGTTGCCGTTCGGCCTGTGCCTGGCGCCCGCTGCCAGCGTGGCCCAGAGCTACGCCGAGGTTCAGGCGAAGGCGCTGGCCGGCGACTTCGAATCCCAAGCCGGGCTGGCCTACGGCTACTCGACGATGCCGTATCCGGGCCAGGTCTACGACCCCATCGCCGGCTGCGCCTGGCGCATCGTCATCGTGGCGTCTGGGCACATCCACCCGCTCCATGTCGACAATCAGCGCAGTTATTGCCGGCGGGTCAAGCCCGAGGATCTGAAGGCGGCCCGGTATATGGCGGGGAAGTTCTTGCAGCAGATCAATGCGCCGTGACGTGTTGTTCGTGTTGATGCCAGCCAATGAATGCCGGCCTACCGATCGCGACTGCTGATGGCGAGATCAAAACCTCCTACTCCGCATAGCCGACCCGCCTGCCACTGACCACACTGGCTCCTTTGACGCGACCACGGAGCCAGCATGACCCTAGCCGTTCTCGGCAGCCGCGCGCTGGCGGGCCTGGACGCGCCGGCGGTGCGCGTCGAGGTGCATCTGGCCGCCGGCCTGCCGGCCTTCACGCTGGTCGGTCTGCCTGACGCCGAGGTGCGCGAAAGCCGCGAGCGCGTGCGCGCGGCGCTGATCAACAGCGGCTACGACTTTCCGGCCGGCCGGCTGACGGTCAATCTGGCGCCAGCCGACATCCCCAAGGAATCCGGCCGCTTCGACCTGCCGATCGCGCTGGGCGTGCTGCTGGCCTCGGGGCAGATCGCGATGCCCGAGCTGCGTGGCCGCGCCGATCGGCAAGCCGAGCCGGCACTGGCGCAACTGGTGCTGGCCGGCGAGCTGTCCTTGACCGGTGCGCTGGTGCCGGTGGGTGCGGCGCTGGCGATCGCGTTGGCGGTGGCCCGCAACCAGCCGGGCGCCACCTTGATCCTGCCGCGCGCCAGCGCCGCTCAGGCGGCCAACGTGCCGGGCCTGGTGGTGCTGGGGGCGGCGCACCTGCGCGAAGTGGTCGAGCACCTGGCCGGGCAGACGCCACTGATGCCGACGCCGCCCGCTGCCGCAACGCCTGACCAATCCAGCGTGCCGTGTCTGTCGGACGTGCGCGGCCAGGCCGGCGCGCGCCGTGCGCTCGAGGTCGCGGCGTCGGGCGGGCACGGCCTGCTGATGATCGGTACACCCGGCACCGGCAAGAGCATGCTGGCGCAGCGCTTGCCCGGCCTGTTGCCGCCCCTGGATACCGAGCAGGCGCTGGAAGCGGCGGCCATCGCCAGTCTGGGTGGCGGCGACGGCGTGCTGCTGTCGCGGGTGCCGCCGTATCGGGCGCCGCATCATCATGCGTCGGCAGCCGCGATCATCGGTGGCGGCACGCGTCCCAAGCCGGGCGAAGTCAGCCTCGCGCACCGCGGCGTATTGTTCCTGGACGAGCTGCCCGAGTTTGATCGGCGCGTGCTCGAGTCGCTACGCGAGCCGCTGGAGACCGGCTCGGTGTCGATCGCGCGCGTCTTGTGCCGCGTCTCCTATCCGGCCAGCTTTCAGCTGATCGCCGCGATGAACCCGTGTCCCTGCGGCTGGCAGGGCCATCCCGTCCGGCCGTGCCGCTGCTCGCCCGACGCGGTGCAGCGCTATCAGGGCCGCCTGTCGGGGCCATTGCTCGACCGTATCGATCTGCAGGTGTCGCTGCCCGCGCCCGAGGCGCAATGGCTGGACTTGCCTGTGGGTGAATCGTCGCGTGTCGTTCGTGAGCGTGTCGCGACGAGCCGTGCCCGCCAGTTGAACCGGCAAGGCCGGCCCAACGCCGCCTTGAAAGCCGGCGAGCTGGGTCAGCACTGCCGCCTGGACGACCAAGCGCGCGGCCTGCTCAATCGTGCGATGAGCCGGCTGGGCTGGTCGGCGCGTTCGGCGCACCGCGTGCTGAGGGTGGCGCGAACGCTGGCGGACATGGTGGGCGAGCAAGGCATCAGCGCGGCGTGCGTGGCCGAGGCGATTCAGTATCGGCGGCCATTGGACACGCAACGCTGACTCGCCGGTCGGCCGCAGCCACTTACGGCATCAACCCGGGCTCGACCGCGATCACGACCTTGCCGCGCAGCCCGTTGTTGGGGCTCTCGAGCCGCGCATGCGCTTGCGCCACGTCTGCCAGCGAATACACCGCGCCCACGTGCGGCCGCAACTGGCCGCGCTCGACCAGATTGGCGAGCTCTTCGAGCTTGCCGCGATTCTGCCGGGTGAAGACGTAGTGATAGCTGGCGTTCTTGCCCCAGGCCTGGATCAGGTTCTGCGGCTGCGCGGTGTCGACGATCGAGATCAGCCGGCCCAGCTGCGCCAGCGCGTCGGGGCTGCGGGTCAGCGTATCGCCGCCGATGGTGTCGAAGATCACGTCGACACCGCGGCCATCGGTCTCGCGTTGGATGGCGTCGACGTAGTCTTCCTTCTCGTAGTCGATCAGCACATCGGCGCCCAGGCCACGCACGAAGTCGTTGTTCTCTGCGCGCACGGTCGTGTACACCTTGGCGCCGATCGCCTTGGCCAGCTGGATTGCCACATGACCGACGCCGCCGGCGCCGCCGTGGATCAGGATGCTTTCGCCGACGCGCAGTTGCGCACGGACCACCAGTGCCTCCCAGGCGGTGCCGCCGACCAGTGTCAGGCTGGCGGCTTCCAGGTGGCTGAGCGAGGCGGGCTTGTGGCCGACGATGCTTTCGTTGGCCACATGGTATTCGGCGTAGCTGCCGGGGCCGTCGAAGATCTGCGGGGTGTACCAGACTTCGTCACCCGGCTTGAAGCTGGTCACGCCCGGGCCGACGGCCTCGACCACACCCGAGACGTCGTGGCCGGTGATCGCGGGCAGCGGCACGTAATCAGGGTAATCACCGCGCCGCACCTGGTAATCGAGCGGATTGATCGAGGTGGCATGCACCCGCACCAGCACCTGGCCGGATTGCGGTACGGGTTTGGGCACGTCGCGCAGCGCGAAGGATTCGGGGCCGCCAAAGGCATTCAGGACAATTGCTTTCATGGTTTGATCTCGCTTCTAGAAAAAGGGATATCGGGAAATCTCGATATATTTGGATAAAAAAAAGCAGGTGAAAAAAATCACAGCTCCTGGCCGATGTGTTTGGCCAGCGCGCTGAGGGTAGCTTCATTGCGCTTGTAGTAAGTCCATTGCCCAATGCGTCTGACTTCGACCAGTCCGGCACGCTGCAACGTGGCGAGATAGTCGGAAACCGTCGACTGCGACAGCCCGACGCCTTCCTGGATGCTGCTGACGCACACGCCAACCGTGTTGACGTCCCCTTCGTCCTGCGGAGGGAAGTGGCTGGCCGGATCCTTGAGACCTTTGAGGATCTCGAGGCGGGTCCGGTTCGACAGGGCTTTGAAGATTTCTAGCAGATCCATGAAGCGATTATATCGAGAATTACCGATATGTCAATGTGAAATCCGTCCTGTGATGAACAACGAGACCGGCCGCGAACAGCCGGCCTCGTCGCCGTGGCGGTTTACTTCAACACGTCACCGACGCACAGGTACTTCATCTCGAGGTATTCCTCCATCCCGTGGCGCGAGCCCTCGCGGCCCAGACCCGACTGCTTGATGCCGCCGAAGGGCACGTGCTCGGTCGCGATCAGGCCGACATTGACGCCGACCATGCCGTATTCGAGCGCTTCGCCGACCCGGAAGATGCGGCCGATGTCGCGCGTGTAGAAGTAGGCGGCCAGGCCGAACTCGGTGGCGTTGGCGGCGGCGATCGCCTCGGCCTCGGTGCCGAAGCGGAACACCGGCGCCAGCGGGCCGAAGGTTTCCTCACGGGCGCACAGCATCTGCGGATGGGCGTCGGCGATCACGGTCGGTTCGAAGAACTGGCCGCTCAGCGCCTTGCCGCCGGCGACCACGCGGCCGCCCTGCGACAGCGCGTCGTCGATGTGGCGCTGCACCTTCTGCACCGCGGCCGGTTCGATCAGCGGGCCTTGCGTGACGCCTGGTTCGAAGCCGTTGCCGACTTTCAAGGTCTTGACCCGTTCGGCGAATTTGGCGACGAAGGCGTCGTAGATGCCGTCCTGCACATACATGCGGTTGGTGCAGACGCAGGTCTGGCCGGCGTTGCGGTACTTGCTGGCCATCGCACCCTCGACGGCCGAGTCCAGGTCGGCGTCGTCGAACACGATGAAGGGCGCGTTGCCACCCAGCTCGAGCGCCAGCTTCTTGACCGTCGGCGCGCTCTGCGCCATCAGGATGCGGCCGACTTCGGTGCTGCCGGTGAAGCTCAGGTGGCGCACCACGTCGCTGTCGCACAGGACCTTGCCGATGGCGATGCTGCGCTCGCTGTCGGCGGTCAGCACGTTGAGCACGCCGGCCGGAAAGCCCGCGCGCGCGGCCAGCTCGGCGGCGGCCAGCGCCGTCAGCGGCGTCAGTTCGGCCGGCTTGATCACCACCGTGCAGCCGGCGGCCAGCGCCGGTGCGACCTTGCGGGTGATCATCGCCAGCGGGAAGTTCCACGGCGTGATGGCGGCGCACACGCCGACCGGCTGGCGCATCACCAGCAGGCGGCGGTTGTTGTCGAACTGCGGCAGCAGCTCGCCGTTGGTGCGCTTGGCCTCTTCGGCGTACCACTCGACGAAGCTGGCAGCATAGGCGACCTCGCCGCGTGCCTCGGCCAGCGGCTTGCCTTGCTCTGCGGTCATCAGGCGGGCCAGGTCTTCCTGGTGCTGCATCAGCAGCTGAAACCACTTGAGCAGCACCGCATGGCGCTCCTTGGCGGTCTTCTGGCGCCACAGCGGCCAGGCCTGGTCGGCCGCCGCGATGGCCTGGCGGGCTTGGGCCGCGTCCAGGTTGCTGACCTGCGCCAGCCGCTGGCCGGTGGCCGGATCGTTGACATCGAACCGCGCCGCGCCGTCGACCCAGGCGCCGTCGATATAGGCCTGGGTCTTGAGCAGCGTCGGGTCCTGCAGCGCGTCCAGCGGGGATTGGGTGTTTGCCATCATGGGTCCTTGATGCGTCGTTGTGTTGAGGAGATTAAGGGGTGGCCGCGGGGGGCGCGGCGTCGCGGGGCGGCCGGCGGGCGGCGCGCAGGTGCACGAACACACCCAGCGCCACCACCACCAGGGCCGCGGCGCCGGTCGATAGCACCAGCGGACGGTGCTCGGGCACGAAGGCCATCGTGACCAGCGAGATGACGATGAACGCGATCGACGCATAGGTCAGCCACGGGAACAGCCACATCTTCAGGCGGATGGGCTTGCCTTCGGCCTCGAGCTTGCGCCGCATCTTCAGCTGCGAAAAGGCGATGACCAGATAGACCAGCATCGCGATCATGCCGGTGGTGTTCATCAACAGGTCGAGGATGTCCTTGGGACGCAGCGATTCGAAGAAGTTGAGGATTGCGATCAGGATCGCCACCGTGCACGACGCGATGATGGCGGGGATCGGCGAGCCGTTGCTGCGGCGGGTACGCCGAAACAGCGCCGGCGCGTCGCCGCGCTGCGCCAGCGAATACAGCATGCGCGAGGCGGTGTAATGCGCCGAGATCAGGCAGCTGCTGACCGAGGTCAGCACGACGAAGTTCATCAGCCATTCGGCGCCCGGAACGCCCAGCAGCTCGAGCGTCCTGCGATAGGAGCCATAACCCGACTGGCCCAGCAGCGGGTCGTTCCAGGGCACCAGCGCGACGATCAGGAAGATCGAGCCGATGTAGAACAGGCAGATGCGCCAGACCACCGAGTTGGTGGCCTTGACGATCCGGTCGGCCGGATTCTGCGATTCGGAGGCGGCGATCGTGACGATCTCGGCGCCCAGGAACGCAAACATCACCCCGAGCATGGCCACCACCACCGCACCGATACCGTTGGGCATGAAGCCGCCTTGCGCGGTCAGGTTGGACCAGCCCGAGGTTTCGCCCCAGGGCCACAGATGCGTGACCGCGGCGGTGCAGAGGAGGATGAAGCAGACGATCGCAACGACCTTGATCAGCGCGAACCAGAACTCGAATTCGCCATAGTTGCGCACGTTGAAGAAGTTCACGCAGATCAGCAGCAGCGTGCACGCGAACGTGAAGGCATTGACCGACACGGCGGGAAACCAGCCGTGCAGGATGGTGCCGGCGATGTAGGCCTCCCAGGCCATCAGCATGGCCCAGAACCACCAGTACAGCCAACCGATCGTGAAGCCGGCCCAGCGGCCGATGGCACGTTCGGCATAGGTCGAGAACGAGCCGGTATCGGGCGAGGAGGTCGCCATCTCGCCGAGCATGCGCATGATCAGCACCACCAGGATGCCGCCGGCCAGGTAGGCCAGCACGGCGGCCGGCCCGGCGTTGCCGATGACGCTGCCCGAGCCGACGAACAGCGCGCCGCCGATCACGCCGGCGATCGACATCATGGTCAGGTGGCGCGGTTTGAGCGTGGCCGCCAGCTGGTTGTCCTGCCGGCCTGGCCGAGGCGGTGGGGTGGGGATCGAGTCCATTTCTGTCTCCTGCCGGGTTGCCCCGGGGTGCGCGGTGTGCCGTCGTGACTGTCGCGGCCAGGGCGGCCGCCAGCGCATAAAACAGTCAGCGCACGGCGATGCTGCACCGGGTCTCCGCGCCTCGCCATTTTTCTGAACAGAAAGGTTGAACTTCAAACGGCAGACGGGGCGCCATAACCGCGACGCCCCGTCTGCCTGCCGGCTGCGAAACGATCAGCCCTGGCGAGCGGCTTGCAGGGCTTGGCCGATGATCTGCAGGCCTTCCTCGATGATCGCGTCCGGCGCCGTCAGCGGCACCAGCACGCGGATCACGTTGCCGTAGGTGCCGCAGGACAGCAGGATCAGCTTGCGCTTGTCGGCTTCGGCCACCACGCGGCGGGTCAGCTCGGCGTCGGGCTGCGACGGGTCGCCGTTCTTGCACAGCTCCATCGCCACCATGGCGCCCAGGCCACGCACTTCGGCGACGCAACCGGGGTTCTGCTCGGCGATCGCCTGCAGGCCCTTGACCAGGCGGGCGCCCAGGTCCTTGCTGCGTTGCAGCAGGTTTTCGTCCTTGAAGGCCTTGATGACGGCCAGCGCGGCGACGCAGGCGATCGGGCTGCCGGCGTAGGTGCCGCCCAGGCCGCCCGGGGCCGGCGCGTCCATGACGTCGGCGCGGCCGATCACGCCCGACAGCGGGAAGCCGCCGGCCAGCGACTTGGCGGTGGTGATCAGGTCGGGGGCGACCGGCCATTGTTCGCACGCATACCAGGTGCCGGTGCGGCCGGCGCCGGTCTGCACTTCGTCGGCGATCAGCAGGATGCCGTGCTGGTCGGCGATGCGCTTGAGGCCGGCGACGAACTCGGCCGGCGGGATGTTGAAGCCGCCTTCGCCTTGCACCGGCTCGAGGATGAAGGCCGCGACGCGGCTGGCCTCGATGGCGTTCTTGAAGATCTGCTCGACCGAGCGCAGCGCGTCGTCGACGCTGATGCCGTGCAGCGCGTTCGGATAGGCGGCGTGGTAGACGTCGCTGGGGAAGGGGCCGAAGCCGATCTTGTACGGCGCGACCTTGCCGGTCAGCGCCAGCGTCATGTTGGTGCGGCCATGGTAGCCGCCGGCGAACGCGATGATGCCGGGGCGGCCGGTGTGGGCGCGGGCGATCTTGACGGCGTTTTCGACGGCTTCGGCGCCGCTGGTCAGGAACAGCGTCTTCTTGGGAAAGTCGCCCGGCGCCATGGCATTGAGCTGCTCGGCCAGTTCGACGTAGGGCTCGTAGGCCACCACCTGGAAGCAGGTGTGGGTGTAGCGGTCGAGCTGCTGCTTGACGGCGTCGATGACCTGCGGATGCAGGTGGCCGGTGTTGAGCACGGCGATGCCGCCGGCGAAGTCGACGTAGCGCTGGCCTTCGACGTCCCACAGTTCGGCGTTCAGCGCGCGGTCGATGAAGACCTCGTGCGACTGGCCGACGCCACGGGGGATGGCGGCGCGGCGGCGCGCCATCAGGGCTGCATTGCTGGAGGTCTGTTTGTTCATGGCGTATCGGCTCTACAAGAAGGTGGGCGTGATAACCTCGCACTGTAAGAACCCGCTGCCCGGCCCGTCCATGTACAGATGACGTCATCGGTGACAGCACTGTATGGGGCGCCGACCCAGTACAGATCGCGACCGGCGCCTTGCCGGGCATCTTCCCGCGGCGCCTATCCGCCTTTTTATGTCAGACCGCTCCCTTCGGATGCTCACCCTCGACCCCCGGTCGGCCACGCCTTTGGTCAACCAGATCATCGACGGCTTGCGCGGCCTGATGCAGGACCAGACGCTGCGGCATGGCGCCAAGCTGCCGTCGATCCGCGCGTTCGCGGCGGCGCACGCGGTCAGCGCCTTCACGGTGGTCGAGGCCTACGACCGGCTGGTCGCGCAGGGCTGGCTGACCAGCCGCGCCAACACCGGTTTCTTCGTCAACCGGCCGGCGCCCGAGCTGGCGCGCCGGGCCCAGCCCGATCCGGCCAAGCCCGAGTTCAACACCGATTGGTACCTGCGCCAGATCTTCGAGAACCGCGAGCTGGCGATCAAGCCCGGCTGCGGCTGGCTGCCCAATGACTGGATGTTCGAGGACGGCCTGCGCCGCGCCTTGCGGCAGGCCGCCGGCGCCGCGCTGCCGCTCAGCGGCTATGGCGACCCGATGGGCCTGCCGGCGCTGCGCACGCTGATCGCGCAGAATCTCGCCAGCGACCAGCGCATCGTCGCGCCGCCGGCGCAGGTGCTGCTGGCGCACGGCTCGAGCCAGGTGCTGGACCTGGCGGTGCGCTGCCTGGTCAAGGCCGGCGACGTGGTGCTGGTCGACGATCCGGGCTACCCCAACCTGATGAGCATCCTGCGTTTCCAGGGCGCCGTGCTGGTCGGCGTCGCGCGCACGCCCGATGGCTACGACATGGCGGCGCTCGAGCAATTGCTGCAGCGGCACAAGCCGGTGGCGTTCTTCACGCAGCCGCGGCTGCAAAGCCCGAGCTGCTCGCGCGCGTCGCTGCCGCAGCTGCACCAGCTGCTGCAACTGGCGGCGCGGCACGATTTCAAGCTGGTCGAGAACGACATCTACGCCGACATGGACGCCGACCACCAGCCTTCGCTGGCCAGTCTCGACCAGTTGCAGCGGGTCTTGTACCTGGGCAGTTATTCCAAGACCATTTCGCCGAATCTGCGGGTCGGCTATCTGCTGGCCAACGCCGAGCTGACCGGCCAGATGCTCAGCCTGAAGATGCGGGCCGGGCTGACCAGCTCGGAGATCATGGAGCGGCTGGTGTACGCCGTGATCACCGACGGACGCTGGCGCAAGCACCTGAAATCGCTGCGCCAGCGGCTGGCCCAGGCGCACGCCGAGGTCGGCCCGCGCCTGAGCGGCCACGGCTTCGAGCTGTTCTGCCAGTCGGGCGAGGGCATGTACGTGTGGGCGCGCCATCCCGACATCGCCGACAGCGCGGTGATCGTCAAGGACGCGGTCGAGCAGGGCATCATGCTCGGACCAGGCCAGTTGTTCCTGGTCGAACCCCGCCCGACCGGCTGGATGCGCTTTAACGTCGCCTTCAGCCAGGAGCCGGTGCTGTGGGATTACCTGGGCCGGCAGATCGACCGCTTGCGGGTCTGAGCCTGCCCGCTGTGGGCTTTATGCCGATGGGCATGAGGCTTTCAGTCACCTTCGCTGTACAAGGCCTTGAATTTCATCATATAATCAAGGGCTTTTCTGGATTTGCCTTAAGGGTAGGTAAGTACTGATCGCCGATTGAGCAATGCCCGGCTGCAGTGTGGGTCGGGTGATTGATCGCATTGGGGTCACGTCGGTACCGAGCGACAGGCCTTCAAAAATCCAGGAAGAAAAAGTGATCGGGTTCGAAAAGATCCGGGGCGATGAGCGCTCTGGGCACCCATTGCTTAACCAGGAAGTCGTCATGCCCAAGATGAAGACCAAAAAGAGCGCTGCCAAGCGCTTCAAGGTCCGCGGCAGCGGATCGATCAAGCGGGGTCAAGCGTTCAAGCGCCACATCCTGACCAAGAAGACCACCAAGAGCAAGCGCCAACTGCGTGGCTCGACCGCGGTCCACGAAACCAACGTGGCGTCGGTTCGCGCCATGATGCCTTTCGCCTGACAGGAGATAAAACATGCCTCGCGTCAAACGTGGTGTAACGGCACGTGCCCGTCACAAGAAAGTCATTGCCGCCGCCAAGGGTTACCGCGGCCGCCGCGGCAATGTGTTTCGCATCGCCAAACAAGCGGTCATGCGCGCCGGGCAATATGCCTATCGCGATCGCCGCAACAAGAAGCGTACGTTCCGCGCTCTGTGGATCACCCGTATCAACGCCGCCGTGCGTGAACATGGCGTGACCTACAGCGTGTTCATCGCTGGTCTGAAGAAGGCCGCCATCGAACTCGACCGCAAGGTCCTGGCCGATATGGCTGTCCATGACAAGGCTGGCTTCGCAGCCGTGGTCCAGCAAGCCAAGTCCGCCTTGGCAGCCTGATCGGGTTCGCGGTCACGCGACTCCTATCAGTGGCATCACAGCAAACGGGGCCTTCGCAGGTCCCGTTTGTTTTGGGAAACCCACCTCCCGAAGCTTTCCTAGGTGCATTGCATGACATCGATGGTTGAAGACCTGGTTTCCCAGGCACAGGCGCAGTTCGCCGACTCTTCCGACGCCGCCGCGCTCGAGAACGCCAAGGCGCGTTTCCTGGGCAAGCAGGGTGCGCTGACCGGCCTGCTCAAGGGCCTGGCGCAACTGACGCCCGAGCAGAAGCGCGAAGAGGGCGCCCGCATCAACGAGGCCAAGCAGCGCATCGAAGCCCTGCTCAATGCCCGCCGCGCCGAGCTGGCGCAGGCCGAGCTCGATCAGCGCCTGGCCCTCGAAACCATCGACGTCACCTTGCCGGGCCGCGGCCGTGGCGTGGGCGGCATCCATCCGGTGATCCGCACCTGGCAGCGCGTCGAGCAGATCTTCCGTTCGATCGGTTTCGACGTGGCCGACGGCCCAGAGATCGAGGACGACTGGACCAACTTCACGTCGCTGAACAATCCCGAGAACCATCCCGCGCGCTCGATGCAGGACACCTTCTACGTCGACATGAACGACGCCAAGGGCCTGCCGCTGCTGCTGCGCACCCATACCAGCCCGATGCAGGTGCGCTACGCGCGCATGCACGAGCCGCCGATCAAGGTCATCGCGCCGGGCCGCACCTATCGCGTCGACAGCGACGCCACGCACTCGCCGATGTTCCATCAGGTCGAAGGCCTGTGGATCGCCGAGGACATCTCGTTCGCCGACCTCAAGGGCGTCTACACCGATTTCCTGCGCTGCTTCTTCGAGACCGATGATCTCGAACTGCGTTTCCGTCCGTCGTTCTTCCCGTTCACCGAGCCGTCGGCCGAGATCGACATGCGTTTCATGTCCGGCCCCAACAAGGGCCGCTGGCTCGAGATTTCAGGCGCCGGCCAAGTGCATCCGCAGGTGGTCACCAATTTCGGCCTCGATCCCGAGCGCTATATCGGCTTTGCGTTCGGCTCCGGCCTCGAGCGGCTGACGATGCTGCGTTATGGCGTGAACGACCTGCGCCAGTTCTTCGAAGGCGACCTGCGGTTCCTGCGCCAATTCAACGACTAATCCAGACGGCTGATCATGCAATTTCCCGAATCCTGGCTGCGTACGCTGGTCGATCCTGACATTTCCGCCGACGAACTCGGCCATCGCTTGACCATGGCCGGCCTCGAGGTCGAGGACGCCGTGCCGGCCGCGCCGCCGTTCTCGGGCGTGGTGGTGGCGCACATCGTCGACATCGCGCCGCACCCCGACGCCGACAAGCTGCGGGTCTGCCAGGTCGACGACGGCAGCGGCGCGCCGCTGCAGATCGTCTGCGGCGCCCCCAACGCGGCCAAGGGCCTGAAGGTGCCGCTGGCGCGCGTCGGCGCCGAGCTGCCCGGCGGCATGAAGATCGGCGTGGCCAAGATGCGCGGCGTGCAGTCGTCGGGCATGTTGTGCTCGGCGCGCGAGCTGGGCCTGTCGCAGGATCACGCCGGCCTGATGGAACTGGGCGCCGATGCGGTGGTCGGCCAGTCGCTGCGCGATGCGCTGGCGCTGGACGACACCGTCTACACACTCAAGCTCACGCCCAACCGCGCCGACTGCCTGTCGATCCTCGGCGTCGCGCGTGAAGTCGCCGCGCTGACCGGCGCGCCGCTCAAGCAGGCGCCGGTACGCCCGATCGCCGTCGAGATCGACGACCGCCTGCCGGTGCAGGTCACGGCGCCCGATCTGTGCGGCCGCTTCGCCGGCCGCGTGATCCGCGGCGTCGATGCCCGCGCCGCGACGCCCGACTGGATGCGCCAGCGGCTCGAGCGGGCCGGGCAGCGCTCGATCTCGGCGCTGGTCGACATCTCGAATTACGTCATGCTCGAGCTCGGCCGTCCCTCGCACGTGTTCGACCTGGACAAGGTACATGCCAGCGGCCTGACGGTGCGCTGGGCGCGGGAAGACGAAACGCTGGAGCTGCTCAATGGCCAACGCATCACGCTGGACGAGACCGTCGGCGTGGTCGCCGCCGGCGAGCAGGTCGAGAGCCTGGCCGGCATCATGGGCGGCGAGGCCACCTCGGTCACGCTCGACACCCGCAACATCTACGTCGAGGCCGCGTTCTGGTGGCCCGAATCGATCGCCGGCCGCGCGCGCCGCTATCGGTTCGGCTCCGAGGCCAGCCACCGCTTCGAGCGCGGCGTCGACTACGCCAGCATCCCCGAGCACCTGGACGCCATCACGGCGCTGATCCAGGACATCTGCGGCGGCCAGGCCGGCCCGCTGGACGATCAGATCGTCAACCTGCCCGAGCGCGCCCCGGTACGGCTGCGCGCGGCGCGCTGCGCCCGGGTGCTGGGCGTGGACATCGCCGGTGACCAGATCGCCGACATCTTCGCGCGGCTAGGCCTGCCGGCGCAGCGCGACGGCGACGACTTCGTGGTCACGCCGCCGTCGTACCGCTTCGACATCCAGATCGAGGAAGACCTGATCGAAGAAGTCGCGCGGGTCTACGGCTTCGAGAATATCCCCGACGTGCCGCCGATGGCGCGCGCCAAGATGCTGCCGCAGCCCGAAAGCGCGCGCGGCCCGCACGCGGTGCGCCACGCGCTGGCCGCGCTGGACTACCAGGAAGTCATCAATTTCAGCTTCGTGCAGACCGAGTGGGAGCGCGACTACGCCGGCAACGCCGATCCGATCAAGCTGCTGAACCCGATCGCCAGCCAGCTGGCGGTGATGCGCAGCAGCCTGCTGGGCGGGCTGGTCGCCAACATCGTGCACAACGCCAACCGCAAGCAAAGCCGCGTGCGGGTGTTCGAACTGGGCCGGGTGTTCTCGCGCGACGAGCGCGTGGCGGCCGGCGACCTGACGGTCGGCCAGGTGCACCAGCCGCTGCACGTGGCCGGCGCGGCGTGGGGTTTCGCGGCCGACGAGCAGTGGGGCCAGGCCAACCGCCAGGTCGACTTCTATGACGTCAAGCGCGATGTCGAGCTGCTGTTCGGCGCGCGGCTGGCCGGGGTGCGTTTTGTGCCGGCCGCCCATCCGGCGCTGCATCCGGGCCGCAGCGCCCGCATCGACGTCGAAGGCGCGGCGGCCGGCTGGATCGGCGAGCTGCACCCGCAATGGGTGCAGCAGGCCGGCCTGAACCACACGCCGGTCGTGTTCGAGCTGGCGCTGGACGCCGTGCTGCCCACGCCGGTGCCCGAAGCGCGCGAGCTGTCGCGCCAGCCGGTGGTCGTGCGCGACCTGGCCGTCTGGGCGCCCGCGCAGGTCCGGGTCCAGGATCTGCTCGACACGATCACGCAGACGGCTCAGAATGACCCGGTGTTGGCCGTGCTGCAGGACGCCCGTCTGTTCGACGTCTGGCGCGATCCGGCCGCCGGCCCCGGCGCCGAGCGCAGCCTGGCGCTGCGTTTCTGGCTGCAAGACCCTGAAGTCACGCTGGACGATGCGCGGGTCGACGACTGCATGACCCGCCTGCGCGATGCCCTGGCCGAGCGCCACGGCGTGCGTCTGCGTACCTGATCCGTAAAGCTGAACCGACTGGGAATCGCCATGACGACTCTTGCCGAGAACCGTACCTTGACCAAAGCCGAACTCGCCGAACTGCTGTTCGAGCGGGTCGGGCTGAACAAGCGAGAAGCCAAGGACATCGTGGATACCTTCTTCGAGGAGATCCGCGACGCCCTGGTCAAGGGCGACACCGTCAAGCTGTCGGGCTTTGGCAATTTCCAGGTGCGCAACAAGCCGCCGCGCCCGGGCCGCAACCCCAAGACCGGCGAGACCATCCCCATCGCCGCGCGTCGCGTGGTAACGTTTCACGCCAGCCAGAAGCTCAAGAGCACCGTCGAGCAGACCGGCATGCCGGCCGCCAGCGCCGTCGACGCGTCCGATTCGGACAGCGACGACTGATACGCTTTGTGGCATTTGTCATCCCTGCATACCCGGGCCTCGCGGCATAAAATCGAAAAATGACTCGACCCGAATCTCCCGTCGTCCTGCCGTCCATTCCTGCCAAGCGTTACTTCACCATCGGTGAAGTCAGTGAGTTGTGTGGCGTCAAGCCGCACGTGCTGCGCTACTGGGAGCAGGAATTCACGCAGCTCAAGCCCGTCAAGCGGCGCGGCAACCGCCGTTATTACCAGCATCACGAAGTGCTGCTGATCCGCCGGATCCGTTCGCTGCTGTACGAGCAGGGCTTCACGATCAGCGGCGCGCGCAATCGCCTCAGCGATGGCGGACGCGAGGCCGGTTATGACCAGGACGCCGCGGTGCGATTGAGCGGCCAGGAGCTGCAGGCGCTGCGTGCCGAACTGTCCAGCGCCTCCGACGCCCTGCGCGAAGTGCTGGCGGCGGTGCGGGTCTGAGGCCCCGCTGGCTGCGGCTTTCGAGGCGTCCCGATTTTTGATTTGCCTTGTGCAGCGTTTCAAAAAGCTGCTATAATCTTTTTCTTCTCGGAGCGTAGCGCAGCCTGGTAGCGCACTTGCATGGGGTGCAAGGGGTCGCGAGTTCGAATCCCGCCGCTCCGACCAGTACAACGAAGGGCCAGTAGCTTTAAGCTACTGGCCTTTTGTCTTTTCTGGTGCCGGTAGGGCGACGCGATCCGTTGGCTGGTGCATCCGTGATCCTTTGGATCGATGCGCAAATGCGCTGGGTAAGGCGCCGGCCGCACCTGGGTTCCGGGCCTGCCCCGCACCCGCTGCCCCGGAAAATGGGGATGCTTCCAGGTTTCAGCAGAGCCTGCCTACGGACGCTCGAGTATCCTCGGCCCCGGTCCTTGCTGTCCCAAGACATCCTGCGGATTGCGCAGCGGGCAATCCTTCAAGGACAGACAACCACAGCCGATACAGGCGTCGAACTCGTCGCGCAGGCGCGTGAGGCGCTTGATCCGTTCGTCCAGGCTGGCGCGCCATCTGGAGGACAGCTTTTTCCACTGGCTCGCCGTCAGCTTTTCGCCGGGGGGCTGGCTGCAAAAGGCTTCCTTGACCTCATCCAGCGAGATCCCGGCACGCTGAGCGACCTTGATCAAAGCGACATAGCGCAACACCACCGCCGGAAAACGCCGCTGGTTCCCTTCGTTGCGGGTGCTGGTGATCAGCCCTTTGGATTCATAGAAGTGAATGGTGGGCACCGACACACCGGCCCGCTGTGCGACTTCGCCGACGGTCAGCACACGGTTGTGGTCTATGGGGGGTTCTGCGCGCGTCATGGTCGTTGACCTAAAGTTAACTTTAGGTTTTATAGTCCACGTCGCTCGACCTGGCAAGCCTCGCTGGCCAGCCACTCCACCCACCGGCAAAGCGTACGCAATCGTCTTGCCGAACCGTCAGGACAAGGCCTATGCAAGCCCTCATTCATGCCGTACTGAGCAGCGACACGATCTGGTTGATCGCACGCATCCTGCTAGCCGTGGTCTTTCTTGCCTCGGGTCTGGCAAAGGTGATCGACTTCAAGGGAGGGCGTGCCGAGATGCGCAACGCGGGACTGAGGCCCGACTGGCTGTTCAACATCGCCACGGCCGCGACCTTGCTGGCGGGCGCGACGCTGATCCTGCTCGATCGCGCGCTGTGGCTGGGAGCCGGTGCACTGGCGGTGTTCCTGATGCTGACCATCGTCGTCGTGCATCGTTTCTGGGCGCTGCCCAAGCCGCAGGCTCAGCACGCCCTGTACTTCGCGCTGGAGCACGTCTCGCTGATCGGCGGACTGCTGGCGGCTGCCATCGCCAGTCAGTATCGGATCATGTTGCCGGCCTGAATTGGAGGCCACGGAACCTTGGCGCCAATGCAAGGACCGGGCTGGCCGGGTGGCCATGGTGATATACGCAAGCTGAACGGCTTGCCGCTGTGCGACCTGCCCAGCGGCGTCGTCTCCCTGACCAGTGCAAGCGTGCAGTCGGCGCTAAGTCAACAGCTGCAGCGCTGGACGCAACCCCGCCCGCGCAGCCAACGTCAGCAACATGTCCAAGCTGAAGTCTTCGACCTTGCCCTTGATCAGCCGAGAAACGCGCGGCTGAGTGATCCCAAGATGGCGTGCAGCCTCGGCCTGCGTCCAGCCTTGTTCCTTCAGATGCTGGGCTGTCCGAATCATCACCTCGGCGCGCAGCTTCATCACTGCGGCCTCAGCGGCGTCGAAACCTAGATCCATGAACACATTGCCGCTGCTTTCGGTGATGTTGATGTCCTGCCCGTTCATTTCAGTGCTCCGATCAGTTTCCGATAGCGGGACGCCGCCAAGTCTACGTCGGGCTGCGGTGTCCTTTGCGTCTTTTTCTGGAAGGCGTGCAGCACATAGATCGCGTCAGCGAACTTGGCGACGTAGATCACGCGGAAGGCTCCGTTGGCGTCCCGATAACGTATCTCATGCGCTCCCGCGCCCACGCTGGACATGGGCTTGACGTCCGCCGGCTCCGCACCGTACTGCACCGCCATCAGCTCCAGGCCCAGCGCGTGCCTGGCCTCCGTCGGCATCTCGCGAAGATCCTTTAGGCTGGAATCGACGAACCTGAGGGGCTTCATTGTGGATTATGCTTGTACTTGCATAAATATACAAATTTTTGAATAGTGCGGTGGAAGCACCGCTGAGCTCATGCAGTAGGAGCCGCCTGTCCTTGTCGCGTCAAGAACCTAGTCGTTCGAGTATGAGTCCCGTGATGCTGGCAGAGGTCGATGACTGGGGTGCAACACCAAGCGTCCATGGTGCTGCGGCTTTGCATCAATCCAACCGCAACACCATCTGTTTTTCATCGAACCATTGCTCGCCCACCCGCAGCCCGGCCGGCGCGATGCTGTAGGTATCGAAGCCCAGGCTGCGATACAGGTCGTGGGCAGCGGTATTGCTGGCGGTGACCGCCAGCGTGAGCTGATGCAGGTCCGGCATCTGGCGCGCATGCGCGATCAGCCCTGTCATCAGCCGGCGCGCGACGCCGTGGCCGCGCCAGCGGGCGTCGACGTAGACGCCCCAGATCACAGCCTTGTGCCGCATCTTCAGTGGCCGCTGGCGTGCCAGCACCGCCGAGCCGATCAAACCGTCATCCACGTAGGCGCCGATGGCGGCGGTGTCGTCGTCGGGGCCGATGCGGGCCAGCCAGTCGCTGTCCGACAGGCCGGCTTCGTCTTGCGGGCTGGCGCCGTAGGCGCTGGGCGTGTCGTGCAGCATCGCCACGCGCAACGCGCGAAAGTCCGGCGTATCGGCGGCTTGCAACAGGCGCAAGACGATCGGGCTGTCCGATGAGGACGAAGGGGCAGGGGTGACCGGACGGTGAGATGTCATGGAGGGAGGTGTGTATCGATCTGCTAGCCGAGGGTGCCGGGCGGGCACAAACATGGCAATCTTAGCCCTCTCCGACAACCAAGGTAGCCGTCAGTGAATGCGATCGATCACCCCGACCAGCCCGATCAGCTCGACCCGTCCGTCATCGACAGGCGTCCAGTCTGGACGCTGGCGGACGTACTGAGCAACCCGCGTTATTGGATCCTGCTGGTCGCCTTGCTGTTGGGCGCAGCCGCGCTGCGCAGTTTCTTTTCGGTGTGGCCGATGGTGGCCTCGAGATTGAACGCCGGCTACGAGATCTTCAGCCTGTTTTCGGGCGGCAGCATGGCTGGCTGGGCCGTCGGTGGCCTGCTGGCCCTGCTGATCATGCCGCGCTGGCCGCGTGCGTGCCTGATGGCGCCCTTGCTGGGGTTTGGCCTGGGCATGGCGGGTCTGCTGATCGAGCCGCAGTTCTGGTCGTGGGGGCCTTATCTGGCCTGGCTCGGCTTGTGTGTGGGCGTACTGGCGATGCTGGCGCTGGTGGCGTTCGTCAGCCTGCTGGCCAGCGTCGTGCTGCCGCGCACCGACATGATCCAGGCCGTGGCGCTGCCGGTGGCACTGGTGTCGACACTGCCGGAGCTCGCCGTGGTCGGCGCCTACGGCATCATGGCCGACGATGCGCCGCTGCACTGGCTGGCGCTGGGACTATTGATCGCTACGCTGCTGGCCTTGCTGGCGCTGGCGCTGTTGCGGCCGCTCGCGCTGCAGGGCGCGGCAAGACGCAGGCTTCGACCGTTGAGCTATCGCCAGCGGTCACCGTGGACCATCGGACTGGTCGCCGTGTTGCCCGGCATCGTGGCGTTTCTGTTGTGGCTCGGCACCTTGCTGACGTCGGCGATGCCGGTCTACGTGCCGCTGGTTATCGTGCTGGGGCTGATTGGCCTGGCTTCCGCGGCGTACGTGTCGTACTGGGTCTATCGCATACACGGCGAGGCCGCCGGGCTGTCGCCGTCGCCGCAGTGGGTCAGCCCGCTGGCGGGCCTGCTGATCTTTCTGCTGGTGCCGCTGGGCTTTGCGCTGGTGCTGATCACGCTGGGACGGGTGCTGGCCGAGCGCGATCCGGCGCAGGCGCACAAGCCTTCGTATGGCTGGCTGGCTTTCTGGTGCCTATTCGCGCCGCCGGTGGCGATGGCGATGATACAGAGCGCGGTGAACCGGCAGGCGGCGGGCTTGCGGGCGGGGTGAGCGAAGATATCGCCTGAGCAGATCCGCGACCTTTTCCTTACACTGCCGGCCATGCTACGCCTAGCCAACCTCAGCAAACGTTTCGGCGACCACGTCGTCTTCCAGGGCCTCACGCGCGACTTCGGGCCCGGCTGTTACGCGCTGACCGAAGAGGACAGCACCGGCAAGTCCAGCCTGTTGCGCATCATCGCCGGCGAGCTGGCGGCCGATGACGGCGAGGTGTGGATCGACGGGCACTCGCTCGGCGAGGCACCGCGGCAGGCGAGGGCGCGGCTGGCTTACGTGCCCGACGATTGCCTGGCCCAGCCGCTGCTGACCGGGCGGGAATTTCTGACGCAGGCCGCGGCCGACAAGCAGACCCGGGTCGATTCGGCGATCCTGGAGCTGGCCGAGCAGCTGGGTCTTGCGCCGCATCTGGACAAACGTTTCGAGCAGATGTCGACCGGCACGCGGCGCAAGGTCTACCTGACCGCCGCGGCATTGGCGCAGCCGGCGGTGGTGATCGCGGACGGGCCGAGCAGCGGTCTGGACGCGCAGGCCCGCGCGGCGCTGGCCGACCTGTTCAAACGCTGGGGGCGCGACCGGGTGGTGCTGATCGCCAGTCACGATGCGCCGCTGGTACAGCGTTGCGAGGCGACGCCGCTGAACGCGGCAACGCTGCGTTGAGGGCGGTGAGATCGGCACCGCGCTGTTGCGGTGGGTAGCAGTGCTGCCTTCAAGCTTATTTCTCATATAGCTTTGCTTATAGTGCGATATTTGTTCATAAGCCGGGCCGCTTTTGTTACAGTCGCTGGTCCCATTTCTGATTCGAGCCCTGCTACTCATGCAAAAGCGTGCCTTTCTGTCCGTGGTGCTTGCTGCTTCGGCGCTGGCGTTTTCTTCGTCGGCCGTCCTGGCGCAGGACAACAAGACCATCCGCCTGGGCGTGACGCCCGGCCCGCATGCGCAGATCGCCGAGGCGGTCAAGGCGGCCGCGGCCAAGGACGGCGTGACCGTCCAGGTGATCGAGTTCAGCGATTTCATCCAGCCCAATTCGGCGCTGGTGGCCGGTGACCTGGATGCCAACGCCTATCAGCATCACCCCTATCTGAACCAGCAGGTGACCGACCGCGGCTACAAGCTGGTGGCCGCCGCCAACACGGTGATCCTGCCCATCGGCATGTACTCGCGCCGCGTCAAGTCGCTCGAAGAGCTCAAGGACGGCGCCATCATCGGCGTGCCCAACGATCCGACCAACGGCGGCCGCGCCTTGCTGCTGCTGCAGGACAAGGGCCTGATCAAGCTGAATCCGAAGGCCGGCATCAAGGCAACGCCGATCGACGTGGTCGAGAATCCGCGCAACTTCCGTCTGCGCGAGCTCGACGCCGCGCAACTGGTGCACGCGCTGGACGATCTGGACGCCGCGGTGATCAACACCAGCTACGCGATCGCCGCCAAGCTCAATCCGTCCAAGGACGCGATCGCGCGTGAGTCGACCGATTCGCCGTACACCAACCTGATCGCGGTGCGCGAGCAGGACAAGGGCCAGCCGTGGGTGGCCAGCCTGGTCAAGGCCTACCAGTCGCCCGAGGTGCGCCAGTTCATCGAAACGCAGTTCCAGGGTTCGATCATCCCTGCGTTCTAAGCCGTCCTTGTTTCATCGAGCCGCGCGTGCCCCGGGTCCGCGCGGCTCGCTCGTTTCTGGAAAAAGTAGAAGTCGATGCATACGAATCAAAGCGCCCGCAAGGGCCCGCTGGCCGGCCTGAAGGTCGTCGAACTGACCAACGTGATGGCCGGCCCGGTGGCGGGCCTGATGCTGGCCGACATGGGCGCCGAAGTGATCAAGGTCGAGCGCCTGCCCGGCGGCGACGATACGCGCCGCGCGACGCCGCCCGAGATCAACGGCGAGTCGTGCGCGTTCATGGTGATCAACCGCAACAAGCGCGGCATCGCGGTCAACCTGAAGACGCCCGAGGGCGTGGACGTGGTGCGCCGGTTGATCGCGCAGTCCGACGTGGTGCTGGAGAATTTCCGGCCCGGCACGATGGAGAAGCTGGGCCTGGACTATGCCTCGCTGCAGGCCGTCAACCCGGCCATCATCTACTGCAAGATCACCGGCTTCGGCCTGACCGGGCCGTACGCCCAGCGGGCCGGCTACGACCTGATCGCGCAGGGCATGGCCGGCATCATGAGCCTGACCGGTGAAGGCCCGGGCCGCCAGCCGGTCAAGGCCGGCGTGCCGATCGGCGACGTGACCGCCGGCATCCTGGCGTCCAACGGCGTGCTGGCGGCCTACATCGAACGGCTGCGCACCGGCGCCGGCCAGTACCTGGACACGTCGTTGTACGAAGCGGCGATGATCTACACCTACTGGCAGGCCGCGATGGCGTTCGCGACCGGCGAGTCGGCCGCGCCGATGGGCTCGGCGCATCCGGTGGCGGCGCCTTACCAGGCGATCGCGACGCAAGATGGCTGGGTCAACATCGGCGCGGTCAGCCAGGCGACCTGGGAAAAACTGACGCAGGCCATCGGCCAGCCCGAGCTGGCGACCGACGCGCGCTTTGCCAGCAACGGTGCGCGCATGAAGCATCGCGACGAACTGATCGGCATCATCACGCAGGCCATGAGCGGGCACGGCACCGATTATTGGGTCGAGCGGCTCGAGCAGGCTGGCGTGCCGGCCGGCCCGGTGCGCAATATGCGCGAGATGCTCGACGACCCGCAGACCCGCGCGCGCGAGATGGTGATCACCGTCGACCATCCGGTCGCCGGCGAGGTGCAGGCGCTGGGCCTGCCGGTCAAGTTCTCGAACGGCAATGGCGTGACGCGCCGCGGCGCGCCGCTGTACGGCGAACACACGCGCGAGGTGCTGCGCGAGATGGGCTATTCGGATGGCGAGATCGAAGATCTGGCCGGCCGGCAGGCGGTCGCGCTGCGCTGAGCGCGGTGAAGCCTATTTCCAACGGAACCGCGATTTTCGCGATTGTTTACGGCATTTTGACGCGAAATAATCGGCTGCCGCGACTAAAATCCTGCTCGATTGCCCAACTGCGGGCGATCGCGCCGCGGCCGATCGGTGTCGCGAATTTGTCCATAGAGCCAAACGCATGCCCGAATCCCAGCCCTCCGCCGACGCGCCAGAGTTGCTGGCCCGTGATGTCGAGGCGGTCGCTCGGATCGGCGCGGTGCCGTCGATCCTGCAGATGATCTGTGCCGAGACCGGCATGGGTTTTGCCGCGGTCGCGCGGGTCACCGACCGCAACTGGATGGCCTGCGCCGTGCACGACCAGGCCGGCTTCGGGCTCGAGCCCGGTTCGCAGCTCGAATTGCGCACCACGCTGTGCCATGAGTCCCGCTCGGCGCGGGCGCCGATCATCATCGACCGCTTCAGCGAGGATGCGGACTACCGGCAGCATCACACGCCGGCCATCTATGGTCTGGAAAGCTATATCTCGGTACCCATCGTGCTGCCCGACGGCGAGTACTTCGGCAATCTGTGCGCGATCGATGCCGGCCCGGCACGCGTGTCCGAGCCCCGTATCGTGCGGATGTTCGAGGTGTTCTCGGCGCTGATCGGCATGCAGCTGCACAACGAGATGCGCACCCGTTCGGCCGAAGCGTCGCTGCGCTCCGAGCGCGAGAATTCGGCCTTGCGCGAGCAGTTCATCGCCGTGTTGGGTCACGATCTGCGCAATCCCCTGTCGGCGATCAGCGCGACGGCCGAGTTGCTGGCGCGCCGCGAGGGCGATGCGGCAAGCGTCAGGATGGGCCAGCGGCTCAAGCTCACGGTCGGCCGCATGGCCGGGCTGATCGACGACGTGATGGATTTTGCGCGCGGGCGGCTGGGCGGCGGATTCGTGCTGTCGTTTCAATCGGTCGATACGCTGAGCACGCACCTGGGCGAGGTGGTGCAAGAGCTGCAGCTGGCACACCCCGAACGGACGCTGACCAGCGAGATGTCGGCGTGCTTGCCGGTGCATGGCGATCTGCGCCGCCTGCAGCAGTTGCTGTCGAACCTGCTGGGCAATGCGCTGACCCACGGCGCCGCCGATCAGCCGGTACACGTGCGGGTGGCCGACGAGGCGGGCGACGTGCTGATTTCGGTGACCAACCAGGGCGAGCCGATCCCGGCCGAGATGCTGGCCCAGGTGTTCGAGCCTTACTGGCGGGCGTCCAGCCACAAGACGTCGAGCGGCCTGGGGCTGGGCCTGTTCATCTGCAAGCAGATCGTCGATGCGCACCGGGGCACGCTGACGGTGTCCTCGAGCCGCGAGG
Organism: Pseudomonadota bacterium; assembly: GCA_023427085.1. Lineage (GTDB taxonomy): Bacteria > Pseudomonadota > Gammaproteobacteria > Burkholderiales > Burkholderiaceae_B > Orrella. The sequence continues at coordinate 36,343 of JAEZBO010000065.1, forward strand.
CGGGCACCTGCTTCACGGTCCGGATCCCGGCGGCGCGCGATGACGAGGCCGTGCCGTGACGCAGCTTGCCGGCTGACCCGCTGCGGGGCGGGTTCGGCCTGCCCGGTGGCGGTTGAGTCTTGTTGCCATTGTTGACGCCCGGCTACGCCACCGCCGGCCGGCTTGGGCCTAGTCTGTCTCGTTGCGCGCAGCTTTGTGCGGTGCAGGAGAAAGACCGATGTCCACGCCCGATCCCGACCACGTGTCTTGGCTGGTCGATCAATCCATGTTGTCGCAGGCACGCCAGCGCGCCCGCCAGTACGGCGGCCAGGCGCGGCTGTGGCAGCAGCCCTATGCCCATACCAATCCGCGCCGCGCGCTGGATATCGCGTCGGTATGGTTCACTGCCTACCCGGGCGCCATCGTGACGGCGGGTGACGATTCGGTGCTCAAGACCCTGGGCAGCGCCGAATTGTGGCAAGCCTTGTCATCGGTCGGCGTGCAGGCCATCCATGTCGGGCCGACCAAGCGCAGCGGCGGCCTGCGTGGCGACCAGTACACACCGACCGTCGACGGCAATTTCGATCGCATCGGCCTGGACATCGACCAGCGTTTCGGTAGCGAGGAGGAGTTCGTGGCGATCAGCCGCATGGCCTCGGCCTTCAACGCGGTGGTGATCGACGACGTGATCCCGTCGCATACCGGCAAGGGCGCGGATTTCCGGCTGGCCGAGATGGCCCACGAAGACTATCCCGGGCTGTACCACATGGTCGAGATCAAGCCCGAGGACTGGCCCCTGCTGCCCGAGCTGCCGCCCGGCCGCGATTCGGTCAACCTGAGCCCCGAGACCGTCGACGTGCTCAAGGAGAAGTGCTACATCGTCGGCCAGCTGCAACGGGTGATCTTTTTCGAACCCGGCGTCAAGGAAACCGACTGGAGCGCCACCGGCGAGATCGAAGGCGTCGATGGCAAGCGGCGCCGCTGGGTCTATCTGCATTACTTCAAGGAGGGCCAGCCCTCGCTGAACTGGCTGGACCCCAGCTTCGCGGCGCAGCAGATGATCGTCGGCGATGCGCTGCACAGCCTGGACGTGATGGGCGCGCGCGGGCTGCGGCTCGATGCCAATGGTTTTCTGGGCGTCGAGCGGCGCCCCAACGACAAGGCCTGGTCGGAGAGCCATCCGCTGTCGGTGGTGGGCAACCAGATCCTCGGCGGGCTGATCCGCAAGGCCGGCGGCTTCAGTTTCCAGGAACTGAACCTGACGGTCGATGACATCGCCGCGATGTCGCAGGGCGGCGCCGACCTGTCCTACGATTTCATCACGCGGCCGGCCTATCAGCATGCGCTGGCGACCGGCGATACCGAGTTTTTGCGGCTGATGCTGCGGACGGTGCACCAGTTCAACATCGATCCGGCGTCGTTGATCCACGCCCTGCAGAACCATGACGAGCTGACGCTCGAGCTGGTGCATTTCTGGACGCTGCACGCCGATACGCCGTTCGTGTTCCGTGGCCAGACCTGGCCCGGCGCGATCCTGCGTGAGCACATCCGCGAGACCATGTACGAGCGCCTGAGCGGCGAGCATGCGCCGTACAACCTGCGCTTCGTCACCAATGGCATCGCTTGCACCAGCGCCAGCATCGCCGCGGCGGTGCTGGGCATCCGCGACCTCGAGGCCATCACGCCCGACGACGTCACGCAGATCCGCCGCCTGCATCTGTTGATGGCGATGTACAACGCCTTGCAGCCCGGCGTGTTCGCGCTGTCGGGCTGGGATGTGCTGGGCGCCTTGCCGCTGCCGTCCGAGCAGGTGGCCGAACGCATGCTCGATGGCGATACCCGCTGGGTCGCGCGCGGCGCCTATGACCTGACCGATCTCGATCCGCAGGCGACGCTGTCGTCCGAAGGCCTGCCGCGCGCACGCTGCCTGTACGGCAGCCTGAAGGCGCAGCTCGAGGACCCCGGGTCGTTCGCCAGCCAGTTGAAGAAACTGCTGGCGGTGCGGCAGTCCTACGGCATTGCCAGCAGCCGCCAACTGCCGATCCCGGACGTGGTGGCGCCGGGGCTGCTGGTGATGATCCATGAGCTGCCGGCCGGACGGGGCACCCAGGTGACCGCGCTCAATTTTGGCGCCGAGCCCTTGAGCGAGGTGATCCAGCTCAACGATACGGCGCCCGGGCCGGTGGTGGACATGATCAACGAGACGCTGGAAGGCGATCTGGGCGAGGACGGCCAGTTGGTGATCAATCTGGAACCCTACGAAGGCCTGTGCCTGCGGATCGCCAGCGCCGTGCCGGCGCTGGCCTGATCCGGATCGTGCAGAGCCGGCCGGCGCTGTCAGGGTTGCTGCGGCTGCGCCTGGTCACCCCAGAACCACGCGGTGACCGGCCACTGCAGCAATAGCCGTTCGGCCGGCAACTGTTCGCCGGGGGCCTCGTCGGCCGGGATATCGACCGAGTCATCCGACTGGCCGGCATCGCTGCGGACCGCCGGACATTCGGCCAGCAGATCCCAGGCCTGCGCCACCGGCGGCATATCCGACAGATCGATAGCCGTGCCTTGCCAGAAGGCCTCGTCGGCCGCCGACGGATCCTTGCTGCGGCCGTGCGAGGCCAGCACCTGGGCGCAATGCAAGGGCACCACGATCAGCAGCGTCTGCTGGCCGAGCCGGCGCGCAAAGGCCAGCAGATGCCCGGCCTTGGGGCCGACCACACGCAGCGGCTGCAGCGTGGCTTCGGCGTAAAAGCGCGGATGCTGGCGGCGATGCGCCAGGCAGCGATGGATCAGTGTCTGCTTGACCAGCCCGTCGGTCCACGCCGGGGTCGAAAACTGATGCAGCCAGTGTTTTGCCGCGCGCATGTGCGCGGTGTCCCGCGATCGCCGCGGATCGAGGTGAGGGCGCGGCGCGTAGGGCGTGTCCAGCCCGTGGCGGCGCGCGTCGTAGTCGACCTCGCGCCGGTTGTCCGGGTCGACCAGGCTGAAATCCCAGAACTCGCGGCCCTGGTAGATGTCCGGTACGCCCGGCACGCCATGACGCAACAAGACCTGAGCCAGGCTGTTGATCAGCCCCGGGCAGATCAGCCGCTTGGCCAGTTCGGCGACTTCTTCGAGACGCGCCGGCGTGGCGAAGATCGATTGCAGGAAGGCCTCGCAGGCGGCCTCATATGCGGGGTCGGGCGCATACCAGTCGGTGTGCAGCTTGGCCTCGCGCAGCGCCTTGGTCTGCCAGGCCGAGACCCGCTCGGCATAGGCCTGGATCTCGGCCCGGTCATGCGGCATCACACCGGTCGGCCACGCGCCGACCAGCGTCTGCAGCAGCATGTAGCGATCGGCCAGGCTCGGCGTCACCGGCGAGGCAGGGCTGCCGCTGCCGAGGTCCTTGCCTGTCGTGATGGCGGGATCTGGGGGCGTTGCGGTCTCGCCGGTGGCCGCGGGTTCGGGCGCGGCCAGCCAATGCTCGGCCCAGTACGCCAGCGTGTCGTGCCAGCCCTGGGCGTTCTCGGCCGCCGCCGCCAGCCGCGCGCGCACGTCCTCGCCGCGTTTGTGGTCGTGCGTGGCGGTGGCCAGCAGCGCGCCGGGATGATCGCGGCCGCGCTGTTGCGCCTTGGCGACGAAGTCATCGGCCGGCAGGCTCAGCGCGCCCGGCGCCGCACCGACTTCGTTGCGCGACAGCAGCGGGCCGTAACGGTAGAACAGCGTGTCCTCGAGCGCCTTGGCGGCCAGCGGCGGCGTCAGCTGCTGGAAGCGCCGCAGCGCCTCTGCGCGCAGGGCCAGGGACTCGTCGGCATCGCCCGGCGCCGGCATCGGCGTAGCGCCCAGCACCTCGTCGAGAAACGCCAGGATGTCGTGCGCCGGGTCGCCCGGCCGCGATTGCAGGATCTGCCGCGCCTGGTCCCAGGCCTGCGCGCAGACCTGCTGGTCGGCGCTCGAGCGGCCAGGCGCGCCGGCGTAGCTGCGATAGACCGGGAAGGCCTGCAGCACGGCCGACAGCGCGCGGTCGATCGCCACCGCGCTCCAGTCGCGGGTGTCGGCGCGCTGGCGCGCCAGGCGCAACAGGCAATCGACCAGCGCGGCCCGCTCGGCCGGAAAATGCCGTTCGATCATGCGCTGCCGCGCCGCCCGCAGCTGTTGCAGCGGCGTGCGCTCGTCGCCGGTCAGCGTGCGCCAACCCTGTTGCAGCACGTCCTGTGCCGCTGCGGGATGCAGCAGCGCGCCGACCTGATCCATGAAGTCGTAGCCGGTGGTGCCCGCGACCTGCCAGTCGGCCGGCAGGCGCTCGTCCTGTTCGAGGATCTTCTCGACCACGATGTAGGGCTCGGCATCAGGCCGCGCCTGCGCCATCGCGGCATGCAGCTGGTGGGTGTAGCCGGCCGGATCGGCCAGCCCGTCGATATGGTCGATGCGCAGGCCGTCGACCACGCCTTCGGCGTACAGCCGCAGCACCATCTCGTGGACGGCGTCGAAGACCTCGGGCTGTTCGACGCGCACGCCCGCCAACTCGGTGATCTCGAAGAAGCGGCGCCAGTTGATCTGGTCGGGGGCGCAGCGCCACCAGGCCAGCCGATAGTGCTGCGCCTGCAGCAGCGCGTGCAGCCGCTCGCGGCCGGCGGGGTCGCCAGACGAAAAACGCGCCAGCGTGGCTGCCGGATCATCGGCCTCCGAGTCGCCGGCTGCCGGCTCGTGCGCCTTCGCTTGGCCGGTACTGTCTTGACCCGCCGCGGGCTCACCGCCCGCCGCGGCGAGCGTACCCGGCGCGATCGGGTAGGGGTTGCCGTGCACCGACAGGAAATAGCCACGCTGTGCATCGTGCGCCAGCGCCAGATCGCCGTCGGCCAGGCACTGGCCGTATTGATTGCCCAGCACCGGCAGCAGCACCTTGTCGTGCAGCGCCGGGTCGGCGCCGCGCCAGGTGATGTCGAAGGTGCGCGCGTGGACGCTGGCCGGGCCGTGTTGCAGCATGTCCCACCACCAGGCGTTGTCGGGGTGCGCGGCCATGTGGTTGGGCACGATGTCCAGTAGCAGGCCCATGCCGTAGCGGTGCACGCGGTCGGCCAGTTCGCGCAGCGCCGGCTCGCCGCCCAGTTCTGGGTTGACGCGCGTGTGGTCGATCACATCGTAGCCGTGGGTCGATCCCGCGCGCGCGGTGGTGACCGGCGACAGGTACAGATGGCTGACGCCCAGCCGGTAGTAATAATCGACCTGTTGCTGGGCATCGGCCAGCGTGAAGCCGGCGTGCAGCTGCAAGCGCGCGGTGGCGCGCGGCTGGCCCTGGCGGGGCAGCTGGCCCCAGCCCGGCTGGAATTCGGCGGGCAGGGATTCGGGAGGCAATGCAGCGATCATTCTCGACCTCGTGCGAGCCGGATCGCCTCGATGCGCGCGGCGCAGCCAGGCTCGGCCAGCAAAGTAGCGGTGTCGGCGGGCATGCGCCGACGCCAGTTGGGATGTTCGTCGCCCGAGTTGGGCAGGTTGGGCTGCTCGTCCAGCCCGGCGATGTCCTCGAGCGGAAACACCGCCAGCGGGCAGCACGCCGAGGCCACGTAGCCCAGCAGCGCCGGCAGCGGCGGCTCGGCTGGCGTCGGCGCGCGCGGATCGGCCAGCGGGCCGGTCTCGCACACCGCCTGCCACAAGGCGTCGCGCTCCTGGTCGCGGCCGGCCTGGGCCTGCGCCAGCGCGAGCGGTTCGGCGTCGCGGTACTGGCCGAGCCGTTCGCGCCAGTCCAGGTCCAGGCCGCGCCACCAGCCGCGCAGCGTCGGCAGGTCGTGCGTGGTGGTCATCGCGACCGATTCGGGCGGCCAGCGATCGGGCCGGATCACCTCGCCTTCCTTGGTATTCATGAACCACAGCACGTTCATGCCCTGCAGGCCGGACGCGGCCAGCTTGTCGTCGAAGCCCTCGGGCACGGTGCCCAGGTTCTCGCCGATGATCAGCGCCCCATGGCGCCATGCCTCGAGCCGGGTCAGGCGCAGCAGGTCGTCGATCGGATAGTGCAGATAGGCGCCGTCGGCGGCGCTGGCGCCGGGCGGCACCAGCCACAGCCGCGCCAGGCCCAGGATGTGGTCGATGCGCACGCCACCGGCTTGCGCGAGGCTGGCGCGCAGCATGCGGATGAACGGCGCATAGCCGCTGGCGCGCAGGCCTTGCGGCGAAAAGGCGGTCAGGCCCCAGTCCTGCCCGGCGGTGTTGAGGATATCCGGCGGGGCGCCCACCGACACCCCCGGCAGCAGGCTGAGCGGATCGCTCCAGGCCTGGCTGCCGCGCGGATCGGTGCCAATGGCCAGGTCGGCGATCAGGCCGATCCGCATGCCCGCTTCGCGCGCGGTCTGTTGCGCAGCCTGCATGCTGGCGGCGGCGACCCACTGGGCGAACAGATGAAAGCGCACCTCGGCCGGCCGCGCCGCGGCGAAGCCGGCGGTGGCGGCCGAGCGCGGATCGCGCAGGTCTTGCGGCCAGTCGCGCCAGTCGGCGCCATGATGCGCGGCCAGGCCTTCATAGATCGCGTGGTCGAGCAGGTCCTGCCCGCCTTGCTGGCAATAGCGCTCGAACTCGGCCAGCTGAGCCGGCGGGCCGGCCTGCTCGAAACGCTGGAACACCGCGCGCAGAAAGCCCAGCCGGGCCGCGGCGGCGCTGGGCCAGTCGATCAGCGGATCGGCCTCGAGCTGTGCGCAGGCGGTCTCGACGTCCAGGTCGGACCAGGCCAGCCGCAGCAGCGCGGGCGGCAGCAGGGCGCCCGGATTGCCGTAGAGCACATTCAGGAACAGCCGGCTGGACGGCGAGTAGGGGCTGTAACGCTCGGGCGCGCTGGCGAAGCCCGCGTGCACCGGACTGATGGCGACGGCTTGCGCGCCTTGCGCGGCGGCGGCGCGCGCGGTCTCGGCCAACGCGGCAAAATCGCCGAATCCACAGGCACCGCGGTCGGCGCCGTCGGCCTGGCGCAGGCTGTACAGCTGGGTGGCGATGCCCCAGCCGCGGCCGTTGCCGCCCAGCAGTTCGGCCGGGGTGGGCGCGCGGCTGGGCGCCAGCGCGATGGTGACCAGCCGGCCATCCTGCGCGCAGCGATAGTAGCCGGGCGCCTGCGGCAGCAGCACGCGCCAGATGCCGGGGCCGTCGGCCTGCACCAGGCAGGCGTGCGGCTGGCCGTTCTCGTCCAGCCACTGGGTTTCAGGCGCCTGCTGGCCGGCCATCCGCAGTTCGCCGCCGGCATCGGCGACATGGAAGTTGCCGTGGGTGCTGCGCTGGCTGCCCAGCGCGTGCAAGCCGGCATCGGGGTCTTGCGGGTCCAGCCCCATCGCCTGCAATAGTGCGATCAGGCTGTCGGCCTCGACCTGCCTGGGTTTGCCATGCGCATCGGTCCACTGCGCGGCGAGACCGGCCGCCGCGGCCAGCCGCGCCAATCCTTCATCGTTGCGAGTCAAGCGGGGTCTCCAGCTTCCAGATCACGCCGGGCGGTAGCGAGCCGGCGGCGACGGCCTGCGCCAGTTCGGCCCGGCTTTCCCACAGCGTCGGCAGGCGCGCGTCGGCGGCGGTGTCCTGACCCAGCGCGACGGTCTCGCTGCCCAGGTTGGCCAGCACCGCCAGCCGGGCGCCGTCCTGCAGCCGCCACGCGGCGTAGACCGCATGTTCGCCCAGCGCACGCGATTCCTGGGCGGCGCAGCCATCGAGCCGCGGCGCCAGTTGTTCGCGCCGCAGGCGCAGCAGCGTCGCGTAGCGGTCGCGCCATGGGGCCGCGTCGGGCGCGGACTGGCGCCATGGGTCGGAGTCGGCGTAGGTCTGCGCCGCGTTGGGGTCCGGCACCTGGCTGGTATCGCCGTCGGCGAAGAAGTCCTTGAACTCGCCGCGGCGGCCCTCGCGCACGGCCTGCGCCAGCGCATCGTCCTGGTGATCGGTGAAATACAGGAAGGGCGCCCGGGCGCCGTGCTCTTCACCCATGAAGATCAGCGGCACCTGCGGGCACAGCAACTGCAACCCCACCGCATCGGCCACCCGATCGGCATCGCTCAGCGCCAGCAGCCGTTCGCCGAGCGCGCGGTTGCCGGTCTGGTCATGGTTCTGCAGGAAATTGACGAACGACAGCGGCGGCAGATGGCCGCTGGGCTCGCCGCGTGGCGCACCCCCATGATGCGGCGATGGCTGGCCCTGGTAGATGAAACCCTCGGCCAGCGAGCGGGCCAGTTGGGCGGCCGGTTCGCTCGCATAGTCGCCGTAGTAACCCCGCGCCTCGCCGGTCAGCAGATGGTGCATGACGTGGTGCGCATCGTCGTTCCACTGCGCGTCGTAGCCCTGCTCGAGCAGGCGGGCGGCATTGTCGTTGTTCTCGAGCACCAGGTGCACGTGGCGGCCGGGCAGGCGCTCGCGCAGCCACTGCGCCAGCTCGGGCAGCCAGCCGTGGTCGGCGATCGCATGCACCGCATCCAGCCGCAGGCCGTCGAAGCGAAACTCCTGCAGCCAATACAGGGCGCTTTCCTGGAAGTAGCGGCGCACTTGCGGACGGCGGAAGTCGATCGCCGATCCCCACGGGGTATTCAGGTCGTCGCGAAAGAAATCGCTGGCGTAGGCGTTGAGGTAGTTGCCGTCGGGGCCGAAGTGGTTATAGACCACGTCCAGCATCATGCCCATGCCCAGGCCGTGGGCGGCATCGACCAGCGCCTTGAGCGATTCGGGCGTGCCATAGGCGGTGTCGGGCGCGAACGGCAGCACGCCGTCGTAGCCCCAGTTGCGCTGGCCGGGGAAATCGGCGATCGGCATCAGCTCGATCATCGTCACGCCCAGCTCGGCCAGTTCGGGCAGGCGCTGGCGCAGGCCATCGAAGCCGCCGGCCAGGCCGGCGTGCACTTCGTAGATCACCGATTCGCGCCAAGGGCGGCCACGCCACGCCGGGTGCCGCCACGCGTAGCCGACCGGCGACACCACCACGCTATCGTCATGGACGTCGCCAGCCTGCAGCCGCGAGGCCGGATCGGGCACGGTGCTGCCGTCGGCCAGCCGATAGCGATAGCGGGTGCCCGGCACGCAGGCCAGGTCGACCACCGCGAAGCCGTGCTGGTCGCGCTCGAGCGGCACCGGCGCATGGCCGTCGACCTCGAGCGCGATGCCGGGCTCGGCATTGGGCGCCCACAACTGGAAGCGCACCTTGCCGTCGGACATCAGCGATGCGCCAAAGCGCCATGCGGTATCGGCGGGATCGATCCGGCTCATCGGCTCGCCTCCGCCACCAGCAGCACGAGGCTGTTGGGACCGAGTTCGATGCTGTCGGTCGGCGTCTGGCCATCGCGCTCGGGATCGCCGCTATCCAGGCCGATGCGCCAGTTCTGGGCGGGATCGGGCAGCCGGAAGCCGACCGGCTCGGCCGAACCGTTGACCAGCAGCAAGGTGACGTCCAGGCCGTCGCCGTCATTGTCCTGTTCGGCCACGCGGCGCCATTGCAGCGTGCGCTGCTGCGGGTCCTCCCACGTCGCGGGCTCCATGAAGGCGGCCTGCGCATCGAACCAGGCGCTGCGCGACAGGCCCGGGGTCAGTTCCTGCGCCGCATCGACATAGCGGGCCGCGCGCAGGCTGGGGTGCTCACGCCGCAGCGCGGTGCAACGCGACACAAAACGTGTCAGCGCGCGGCCGTCGTCGCTGGCGGCGGCCCGCCAGTCCAGCCACGACAGTTCGTTGTCCTGGCAATAGGCGTTGTTGTTGCCCGATTGCGAATTGCCGAATTCATCGCCGCCCAGCAACATCGGCGTACCGTCCGACAGCAGCAGCGTCGCCAGCATCGCGCGTTGCGCGCGGCCGCGCAGGTCGAGCACGTCCTGGCGCTCGGTTGGGCCTTCCTCGCCCCAGTTGTTGCTGTAGTTCTCGCCGTGGCCGTCGCGGTTCTCTTCGTTGTTGGCGTCGTTGTGGCGTTCGTTGTAGCTGACCACGTCGGCCAGCGTGAAGCCATCGTGCGCGGTGACGAAGTTGACGGTCGCCCACGGCCGCCGATGGCGCCGGTCGAACAGCTCGCGCGAGCCCGACAGCCTCGCCGCCAACGCGCCGATCATGCCTTCGTCGCCACGCCAGAAGCGCCGGATCGTGTCGCGGTACTGGTCGTTCCATTCGGCGAAGCGGGGCGGATGGTTGCCCAGCTGGTAGCCGTCCGGACCGATGTCCCACGGCTCGGAGATCAGCTTGCGCGAAGCCAGCGTCGGATCCTGCAGGATGGCGTCGAAGAAGCCCGAGCCGGGGTCGAATCCGGTGCCTTCGCGGCCCAGCGTCGAACCCAGGTCGAAACGGAAACCGTCGACCTGGTATTCGTCGGCCCAATAGCGCAGCGAGTCCATCACCATCTGCAGCACGCGCGGGTGCGACAGGTTGACGGTGTTGCCGCAGCCGGTGTCATTGATGTGGTGGCGCGGGTCGTCGGGCAGCAGCCGGTAGTAGCTGGCGTTGTCCAGGCCGCGCCACGACAGCGTGGGGCCGAGTTCGCTGCCTTCGCAGGTGTGGTTGTAGACCACGTCGAGGATCACCTCGATGTCCGCGGCGTGCAGCTCCTTGACCATCGCCTTGAACTCCTGGACCTGCTGTCCAGGCTGGCGGAACGCGGCGTACGCGTTGTGCGGTGCGAAGAACCCGATCGTGTTGTAGCCCCAGTAGTTCGACAGACCCTTGGCCTGCAGCGACGGGTCGTCGACGAACTGGTGGACGGGCATGAGCTCGACCGCCGTGACGCCCAGCTGCTTGAGGTGCTCGATGGCGGCGGGGTGGGCCATGCCGGCGTACGTGCCGCGCAGCTCCTCCGGGACGGCCGGGTGCAGGCGCGTCAGGCCACGCACGTGCGCCTCGTAGATCACGGACTCGTGGTACTCGTGCTCCGGCGGCCGGTCGTGACCCCAGTCGAAGTACGGGTTGATGACCACCGAGGTCATGGTGTGCGCCGCGGAGTCGTCCTGGTTCCGCTTCGTCGGGTCGTCGAAGCGGTAGGAGTACAGCGAGGGGTCGCCGTCGACCTGGCCGTGGATGGCCTTGGCGTACGGGTCGAGCAGCAGCTTCGACGGGTCGCAGCGGTGCCCGTTCGCCGGGTCGTACGGCCCGTGCACCCGGTAGCCGTAGAGCTGCCCGGGCTGCACCGCGGGCAGGTAGCAGTGCCACACGAACGCGTCGACCTCGACGAGCTCCACGCGCTCCTCGGTCCCGTCGGGGCCGATCAGGCAGAGCTCGACTCGTTCGGCCACCTCGGAGAACAGCGCGAAGTTGGTTCCGGTCCCGTCGTACGTGGCGCCGAGGGGGTAAGGGCGTCCAGGCCAGGTCAGCATGGCGACCAATCTGCCAGCGACCGCCCACGTCGGCAGCGGGAGAGCCCCAGGTCTTCGTCACACGCGGGCCCTCCCGGGGGTGCTGCGACCTCGTCGTGCGGGCGACGCCGATCGCAGCCGCGGCGTCACCGCGCCGGTGCCGTCAGCCGACATGCGACGCCGCCCGGGCAGACGTCAGGAGACGAGCGCGGGTACGCCCAGCGTGCGCTGCGTCGCGCGGCGGACCACTGCGGCGTCGTCGTCACCGCGTGCGCGCCAGGCCATCTGCTCGATCGCGCCGTTGCCCCGCCGACGCACCTCGGTGAGCTGGCGCTCGACGGCCTCGAGGTCACCGTTGGCCTCGAGCGCGTCCCGGACGTGCTCGACGAGCTCGCCCACCACCTGCATCGCGGGCGCCGGGCGCCACGTGCGGGGGCTGACGAGCTCGCCGGACAACCCGGAGCGCGCCGCACGCCAGGACGCGGTCCGCAGGACCTCGACACGCGGGGGGTCGTGGTCGACCGGCGTGGCGACCGCGGTGTCCGCGAGCGCGCGCACGAGCGCGGCCTGCAGCGCGGCGTCACCGGCGTCCAGGCACACGTCCGCGACGCGCACCTCGACCGTGGGGTAGCGCTGCGAGAGGCGCGCGTCGAAGTACAGCATCCCGTCGTCGAGGATCGTGCCGCTGGACAGCAGCTGCTCGACGACCGCGCGGTAGCCCACGGCGTCGACGAACGGGGCGGTCGGGCCCGCCGTGGGCCAACGGCCCCACACCTGCGAGCGATAGCTCGCGTAGCCGCTCGCGACGCCCTTCCAGGCCGGGGAGTTCGCCGACAACGCGAGCAGCACGGGCGTCCAGGGCCGCAGGTGGTCGAGGACCCGCACGCCCTCGTCGTCGTCGGCGACCGAGACGTGCACGTGGCAGCCGCACGTCAGCTGCTCGTGCGCGGTCAGGCCGAAGCGCGCGCGGATCTGGCCCGCGCGCTTGTCGGGGATCACCGTCGGGTCGATCGCCTGCGGCGCGGTCCCGATCGCGGCGATCCGCACCCCGACCGACTGCGCGAGGGTGTCGACACGCTCGCGGCCGAGGCGGATCTCGGCGAGCAGCTCGCCGAGATCGGTGCACGGCGGCGTCGACGTCTCGATCTGCTCGCTCTTGAACTCCTTCTCGACGTCCCCACCGGGCTGGTCGGTGGGGGGCACCTCGCGTGCCGCGAGCCCGAGCAGCGCAGACGACTGCGCCGAGGGCTCACCCTCGGGCGTGACCAGCAGGTACTCCTCTTCCACTCCGATCGTTCGCACGCGGCAAGTGTGGAGTCAGGCGCGCCGTCCGGCGACCGGAAGGACCATGACGGCTCGCCGGGCGGCGTCCGGCTCCGTCGGCGCCCGGCGCCGTGCGTCCGGCGGTGCAAGGTCGACGTGGCCTGCGACACGAACCCGGTGGGTGAAGGGAGCGACGTGCAGACGACGACGCGTGCGGTGCTCGGGGGCGCGACGACGGTCGTGGGCCTCGTCGGTGTCCTCGTCGCGGTGCTCACCGCGTGGCAGCAGGGACCGGGCTCACCGCCGCAGCGCTCGGCACCGGCCACCGGTGCCGTCCAGGTCTCGTCGTGCTCGACGGTGTCGTGCGGGGCGATCGACCGAGCGCCCGACGAGCCCTGGGCGGTATCGCCCTACCCGCTCAGGTAGAACCCGTGCGGGCGGCCCCCAGCGCGATCATGACCTCCTCGAGGGTCGCGGGGACGTCCCGCACGCGGGCCGGTAGCCCCGCGTCGTCCAGCACACGCTGCACCCGGGTGCGGGGCACGGCCGCGACCCGCACGGCTCGGCCCGCCAGGGTGACCGGCAGCCCGGCGTCGTCGAGGACCGCGAAGACGTCCCGCCAGGAGTCGGCGTCCACCGCGACGGCCGACGTGGTCGCGGTCAGCGCGGGTTCGGTCCCGGCGGCGACCACGCGTCCGTGCGACATCAGCACGAGCCGGTCGCACTGCTGCGCCTCGCTCATGTAGTGCGTCGTGACCAGCACGCCCGCGCCGGCCTCCGCCTGTGCGTGCACGCGGTCCCACAGACGGGCACGCGCCAACGGGTCGACGCCCGAGGTCGGCTCGTCGAGCACCAGCAGGGCGGGCGAGTGCGCGAGCGCGATCGCGAACGCCAGGCGCCGCTGCCGTCCCAGCCCGATGGCGCCGACGAGCACGTCGGCGACGGACGACAGCTCGGCGGGCACCTCGGCGACCGGGTCGCCGTAGACCGCGGCTGCGAACGCGACGTTCTCGCGGACCGTGAGGTCGTCGTACAGCCCGAGCCCTTGCGGCACGTAGCCGACCTGGCGTCGGGTGGACCTGCTGGGAGGCGCGCCGAGCAGCCGCAGCTCGCCCGCGTCCGCGCCGGTCAGGCCCAGCAGCATGCGGATGAGCGTGGTCTTGCCGGCGCCGTTCGCGCCGAGCAGGCCGACGATCTCGCCCGGCTCGACCGACAGCGAGACGTCGTCGACCGCGGTGTGCGCGCCGAACCGGCGCGTGACGTGGGTGATCCGCACGAGCTCACGCACGGGTGGCCTCCCGCGCGAGCGCTGCGGCGACGACGGCGTCCTCGAGGTCGAGCCGCACGGGCTCGCCCACGGGCTGCGCGTCGTCGGGGAACCACGCGCGCAGCTCGCGCCCGCGGCGCCACGTCCTGGCGGGCGGCTGCGCCCCGGCGGCCACGCGTCGCACGTGCCCGGGCGCGCGTCGCACGATCTCGTCGGGAGGTCCCGACAGCAGCTCGCGGCCCTCGTGCAGCACGAGCACGAAGGCGGCGCGTTCCGCCTCGTCGAGGTACGTCGTGGCGAGCACGACGGCCGCGCCTGCGGAGGCGGCCTTGGCGACGAGACGCCACAGGTCGACGCGGCTGGCCGGGTCGACGCCCGTGCTCGGCTCGTCGAGCACGACGAGCGCGGGATCGTGCAGCGTGGCCAGGCCGAACGCCAGCTTCTGGCGCATCCCACCCGAGAGCGCGGAGGCGAGGCGATGGCGCGCCTCGCGCAGACCGGTCGCCGCCAGCAGGCGGTCCCGGCGCCGGTCCAGCTCGGCGCCGCGCAGCCCGTGCACCGCGCCGACGAAGTCCACGTGCTCGTCGACCGTGAGCTCGGCCCAGGTGCCCCCGCGGGCGGGCATGACGCCGACCCGGCGCCGGTCGGGCACGACCACCGTGCCGTCGGCGAGCGGTACGGTGCCCGCGAGCGCGCTCAGGAGCGTCGACTTGCCGGCGCCGTCGCCACCGACCACCGCGGTCACGGCGCCCGCGGGGACCGCGAGGGTCACGTCGTCGAGCGCGACCACGTGCCCGTACCGCACGCGCACCCCGTAGGCGCCGTGGTGGCGGACCCTGCTCACGGCGTCGACGCCTCGGTCCCGGCGGGCGTGCGCCGACGACGGGCCGGCGCGAGGTCGCGGCGGAACCGCAGCACCGCCGCGCCGAACACGAGCACGGCCATGCACCCGAGCACGACGAACGCGGGCCACAGCGAGTCCAGTCCCGCGCCGCGCAGCATGATGCCCTGCGAGATGGTGACGAACCACGTCAGGGGCAGGCAGTAACCGATCCAGGCGATCGCAGCGGGCATCGCCTGCAACGGGAAGATGAACCCGGACAGCAGCACCTGGGGGAGCAGCGCCATGAGCGCGACCTGGATCGCCTGGCCCTGGGTCTGCGAGGCGGTGGAGATGAGCACGCCGAGCCCGAGGACGACGAGCAGGAAGACCGCGGCGCCGAGGGCGAACAGCGCGGGGTCGCCGCGGAACGGCACGCCGAAGATCCACACGCCGAGCAGCGTCACCACGACCATGTCGAACGCGGCGAGCAGGAAGTAGGGGGCGATCTTGCCGGCGATGACGTCGGACGGTCGCAGCGGCATGACGGCCAGCTGCTCGAGCGTGCCCGTCTGTCGTTCCCGCACGAGGCCGATGCTCGTGATGATCGTGCCGACGAACGTCAGGATCAGCCCGACCAGCGCAGGGACCATGACCCACGAGGTGGTCAGGTCAGGGTTGAACAGGATCTCGGTCGCGACCCGGTCCACGCCGCGTCCGAGCGCGGCCGACGCGGTCTGCGCGGTGAACAGGCTCGACCCGTCGACGTACGCCACGGGTGGGGCGGGCGAGGTGTCGATCACCACGTCCGCCACGCCGTCCCGCACGAGCGCACGCGCCTGGCCGCCGGTGGCGCTCGGCTCGGTGCCCTGCACGTCGAACAGCGGCGGGAGCACCTGCGCCACCTGGTCGGCGGCCGGGCCCACGACGCGGGTGCTGATCGAGTCGATCGTGAAGTTCGCGGCGTAGCCGAAGATCACGAGCAGGACCACGGGAAGGGCGAACAGCATCGCCAGCGTGCGGCGGTCGCGCCGCAGCTCGCGGAACTCCTTGAGGATCATGGCGCGCACGTCGACCTCCGGCTAGCCTGACAGGTGCAGATATCCGCACCTGTAGAAATCTAGGGAGGGTGGCCGTGAGGGTCAAGGGTCCCGCCGCGCCGGGTGACGGTGACGCTGCGCCACCCCGCCGCGGACGACGGCCGGGTGCGAGCACGACCAGGGACGAGATCCTGGCGGCCGCGCGCCGGCAGTTCGCCGAGCTGGGGTTCCGGCGTGCCAGCATCCGCGCGATCGCTCGCGAGGCGCGGGTCGACCCGAAGCTCGTCGGGCACTGGTTCGGCGGCAAGGCCGAGCTGTTCGTGGCCTCGGTCCAGCTGCCGTTCGACCCGCGCGCGCTCGCGGCGCGCGTCGCGCAGGGTGACCGCGCCGAGGTCGGCGAACGGCTCGTGAGCAGCCTCGTGCACGGCGTCCTGGAGAGCCCGTCCGCGCGCCGGCGTGCGATCGCCCTGCTGCGCGCGGTGGCGACCGAGCCCCAGGTCGCGCCGCTGGTGCGCCGCCTGCTCGTCGTCGAGGTGCTCACGCCCGTGGCGCGCGCGATCGGTGCCGACCACCCCGAGGTGCGCGCGTCCCTCGTCGCGAGCCAGATGGTCGGGCTCCTCATGATGCGCCACGTCGTCGAGCTCGCGCCCCTGGTGGAGCGGGCGGGCGACGAGCTCGTGGCGTTGGTCGCGCCCACCGTCCAGCGCTACCTCGCCGACGACCTCCCGTTCGCCGATCCGGTGACCGATCGGTTCGCCGATCCTGCCGTCGGGTGACAGCGGCATCCGCCTGTCGGGCGAACGCGCCGGTGCGTCGTGCGGTCGCACGCTGCCTGACCTGCCGCTTCGCGGAGTGTGACGTGAACCACACTCGCAGGGTTGGACAGGTCGCCCGAACTGTCCGTTAGCGTCGGATTCGTCGACACGGAGGCTCTGCTTCCGTGAACCGGGCGCCACCGCCGCCGTCGCAACGGCACCGGTGGGTCCGCCTCCGGTGCCTCGCTCAGGGCAGTGGAGGGGGACCGGATGACCACCACGTTCGACCAGCTCGTGCTCGGGCCACGACGCACCGACGAGCCGCGTGCGCGGCCCGTGCGGTCCACCGAGAGCCAGGCGGCGCAGAGCCCCTCGCTCGTCCTCATGGTGCTGCTCGCCAGCGCCGGGATCGTCGTGTACGCGGTGTTCCTGCTGAACCCGGGCAACCGGGGGGACTGGCTCCCGTACTCGATGGTGATCGCCGCCGAGACCGTGCTCGTCGTGCACGCCCTGCTGGCGATGTGGACCGTCCTGTCGGCCGGCCACGACCCGCGGTCGTTCGCGTTCCACCACGCGCAGGACCGGATGTACGACGTCGCGGACATCGTGCGCGCCCGCATCGAGGACCGGCCGCAGGAGTGGCAGATGTACCTCGGCAACCGGCCCGTCGAGATCGACGTGTTCATCACGACCTACGGCGAGGACCTTGCGACGATCCGGCGCACGGTCACCGCCGCGCTCGCGATGCAGGGCAGGCACCACACCTGGGTGCTCGACGACGGCCGGTCGGACGAGGTCCGGGACCTGGCCGCCGAGCTCGGGGCACGCTACGTGCGGCGCCTGTCGAGCAACGGCGCCAAGGCCGGGAACATCAACCACGCGCTGTCGATCGCGCACGGTGACCTGTTCGCGGTGCTCGACGCCGACTTCGTGCCGCGCCCCGGCTTCCTGCACGAGACGGTGCCCTTCTTCTCCGACGACCAGGTCGCCTTCGTCCAGACGCCGCAGACCTACGGGAACCTGCACACGGTCATCTCCAAGGGCGCCGGGTACATGCAGGCAGTGTTCTACCGCTTCATCCAGCCCGGCCGGAACCGGTTCAACGCCGCGTTCTGCGTCGGCACGAACGTCGTCTTCCGGCGCGCCGCCGTCGACTCGGTCGGGGGGATCTACTCGGACTCGAAGTCCGAGGACGTGTGGACCTCGCTGATGCTGCACGAGAAGGGCTGGCGGACGATCTACATCCCCGACACGCTCGCGGTCGGGGACACGCCCGAGACCATCGAGGCGTACTCCAAGCAACAGCTGCGGTGGGCCACGGGCGGCTTCGAGATCATGCTCACCCACAACCCCCTGTCGAGGAAGCACCCGCTGACGCTGGACCAGCGCCTGCAGTACACCGTGACGGCGACGCACTACCTGACGGGCATCGCCCCGCTCCTGCTGCTGCTCGTGCCGCCGCTGCAGATCTACTTCGACCTCACCCCGATGAACCTGACGATCACGCCGTTGACGTGGGCGCTCTACTACGCCGGCTTCTACGTCCTGCAGATCGTCCTGGCGTTCTACACCCTCGGCTCCTTCCGGTGGCAGGTGCTGCTGCTCGCGTCGGTGTCCTTCCCCATCTACACGCGTGCGCTCGTCAACGCGGTGCTGCGCCGCGACCAGGCGTGGCACGTCACCGGCGCCCAGGGCGCCTACCGTTCGCCGTTCGCCTTCATCACCGCACAGGTGCTCTTCTTCGAGCTCCTGGCGCTGACCACCGTGGTCGGCGTGTGGAAGGACGTCTCCAACGGCTACCCGAGCCTGGCGGTCGCGTGGAACGCCACCAACACCCTCATCCTCGGCGGCTTCGTGCTGACGGCCTGGCGTGAGGCGCGCGCCGGACGTCGCCGCGCCCGCGAGGGTTCCCGCCGCGCGTCCGCCGGGCACGCGCGCAGCAGACGCGAGCCCGCCGCGGCTCTCGCGCTCACGACCGGAGGTGCCGCATGACCTGGCGCGTACGACTCAAGCTGTTCGTGGGGAGCGTCCTCGTCCTGCTGATCGCGGCCTACGCGACCTACCACGTCAACCAGACGCGCGCCGTCGCCGCGAGCGACTCCGCGCAGATCCTCAGCGAGACCTACGTCGTCGGCACGCCGTACGCGGGCCTCGTCGTCGCCGAGCACGTCGCACCGGGAGACGTGGTCACGCAGGGCGATCCGCTCTTCGTGCTCGACTCAGCCGCTCTCGACCGCGACCTGGCGCTCGGGACCGTGAGCACCGCGGGCCAGGCAACGACGATCGACGCCGACGGCAACCTCGTCGTCCTGGCCACCCAGGACGGGACCGTGACGGAGGTCGCCGCACGGCAGGGCACCTTCGTCTCCGCCGCCGACCGCCTGGCGACCGTGCAGATCGCCGGCTCGCTGTACGTCCAGGCCGAGTACACGCTCTCGCCCAAGGAGTACGCGCGCGTGCCCGACGACGCTCAGGTCACGATCGAGCTGCCCAACACCGCCACGCTCGCCGGTCACGTCGAGCGCGTCCAGGTGACGACCGTCGGCGGCGAGGCGCTCGCGCTCGTGACGATCGCGTCCGACGAGCTCGTCGACGGCGACCAGAACGGGCTCGTCGGGTCCGGGACGCCCGTGCAGGCCCGTCTGTCGCTGCGCAACGACGGGGTGGTGACGACCGTCTCCGACGCCGTGACGTCCTATGTCCGCGGGGTCTTCGGGTGACCCGGCGCGCGTGGCTCGTCTCCGCGGTCGTCGTGCTCGGTGCGCTCGTCGGGGTGGCCGTGGTGTACGGGGCCGTGGTGCGCGACGCCGACGCGGCGTCCGCGACGCAGGATCGCCTGCCCGCGGGCCCGCCGGACGCCGAGCCGCCGCGGCCGGACGCGGCCGCTCTGGTCGCACGCCTGCCGGCGCGTGAGGTCGCCACCGAGCTGCCGTCGGCGCGCGTGCAGGGCTCGGTCGTGCCGCAGTCCAACCGTTGGTACAGCGGGCTGGTCTTCGGTGACCAGCCCGTGTTCGCCCAGCCGCTGTCCTTCCAGCTCACGGACTCGGGGTTCACTCTCGGGCTGCCGCGGCCCGTGGGCACCGAGACGACGATCGCGGGCCCGCACGTGCCTGCGCTGACGGTCGACGTCGGGGCGGCGAGCGCGGTGGTGAGCGCAGCCGACCCGGTGGCGGTGACCCTGGAGCTGCGTGACGCGGACGGCGACGTGCTCGGCCACGTCGCCCTCGCGGAGGGCTCACCGGTGGTGACCTTCACCGCCGCGCGCGACGTGACCGTGCGCACCGACGGAGGACTCAGCGCGACGCCGGACGGGCCGGCAACCGCGCAGGGCGAGGTCGCCGGAGCGACGTGGGCCGTGCAGGGACCGGACTTCGTGGGGGGCGCGACCAGCCTCTCGCGGGGAGAGGTCGTGGGGTGGTACGCCCTGCCGCAGGGCGCGACGAGCGCGTCCGCGACGGTCCTGGCGGCCGCCGCCCAGCACCCCGTCGAGCGCGTCGACGTGACCTACGGCGTGGACGCGCGGCAGGCGCGCACCACGTTGACGTACCGGACCACGGGAGGCGAGGGCGCGTACGTGCTCGCGCCTCACCACCGCGCCGGTGACCAGCCCGCGCGTGCGGGCTGCGGCCTCGGTGTGTACGCGAGCGTGGGCGGCCCGCTCGAGCTGTGCGCCGGCTCCCGGCTGACGGCGTTCGCGCCCACCGTGGCGCCGGCAGCGGTGCCCGACGTGAGCGAGGTCTCGGCGCAGCAGAGGGCGGCGATCCGCGCGGCGCTCGTCGACGACGTCGCGGCCACGCGCCCGTTCGACTCCGACACCTACTTCGGCAGCAAGGGGCTGTTCCGGGCGGCCGCGCTCGTCGTGCTGGGCGAGGAGCTCGGTGCGGAAGACGTCGTGGCGGACCTGCGCGCACGCACGGCCGACGCGCTGCGTGAGTGGACGCAGCCCGACGGGTGCCAGGAACGCGAGGCCCGGTGCTTCGTGTACGACCCCCGGTCGCGCTCGGTCGTCGGGCTCACGCCCGCGTTCGGCTCCGAGAACCTCAACGACCACCACTTCCACTACGGCTACCTGCTGGCCGCCGGCGGGCTGCTGGCGGCGGACGACCCGCAGCTCGCGCACGACCTGGCGCCCGTGCTCGACCTGCTCGCGGCGGATGTGGCCTCCGCCGCCGCGAGCGAGGAGCTGCCCGAGCTGCGCACGTTCGACCCCTACAGCGGTCACTCGTGGGCCTCGGGCAGCGCCCCCTTCGCCGACGGCAACAACCAGGAGTCCAGCTCCGAGGCGGTCAACGCGTGGAACGGGCTCGGCCTGTGGGCGCAGGCGTCCGGCCAGGCCGACCTGCTCGCGCAGGCGACCTGGCTCGCGTCCACCGAGTCGGCGGCCGCCCGGACCTACTGGCTCGCGCCCGAGGCGGTCCCCGGGTACTCGCACGAGATCGTCTCGCTCGTGTGGGGCGGCAAGCGGGACTACGCGACGTGGTTCAGCCCCGAGCCGAGTGCGATCCTCGGCATCCAGCTCATCCCCATGGGGCCCGCCCAGGCCGCGCTGGCTCACGGCGTCGACCCGCAGCGCATCCGGGCCGCGGTGGCCGAGGCCGGGTCCGACGGTACCGCCGAGACCTTCGGCGGCTACCTCCTGGCCTATCTCGCGCTCGCGGGTCCCGACGAGGCCGCCGAGGCGTGGGGGCGGCTCCTGAGCGTCCCGGCGGACGCGATCGACGGTGCGACCTCCCGCGCGGCACTGCTCGCCTTCGTGGCCGGGCACGAGTGACGGCGGGCCGCTCGGCACGGCGCCGCCCGCCGCGCAGGCCTCAGCGCTGCGGGTGTCTCTTATACACAA
>JAEZBO010000143.1 GCA_023427085.1 Pseudomonadota bacterium
GCGCCAGCCGCCGGAGCGCCAGCCGCCGGCTGCGTGCGCACCACGCCGCTCATGGCCGGCCTCCGACGCGCGCGCGGCGCCAGCGCAGCCCGGCCACGCCGTTGGGCGCCCACAGCACCACGGCCAGCAGCAACAGGCCCAGCGGCAGGTGCCAGTATTCGGTCCATTGCCGCAGGAACTCTTCGAGCAGCAGGATGATCGCGGCGCCCACCACGCCGCCGTAGCGCATGCCGATGCCCCCGACGATGACCATGATCAGCAGGTTGGCCGACTGGGTCCAGTGCATCATGCCGGGCGACACGAACATATTGTGGTTGGCCAGCAGGCCGCCCGCCAGGCCGGCCAGGCAGCCCGACAGCACGAAGGCGGCCAGCTTCATGCGATAGACCGGATAACCCAGCGCCAGCATGCGCGACTCGTTGGCGCGGATGCCGCGCAGCGCCGCCCCATAGTGCGAATCGACCAGCCGGCCATGGATGGCCAGGCACAGCACGAACAGCGCCAGCACCACGTAATAGAAGCTGGTGTCGTGGCCCAGGTCGAGCGGCCCCAATTGGGCCGGGCTGTAAAGGTTCAGGCCGTCTTCGCCGCCATACTGGCGCAGCGAGATGAACACGTAGAAGATCATCTGCGCGAACGCCAGCGTGATCATGATGAAGTAGACGCCATGCGTGCGCAGCGAGATCGCGCCGATCAGCAGCGCCAGTACGCCGGCCAGCACCGCCGCGGCCGGCCACGCGATGGCCGCCTGCGTGATGCCGGCCTGCGACAGGATGCCGACCGCGTAGGCGCCGGCGCCGAAGAAAGCCGCGTGGCCCAGCGCCACCATGCCGCCGTAGCCGAGGATGAAGTTCAGGCTGACCGCCGCCAGCGCGAAGATCAGCACGCGGCGCACGAACGAGACATAGAACTCCAGCCCGGCCAGCGGCGCCAGCAGCGGAAACGCCAGCAGCAGCGCCAGCACCAGTCCGATACCGAGATGACGCCGCATCAACGCCCCCTGACCGAAAATAGGCCGGCCGGCCGCAGCACCAGCACCGCGGCCATCAGCACGTAGATCGACACGGCCGCCAGCGTCGGTCCGACGCTCGATGCCACCGCGGGCGAGAACAGCTCGCGCAGCAGCGTCGGCAGAAAGGCCCGGCCGGCCGTGTCGACCATGCCGACCAGCAGCGCGCCGACGAAGGCGCCGCGCACCGAACCGATGCCGCCGATGACGATGCACACCAGCACCAGGATCAGGATCTCCTCGCCCATGCCGGCCTGCACCGCCGTCACCGGGCCGAGCAGCGCGCCGGCGACCGCCGACAGCATCGCACCGAGCACGAACACACCCATGAACAGCACCGGCACCCGCACGCCCATCAGCATCGCCATCTGCCGGTTCGATGCGCCCGCGCGCACCAGCACGCCGGCCCGCGTGTGCGAGACGAAACCGTACAGCCCCAGCGCCAGCAGCAGGCCGACCGCGATGATCAGCAGCCGGTAGGCCGGGTACATCAGGTCGGGCAGGATGCGCACCGGACCGGCCAGCGCGGCCGGCAGGTTGAACATCATCGGCGCCGGGCCCCAGACCATCTTGATCAGGTCGTTGGCGATCAGCACGATCGCGAAGGTGGCCAGCACCTGCGCCAGATGGTCGCGGCCGTACAGGCGCCGCATCAGCACGCGCTCGAGCAGCAGCCCGGCCAGGCCGGTGACCAGCGCCGCCAGCAGCACCGCGGCGACGAACGAGCCCGAGCGCTGCATGGTCTCGGCCGCCACGTAGGCGCCGGCCATGTACAGCGAGCCATGCGCCAGGTTCAGCACGTCCATGATGCCGAACACCAGCGTCAGGCCCGCGGCGATCAGGAACAGCATCAGGCCGAACTGCAGGCCGTTGAGGAACTGCTCGAACAGCAGCGTCGTGCTCACCGGCCCGCCCCCGCGCGGGCGGTTGCGGACATCAAAGCTTGCATTGGCCGGCGAACACGTCCTGGTAGTTGTCGTAGACGGTGCCGACCAGCTTGTTGGTGATGCGGCCGTCGCTGCCCTTGGCCACTTCGCGCACGTAGTAGTTCTGGATCGGGTAGTTGTTGTTGCCGTACTGGAACTTGCCGCGCACCGATTCGAAGTCGGCGTTCTTGAGCGCCTTGCGCACCGCTTCGCGATCGCTCGCGCCGCCAGCCTGGCGCACCGCGGCATCGATCGCCATGATGACGTCGTAGGCCTGCGCCGCGTACATCGACGGCATGCGGCCGCCATAGGCCGCGCGGAAGGTCTCGACGAAGCGCCGGTTGGCCGGCACGTCCAGGTCGTGGGCCCATTGCGAGGTGTTGAGCATGCCCACCATCGGGTCGCCGACCGCCTGGATCACGTCCTCGTCGGCCGAGAAGCCGGGGCCGATCAGCGTGATCGACTGGTTCAGGCCGGCCGCGACGAACTGCTTGACGAAGTTGATGCCCATGCCGCCCGGCAGGAAGATGTAGACCGCTTCGGGGGCCGCGGCGCGGATCTGCGCGATCTCGGCGGCGTAGTCGATCTGGCCCAGGCGGGTATAGAGCTCTTGCACCACCGGCGCCTGGTAGCCGGCCTTGAAGCCGTTGAGCGCGTCCTTGCCGGCCGGATAGTCGGGCGCCATGATGAAGAGCTTCTTGTGGCCGCGATCGGCCGCGACCTTGCCGGCCGCCGAATGGATCGCGTCGTTCTGGTAGGCCTGGCCGAACCAGTAGGCATTGCACTGCGCGCCGGCCAACTGGCTGGGGCCGGGGTTGTTCGACAGGAACGGCACCTTGGCGCCGAACAGCACCGGGCCGACCGCCAACGCGACATTCGAGCCGATCGGGCCGGTGAAGAAATCGATGCGGTCGCGCTGCACGTAGCGGTTGACCAGCTGGCGCGCCTGATCGGGGCTGCCGCCCATGTCGGTCTGCAGGAACTCGGCGGGCTGGCCGCCCAGCTTGCCGTCGAGCTGCTTGATCGCGAGATTGAAGCCGTCGCGGGCTTCGGCGCCCAGCGCCGCGAAGGGGCCCGACAGGTCGTTGGCGATGCCAACCTTGACGACGCCTTGGGCCGCCGCGCACAGCGGCAGCAGCAAGGCCAGGATGGCCGCCGGCTTGATCAGACGCATGGTGTTTCCGCTCCTTGGAATATTGGCTTTGTTCTGGGGCGCCGGGCGTGGCGCGGGCGCCGCGATGACGTCGCGGCCCGCGGCCGCCATCGCCGAACGCACGCGCGACAGTACCCGAGATTGCCGCCCCGCTGCAAGACGCACGACGCCCCGACACCAGCCCGGGCGCCGCGGGCGGCGCGGCCCGCGGGTCTGCCGGCGCCAGGTCGAGCGTCGCTGCGCGACTTATTTTTGCAACGTTATTACATTACAATCATGGCGGCGCGGCACCGTCGTCGCGCCACCCGCATCTTCGCTCCCTCACGCCGCCTCCGGGCGGCGCCGCTTTTTCGATCATGTCCACACCGCTCGCCACCCCGCCTGCCGCCCCGGCCCGCCTGCTGTCGATCGACGCCCTGCGCGGCCTGGTCATCGTCATCATGCTGCTGGACCACGTCCGCGAAACCTTCTACCTGCATCACCAGGTCGGCGATCCGATGGACGTTGCGGCCACCGCGCCCGAGCTGTTCTTCTCGCGCCTGCTGGCCCACCTGTGCGCGCCGGTGTTCGTGCTGCTGACCGGCCTGTCGGCCTGGCTATACGGCCAGAAGGCCGGCTCGCGGGCACAGGTGTCCGCGTTCCTGGCCAAGCGCGGCCTGTTCCTGGTGCTGCTGGAAGTGACGCTGGTCAACTTCGCCTGGACCTTCCAGTTTCCGCCCACGGTGGTCTACCTGCAGGTCATCTGGGTGATCGGTCTGTCGATGCTGGCGCTGGCCGCGCTGGTATGGCTGCCGCGCCCGCTGCTGGTGCTGCTGGGCGTCGCGCTGGTGGCCGGCCATAACCTGCTCGACGGCGTGCAGTTCGCCGCCGGTCACTGGATGCACGTGCCATGGGCGATCCTGCACGACCGCGGCTGGCTCGACGTCAGCGACGGCTTGCGGCTGCGCACCTCGTATCCGCTGCTGCCGTGGATCGGCGTGATCGCGCTCGGTTATGCCGCCGGACCGTGGTTCGCCGCCACGGTGCCGGCCAGCTGGCGCCTGCCGCGGCTGGCCTTCGCGGGCCTGGCCGCGCTGCTCGGCTTCGTGCTGCTGCGCGCGCTCAATGGTTATGGCCAGTCGCAGAAGTGGCTGTCCGACGCCGAGGGCCTGGCCAGCCTGATGAGTTTCGTCAACGTCACCAAGTATCCGCCCTCGCTGCTGTTCCTGCTGCTGACGCTGGGCGCCGGCCTGCTGTTGCTGGCGGCCACCGAACGGGCCGGTCAGGCCCGCTGGGTGCGGGGGCTGTGCGTGTTCGGCGCCGCGCCGATGTTCTTCTACCTGCTGCACCTGTACGTGCTCAAGTTCCTGGCTCTGGCGGCCGAACGGATCTGGGGGCTGAACCAGGGCGACTATGTCGGCGTCGATGGCGTCGGCGCCGTCTGGCTGATCGCCGCGTTGCTGGCGCTGGCGCTGTATTGGCCGGTGCGCTGGTTCGGCCGCCTGAAGGCGCGCCGCCGCGACATCGCCTGGCTGAAGTATCTGTGACCGCCGCGGTCCCACGCGGCACCGCAATGGCGGCCGCGCTGGTGGCCGCCTTGGCGGCCACGTCGATGGCTGGCGCGCCGGCCACGGCGCAGTCGAGCACCGCGCTATATGGCGTGCTCGACCTGAGCCTGACCGGCACCCATCGCGACGACGCCGGTTCGTCGCTGGGCTTGCAATCGGGCGTGCAGTCGGGCTCGCGCTGGGGCTTGCGCGGCACCCACGAGCTGGGCGGCGGGCTGCGCGCCGACTTCGTGCTCGAGAGCGGCGTGATCGCCACCACCGGCCGCTCCGCGCAAGGCAGCCGGCTGTTCGGCCGCGCCGCGTGGCTGGGCCTGTCGGGGCCGGCCGGCCAGTTGCGCGCGGGCCGGCAGACCTCGGTGTCGTCGGCGGTGCTGGCCGACTTCGATCCCTTCCTGGCCTCGTACCTGATCACCGGCGCGCAGACCTCGCTGCAGCCCTTCAACGCCAATCGCAACGACAACACGCTGGCCTACTGGAGCCCGGCGGTCGGCGGCTGGCGCGTCGCGCTGGACTACAGCTTCGATCACAACGATGACGGCGTGGCGGCCAGCGACGGCCGCAAGAGCCGCGTCGCCAGCGCCGCGCTGGTGCACCAG
>JAEZBO010000203.1 GCA_023427085.1 Pseudomonadota bacterium
CCGCCCGGCGGGCCGCGCGCCGCCATCGCCGCCAGCCTACCCATGATCCAGATCCTCATCAGGCGCATCGCCTATACGGTGCCCATCATGTTCGGAGTCGCGCTGCTCTGTTTCATGCTGGTGCACCTGTCGCCCGGCGACCCGCTGGTGTCCATCCTGCCGCCCGATGCCTCGGTCGACCTGCAGCGCCAGCTGATGCAGCTGTACGGCTTCGATCGCTCCTATCCCGAGCAATTCGCCTCGTGGGTATGGCGTGCCTTGCAGGGCGACCTGGGCACCTCGATCGCCTCGGGCCGGCCGGTCGCCGTCGAGGTCTTCAACGCGGTCGGCAACACGCTGCTGCTGGCCTGTGTGGCGACCGCGATCGGCTTTTTCTTCGGCTGTCTGTTCGGCTTCGTGGCCGGCTACTACCGCAATTCGCTGATGGACCGCGCCGCCTCGCTGCTGTCGGTGATCGGCGTGAGCGTGCCGCATTACTGGCTCGGCATGGTGCTGGTGATCATCTTCTCGACCCAGCTGATGTGGCTGCCGCCGACCGGCGCCGGGCCGGGCGGCTCGGCCGACTGGGCGCTGGACTGGGCCCATGTACGCCACCTGATCCTGCCGGCCGTGACCATGTCGGTCATCCCGATGGGCATCATCGCGCGCACCGTGCGCGCGCTGGTGGCCGAGACGCTGGCGCAGGAGTTCGTGGTCGGGCTGCGCGCGCGCGGCCTGTCCGACTTCGGTGTGTTCAAGCACGTCGTCAAGAACTGCGCGCCGACCGCGCTGGCGGTGATGGGCCTGCAACTGGGCTATCTGCTGGGCGGCTCGATCCTGATCGAGACGGTGTTCTCGTGGCCGGGCACCGGCTTTCTGCTGAACACCGCGATCTTCCAGCGCGACCTGCCGCTGCTGCAGGGAACCATCCTGGTGCTGGCGATGTTTTTCGTGGCGCTGAACCTGCTGGTCGACATCCTGCAGAGCCTGTTCGATCCGCGCATAGAGAGGGCCTGAGACCATGCAGACGACGATTTCCCCGGGCCCGGCAGGCGCCGCCACCGTGGCCGCCGCGCCGGTGCCGTTCGAGCGCTCGAGCGGCTACTGGCGCAACGTGCTGCGCCGTTTCAGCCGCGACCCGCTGGCGCTGGGCGCCGGGCTGCTGATCCTGGCCTTGCTGCTGATGGCGCTGCTGGCGCCCTGGCTGACGCCGGCCGATCCCTACCAGGCCTCGATGCTGCGGCGGCTGCGGCCGATCGGCACCGAGGGCTATCCGCTGGGCTCGGACGAGCTGGGCCGCGACATGCTGTCGCGGCTGATGCTGGGCGCGCGGCTGTCGCTGTTCATGGGCATCACGCCGGTGCTGGCGGCCTTCGCGATCGGCGGCGCGATCGGCATCCTGGCCGGCTACGCCGGCGGGCTGGTCAACAGCGCGATCATGCGTTCGATCGACGTGCTGTACGCCTTCCCGTCGGTGCTGCTGGCGATCGCGCTGTCGGGCGCGCTGGGCGCCGGCATCACCAATGCGCTGATCTCGCTGACCATCGTGTTCATCCCGCCGCTGGCGCGGGTGGCCGAAAGCGTCACCACGCAGGTGCGCCGCAGCGACTACGTCGACGCCGCGCGCGCCAGCGGCGCCGGGCCGCTGACCATCGTGCGGGTGCACGTGCTGTCCAACGTCATGGGGCCGATCTTCGTCTATGCCACCAGCCTGATCTCGGTGTCGATGATCCTGGCCTCGGGCCTGTCGTTCCTGGGCCTGGGCGTGCGCCCGCCCGAGCCCGAATGGGGCCTGATGCTCAATACGCTGCGCACCGCCATCTATACGCAGCCGTGGGTCGCGGCGCTGCCCGGCGTGATGATCTTCATCACTTCCATATCCTTCAACCTGCTCTCCGACGGACTGCGGTCCGCCATGGAAGTCAAGGAGTGATCATGCCTGCTGCCATTTCCCTGCCCAGCCTCGCCCGCCATGGCCACGATCGCGGTGGACCCCGGCAGGCGCTGCTCAGCGCCCATGGCCTGGTCAAACACTTCGCGCTGAAAAAGGCGCTGTTCGCGGCCGGCGGCAAGGCCGTGCGCGCCGTCGATGGGGTCGATTTCGACGTGCGCAAGGGCGAGACGCTGGGCGTGGTCGGCGAGTCCGGCTGCGGCAAGTCGACCACCGCCCGGCTGCTGATGCAGCTGATCCTGCAGGACCGCGGCGAGCTGGTGTTCGACGGCGAGACGGTCGGCTCGCGCGCCTTGCCGCTGCGCGAGTTCCGCCGCCAGACGCAGATGGTGTTCCAGGACAGCTATTCGTCGCTGAACCCGCGCATGACGATCGAGGATTCGATCGCCTTCGGACCGATGGTGCATGGCACGCCGGCGCGCGTAGCGGTCACGCGCGCGCGCGACCTGCTGGAGCGGGTCGGGCTGACGCCGCAGCGCTTTGCCGGGCGCTATCCGCACGAGCTGTCGGGTGGCCAGCGCCAGCGGGTCAACATCGCCCGCGCGCTGGCGCTGGGGCCGCGGCTGGTGATCCTCGACGAGGCGGTGTCGGCGCTCGACAAGTCGGTCGAGGCGCAGGTGCTGAACCTGCTGCTGGACCTCAAGCGCGACTTCGGCCTGACCTACCTGTTCATCAGCCATGACCTGAACGTGGTGCAGTACATCTCCGACCGCGTGATGGTCATGTACCTGGGCGAAGTGGTCGAGATCGGCGCGGTCGACGAAGTGTTCGCGCGCGCCCGCCATCCCTATACCCGCGCCTTGCTCAAATCGATGCCGTCGACCGATCCGACCCAGCGCACCACCGAGGCGCCGCTGGCCGGTGATCCGCCCAATCCCATCGATCCGCCGCCCGGCTGCCGTTTCCATACCCGCTGCCCGGATGCCCAGCCGGTCTGTGCGCAGCGCGTGCCCAAGTTGACCGAGCACGGCGGCCATTCGGTGCGTTGCCTGATGTTCGAGGCGGGCAGCGGTCACCCGGCCGCGCCGGCGCTGCCGGCAGGAGCCCTCGCATGAGCGCCGCCACCTCCACCCGCGATACCGATACGCTGGTCAGCCTGCGCGACGTGCACGTCGCTTTCCATGCGCCGGGCAAGGTCATCGAGGCCCTGAACGGCGTCGACCTGGACGTGCGCCGCGGCGAGACCGTGGCGCTGATCGGCGAGTCGGGCTCGGGCAAGAGTGTCACGCTGCGCACGCTGATGCGCCTGCATCCGCCCAAGCGCACGCGCGTGCGCGGCAGCATCGTGCTCGATGGCGAGGACGTGCTGGCCATGGACGCCAGGCGGCTGGCGGCCTGCCGCGGGCCGGTGGTGTCGATGGTGTTCCAGGAGCCGCTGCTGGCGCTCGACCCGGTCTACACCGTCGGCGCGCAGATGATCGAGATGATGCGGCGCCACGAAGGCCTGTCGCGCCAGGACGCGCGCGCGCGGGCGTTGCAGCTGTTCGAGCGGGTGCGGATACCGAGCCCGGCGCGCCGGCTCGATGCCTATCCGCACGAGATGTCCGGCGGCATGCGCCAGCGCGCGATGATCGCGCTGGCGCTGTCGTGCAATCCGAAGCTGTTGCTGGCCGACGAGCCGACCACCGCGCTGGATGCGACGGTGCAGATCCAGATCCTGTTGCTGCTGCGCGAGCTGCAGCAGGACCTCGGCCTGTCGATCGTATTCGTGACCCACGACATCGGCGCGGCTGCCGAGATCGCCGATCAGGTCGCGGTGATGTATGGCGGGCGTATCGTCGAGCAGGGCAGCATGGCGCAGTTGCTGAGCCAGCCGCGCCATCCCTACACCCAGGCGCTGCTGCGCAGCCGCGCGCATGGCGCGATGACCAAGGGTGCACGATTGCAGACCATCGCCGGCTCGCCGCCCGACCTGGCGGCGCTGCCGCCGGGCTGCTCGTTCGCCGAGCGTTGCACGCTGGCGCGCGAGGCCTGCCGGCAGTCGGTGCCGCCGCTGGCGGCGCTGGCCCCGGG
>JAEZBO010000207.1 GCA_023427085.1 Pseudomonadota bacterium
GCTGGCTACCATGGTCGCCGGCGCCTGCCCGTGCCCGCTCGAGCCCCGGCTGGCCGACGACGAAACCCGCCGCCGGGTGCTGGCCGTGGGCTTGCGCTGGCTGGTCCACGACGCCGCGCATGCGGCGACCGCGCCGGCCAGCGGCCTGGCGCCAAAGCAATGCCTGGCCGTCGATGCGCTGCGCGACGGCCCGCCCTGGCGGGCCGACGGCATCGCGCCGGACGACGCGGCGCTGCTGCTGTTCACGTCGGGCAGCACCGGCAAACCCAAGGGCGTGCTGCAGTCGCATCGCGGCGTGGCGATCAATACCCGCGGCATCGTCGCCCATACCGGCCTGACGCCGGACGACGTGTTGCTGCACGTCATGCCCATGCATCACACCAATGCGCTGAACAACCAGGTCTTCGCGCCGCTGGCCAGTGGCGCCTGCATCGCGCTGGCCGGACGCTTTCGCGCCGAGGACATGCCGGCGCTGATGGAGACCTTCCGGCCGACGCTGATCACCGGCGTGCCGACCATGTACTCGCGCATGCTGGCGCAGTCGTTCACGCCGGCCTCGCTGGCCCGGCTGCGTTTCGCGCGTTGCGGCTCGGCGCCGATCACGCCGGCGCTGCATCGCGAGATCGAGGCGGTGCTGGGCTGCGAGCTGGTGGTGTCCTACGGTTTGTCGGAAGCCACCTGCACGTCGACCATGAACCCGCCGGGCGCGCGCCGCATCGGCACGGTCGGCACGGTGCTGGCCGGCCAGCAGGTGGCGCTGTTCGATGCCGACGGCGCGCCAGTCGCGCAGGGCGCCGAGGGCGAGATCTGCATCGGCGGCGCGGCCTTGATGCTGGGTTACCTGGGCCACGATGGCGACACGCCGGTGCGTGACGGCTGGCTGCGCACCGGGGATCTGGGCCGCTTCGATGCCGACGGCTACCTCGGCATCACCGGCCGCATCAAGGAAGTCATCATCCGCGGCGGCGAGAACCTTTCGCCGGCCTTGATCGAAAACCTGCTGTGCGGCGAGCCCGGCGTGGCGGCCTGCTGCGTGGTCGGCCACGCCGACGCCGACCTGGGCGAAGTGCCGGTGGCCTTCGTGGTGGCATCGGCCGGCGCCGCGCCCGATGCGCAGGCGCTGCGCGCGGCGGTGCGCGAACGGCTGGGCCGCATCTACATGCCCGAGGAGATCAAGTTCGTCGACAGCCTGCCCGAGAACGCGGTCGGCAAGGTCGACCGCAAGGCGCTGGCGCGGCGGCTGGCGGCGCCGCTGCAGGCCTAGCGTTGGGCGGGCCGCGCCGCTGCGCAGCCGCCGCGCAGTGGCGGTCTGGCAAACAGGCATGGCAGCCTGCCGCGCTCCGCTAACATGGCGCCATGGCGCTGAACATCAAATACCGGCCGCTCAAGGCGTTCCTGCTGGCGGTGCAGACGCGGTCCTTCACCCACGCGGCCGCGCGGCTGGGCGTCACGCAGCCGTCGTTCACCGCCCTGATCGCCGATCTCGAAGCGGTGCTCGAGGTCAGGCTGTTCGAACGCAGCACCCGCCAGATCACGCTGACGGCCGCCGGCGCCGAGTTCCGCGACCGCATCGAACGGCCGCTGGCCGATCTGGAAGAAGCCTATCGCAGCATGCTCGACCTGGCCGCGGTGCGGCGCGGCGCGGTGGTCATCGGTGCCTTGCCGTCGACCTCGCTGACGCTGGTGCCGCCGGCACTGGGCATCCTGCGCACACTGCATCCGGGCCTGCGCATCCGCGTGGTCGAGGCGCACAACGACGAACTGATCGGCATGCTGCGCACCAACCAGATCGAGTTCGCGCTGGCGACGCTGCTGGGCGAGGCGCCCGATCTGCGGTTCCAGCCGCTGATCGCCGACTCGTTCTTCGCCGTCTATCCGTCGCGCCACGAGGTCGGCAAGCTGCCGTCGCTGCGCTGGAGCGACCTGGTGACGCAGGATCTGGTGCTGCTGTCGCAGGGCTCGAGCGCGCGCCATCAGTTCGACCGCGCGGTCGGCGCCGAGTCGGCGGCCGCCGGGTTGCGCTACGACGTGACGCACATGAGCACCGCGGTGCGGCTGGTCGGCCAGGGCCTGGGCGTGGCGGTATTGCCACGCTTGGCGCTGCCCTCGCTGGGGCTGGGCGCCCTGCGCAGCCGCCCGATCGAGGAGCAGAGCGCGCGCCGCAGCATCGGCGTGCTGTACCGCCAGGACCGCGCCTTGTCGCCGGCCGCGCAGGCCTTCGTCGCGCAGCTGGAACGCTGCGCGCGCGACATCGAACAGGCGCTGCCGGCCTTGCCCGCGTCGTTTCGATCGGATAAATAGTCGCCGGCTAATAAAGCCAGGTAATTTTCGATTTGTGCCTATTAATGGCTGGGCGCAATATGGCGGCCCTGGCGTCTGCACCGTTTTGGCGCGCCAGCGATCGGGGCAGCGTACCCCGCTGCCAGTGAAATGATTAGCACGAGGCCGCCCGGCGGCCTGGAGACATAGACCATGTTTGCGTTGAACAAATGGCTTGCCGGCTTCGCGGCGGGCACGATGGTGTTGGCCGCGGCGCCTGCCGCCGCCCAGTGGCCCGAGCGGCCCGTCGAACTGCTGGTGGGTTTCGCCGCCGGCGGCGGCACCGACCTGACGGCGCGCACGCTGGCGCTGTTCCTCGAGAAGGAACTGGGCGGCTCGGTCGTCGTGGTCAACAAGCCGGGCGCCTCGGGCGCATTGGCGCTGGGCATGGTGGCGCGCGCCAAGCCCGACGGCTACACGCTGGGCATGACCAACATGCCTGGCCTGCTGACGCTGCCGATCGAACGCAACGCCGGCTTCACCGCCAAGGACTTCACCTACCTGGCCACGCTGGTGCGCGATCCCAGCGCCTTCAGCGTGCGCACCGAAGCCCCCTACAAGACGCTGCAGGAACTGATCGACGCGGCCAAGGCCAAGCCTGGCGTGATCAGCTTCGGTTCGACCGGCGTGGGCACCGACGACCATCTGTCGCTGGTGCTGTTCGAGGCCGCCACCGGCACCGACCTGAACCACGTGCCCTTCAATGGTGCCGGTCCGCTGCGTAATGCGGTGCTGGGCGGCCACGCCGATGTCGGCGGCATGAACCTGGGCGAAGCGATGCCCTACAGCGGCAGCACGCTGCGCATCCTGGCGCAGGCCAGCGACAAGCGCTCGCCGCTGGCGCCGGACGTGCCGACCTTCAAGGAGCAGGGCGTGAACCTGAGCTTTGCGTCCGAGCGCGGCGTGGTCGGCCCGCAAGGCCTGCCGGCCGAGGTCGAGCAAAAGCTCGCCAAGGCGCTCGAGAAGGTCGCCAACGATCCCGAGTTCCAGAAGAAGATGCTGCAGCAGTTCACCGAAATGGACTACCTGCCCGGCGACAAGTGGCAGGTGCGCCTGCAAGAGGCCGACCAGCAGTTCCGCGCGATGTGGGCCAAGCAGAAGTGGCTGGACTGACATCACCGTGACGCCGGCCGCGCGGGTCGCGGCCGCTGTAAAAAACAAAGCCCCTTTGCAGGGGCTTTGTTTTTGGAGATGAAGCCCCTTTTGCAGGGTTTTTATTTTTGGAGATGAGCCCCTAGCCGGGGCTTTGTTCCGTTGGCTTACGGCTGGGCCGGCACCGCGGGCTTGCCCCAGTCGGCCCACACCTTGGCGATCGCGGCATAGTCGTCGCGGCCATAACCGGCGGCCACGGCGATGTCGTAGATCGTATGCGAACCCTGGATCGCGAACAGCGGCACGCCCAGCGTCTGCGCCAGCTCGAGCGCCAGCACCGAGTCCTTGCGGGCGGCGTCCAGCGGCATGCCGCCGTCGTAGTTGCCCTGCACGATGCGCTCGGCATAGCGGTGCGTCAGCGGCCGGTGCAGGCCCATCTGCTTGTCGGCCAGCAGGTCGATCAGCTTGTCGCAGCTCACGCCCGCGGCGGTCGCCAGCGAACCGGCTTCGGCCACCACCACCATGACCGCATGGGCCACCGCGTTGTTGATGACCTTGGCGGCCGCGCCGGCACCGCTGGCGCCGAAGTGGATCTGCTTGGGCGCGATGGCGTCCAGCACCGGCTGCACGTCGGCGACGGCGGCCGGATCGCCGCCCATCAGCAGCATCGCGGTGCCGGCCTTCATCTGGCTGACGCCGGCCATCACCGAGGCATCGACGATGCGCAGGCCATGGGCGTCCAGCAGCTTCTTGCTGGCCTGGATGTCCTTGGGGTTGACGGTGCTGGTCTCGAGCACCACCGCATGGGCCGGCAACTGGCCGGCGATCTGGCCGAGCACGGCCAGCGAGATCGCCGGGCTGGGCAGCGACAGCACCACCACATCGACCTCGCTGAGGTCTTGCGGCGCGCCGATCGGCACGGCGCCGAACTCGGCCTGCGCGCGCTGCACCAGCGCGGTGTCCAGGTCGGCGACCAGCGTGGTGAAGCCGGCGGCGACCCGCTCGGCCACCAGGTAGCCCATATTGCCCAGGCCGTAGACGGCCACTTTGGAAAGCTTCATTGGATGACTCCGAAAAAAAGAAAATCCCCGCCGCAGCAATCGCGGCGGGGTGGCGCGGCCGTTGCCCGGCGCGCGCAGGATTTATTTGGCGACCGGCAGCGGCTGCGCGTGCAGGCCGAAGTACAGGCTCTTGACCTGCGCGTACAGCTTCATGCCGTCGATGCCTTTCTCGCGGCCGATGCCGCTGCTCTTGAAGCCGCCGAACGGCGTGCTGGTCACCGATTGTTTGTAGGTGTTGATCCAGACCGAGCCGGCCTCGAGCGCGCGGCCGATGCGCCAGGCCTTCTTGAAGCTCTCGGTCCAGATGCCGCAGGCCAGACCGAAGGCGGTGCCGTTGGCCTGTGCGATCAGGTCGGCCTCGTCCTTGAACGGCAGGCACACCAGCACCGGGCCGAAGGCTTCTTCCTGGCAGCTGGCGGCGTCGGGGCCCAGGCCGTCGATCACGGTCGGCAGGTAGAACGCGCCGTGGTCGTAGTCGCCGCCGCTGGGCGCCTGGCCGCCGCACAGGATGCGGCCGCCTTCAGCGCGCGCGCGCTCGACGAAGCGCGCCACGCGCTCGCGGTGATGGAAGGACGCCAGCGGGCCGACCTCGACGCCGTCGGCGTCGGGCAGCGCGACCTTGATGGTCTTGGCGCGTGCCACCACGGCCTGCACCACCTCGTCGTAGACCGAGGCCTCGACGAACAGCCGCGAACCGGCCACGCACGATTGACCGGCCGAACCGAAGATGCCGGCCACCACCGCGGCGACCGCGTGCTCACGGTCGGCGTCGGCGAACACCACGTGCGGCGACTTGCCGCCCAGCTCGAGCGCCACCGGCACCAGCCGTTCGCCGGCGACCTTGCCGATCGCCGCGCCGGCCGAGGTGCCGCCGGTGAACGAGATCATGCGCACGCCAGGGTGGGCCACCAGCGCCGCGCCGATCTGCGGGCCGCGG
This sequence comes from Pseudomonadota bacterium, assembly GCA_023427085.1. GTDB lineage: Bacteria > Pseudomonadota > Gammaproteobacteria > Burkholderiales > Burkholderiaceae_B > Orrella. The sequence continues at coordinate 5,410 of JAEZBO010000207.1, forward strand.
CCCTGCACCACCTGCAGCAGATCGGCGGGCAGGCCGGCCGCCAGCGCGATGCGGGCCAGTTCCGGTCCCAGCAGCGGCGAGTCTTCCGAGGGCTTGAGCAGCACCGCGTTGCCGGCCGCCAGCGCCGGCGCGACCTTGGTGGCGTCGTTCATGATCGGCGAGTTCCACGGCGTGATCGCCGCGACCACGCCGAAGGGTTCGAGCACCGTGAACGACACGTAGTCGCCGCGCGGCGGCGTCACGTCGCTTTCGTAGGTTTCGCAGACGCCGGCGTAATAACGGAAGGTGCCGATGGCCGAGTCGACCATGCCGTAGCATTCGGCGCGCGGCTTGCCGTTGTCGCGCATCTGCAGCGTCGCCAGGCTGTCGCGTTCGGCCTGGATGCCGTCGGCGATCTTGTGCAGCACCAGCGCGCGCTTGTGCGGCAGCAGCGCCTTCCAGCCCGACTGGTGGAAGGCGGTCCAGGCGCGCTCGACGGCCGCGTCCAGTTCGGCCGGCGTGGTGATCGCGACGCGGCCGATCTCCTGGCCGTTGGCCGGATCGATGCTGATGATTTCGTGTTCGGAAGAGAGGGCGTTCATGCTGGTCCTTGTGATGCGCCAACCGCGGAAAGCGCTGGCTGGCGAGGGCCGCGGGCACGCTGCGCGCGGCGGCGCAGGCCTTGCCGCGAGATGGCCCCGGCGGCAAAAAGTCTAGGCACTCGACCGGCCGAAGACAACAGGCACGTTGTCGCCATTCCTAGTAATAAAATTATTGATAGCGCAGGCCCTTTCCCGGGACTGCAAACCGATGCGCCTCATGAGCCAAAGCAGTTTTTCCTCGTTGATCTTCGCCGAGACGCAGCTGCCCGAACAGGTCGCTGCGGTGATGGCGGCGATCGAGACCGACATCATCCGCAGCCGCATCCTGCCGCGCACGCGGCTGATCGAAGACCACCTGATGGACGACTACGCGGCCAAGCGCCACGTGGTGCGCGCGGCGCTGGCCGAGCTGCAGCGGCTGGGCGTGGTGGTCAAGCCGCCGCACCTGGGCGCGCAGATCCGCCGCTTCGACAGCGATGGCCTCGAAGACCTGTACCGCATGCGCCGGCTGCTGCATCAGGCGGCCATCGAGATGATCGAGTTCCCGGTGCCGGCCGAGCGGCTGGCCGCGGTCGAGCAGGCCTGCCAGGCGCATGCGGCGGCGTCGGCGGCCGGCGAGCTGATCGCCATCCACCGCAGCAACATGGCCTTCCATCGCGAGCTCTACGGCCTGTGCGACAACCCCTATCTGGCCGAGTCGATTCGGCTGCACGACTGGCTGAGCTTTCCGGTGCGCGCCTATGGCGTGGCCGATGCGCAGGCGCTCGAGCAGGCCTGCCGCGAACACCGCGCGATGGTCGATGCGGTCGCCGCCGGCAACCGCGCCGCGCTCGAGGTGCTGTCGGTCGCGCACATGGGCCGCGCGCGCGACATCTACGAAGCGAAGTTCCTGACGCGCTGAGCGGCGTGCCGGCGCTGCCGCGATCGGCCGTCGTCGATCGGTGGCGGCAGGCGTCCGGTCAGAAGGTCTGCCAGATCATGTGCAGCGCGATCGCCGTCATGACGATCTTGAAGCCGAGCTTGAAGTATTTGTCGGGCAGGTTGTCGAGCGTGCGCGAGCCGACCCAGGTGCCGGCCACGCCGCTGGCGATCATCGCCGCGACCAGCGGCGCCCATTCGGCGTACGCGAAGCCCAGCGCGCCGAATGCCAGGATCTTCAGGCCGTGCTGGATCGTCATGCAGGCCGCGTGCGTGGCCACCAGCGGCTGTTTGGTCAGGCCGACGCCGGCCAGCATCGCCGCGATCAGCGGGCCGGTGGCGCCGACCAGCATGGTGCAGAAACTCGAGATCACGCCCCATGCGGCGAAGTAGGGCTTGCCGTGGCGGGCCGCGGTGGCGCTGGGTTTCTTGCGGTAGATCGACCACAGGATGAACAGCGCCAGCGCCCATTTGGCGACGTCGTCGGGGATGGCGATCACCACCGAGGCGCCGACCGCGATGCCGATCACGCTGCCCAGCGCGAACCACGGCAACATCGCGCGCACCAGGTAGCGGCGCTGGATGACGACGCGGCCGGCATTCGAGCCGAGCTGCACCACGCCGTGCACCGGCAGCACGCTGGTGACCGGCATGCCCAGCCCCATGATGGCCAGCATCGCGACGCCGCCGCCCAGGCCCATGGCGGCCGTGAAGGCCGAGGTCAGGAAGCTGGCGGCGACCAGCAGGGCGGCGAACCAGGGGGTGATGTCAGCAGGAACGAAGGTCATGGAAGGTCCGGGCAAGCGCAAAAGTGTAGCGCGCCGGCGGCCTCGCGGCGGCCGGCAGAAACCTGTTGACCATGCCGATGCGGCTCCCTAGAATGCCTGCACAGGTCTGCCGCAATAGCGCGCCGGGCCTGTTCCCACCGGCAGCGGCCAGTCCGCCGCCAGCCAGGCCCACCAGCCTGGCGGCCCGTGCAGCAACCCGCAGCACCCGCAGCACCGCGGCAATGATTGCCGCGCCCCAGACCGACCGACAGGCTATAGAAGCCCTCGACTTTCACGCTGATCCAGCGTGGTCGAGGGCTTTTTTGTTTTTTCATTTTCGATTTTGCTTCTCGTGGAGTGATCATGGAATCCAGACAACAAGCGTCCGAACCCGAGGCGGGGGGCTTCCCCGACGCGGTGCTGGCCGGCGTGCAGACCGCGCCGGTGTTCGGCGACGTGACGGGCAACCTGGCGCGTTCGACCGCGCTGGTCGAACAGGCGGTCGCGCAGGGCGCGCGGCTGGTCGTGCTGCCCGAGCTGGCCAATACCGGCTACGTGTTCGCCAGCCGCGAAGAGGCCTATGCGCTGGCCGAGCCGGTGCCGGCCGGGCCGAGCTCGCAGGCCTGGATCGCGCTGGCGCAGCGGCTGGGCATCTACCTGGTCGCCGGCATCGCCGAACGCGAGGGCGAGACGCTCTACAACTCGGCGCTGGTGGCCGGCCCGCAGGGTTACCTGGGCACCTATCGCAAGCTGCACCTGTGGGGCGACGAGAACCTTTTCTTTGCGCCGGGCAACCTGGGCCTGCCGGTGTTCGAGACGCCGTTCGGCCGGCTGGCCGTGGCGATCTGCTACGACGGCTGGTTTCCCGAGGTGTTCCGCTTGCAGGCCATGCAGGGTGCCGACATCGTCGCGGTGCCGACCAACTGGGTGCCGATGCCGGGCCAGTCGCTCGACGGCCCGGCGATGGCGCACGCACTGGTGATGAGCGGCGCGCACAGCAACGGCCTGGCGATCGTCTGCGCCGACCGGGTCGGCGACGAACGCGGCCAGCCCTTCGTCGGCCGCAGCATCATCGTCGGCTCGCAAGGCTGGCTCAGCGCCGGCCCGGCCAGCCATGACCAGGAGGAAATCCTGCTGGCCCGCTTCAACCTCAGGCAGGCGCGCCACGGCCGCCAGCTCAATGTCTTCAATCACGTGCTGCGCGATCGCCGCGCGGATCTCTACGACCCCGTTCTGGGCGCCGGCATCACGCCGGTGGCCCGCTGAAACGCCGGCCAAGACCGGCCCCCAAGGAGAAAACCATGAAACCCATCAACCTGTTCGCACGGCTGGGCCTGGCCGTCACGGTGGCTGCCGCCTGCGGCACGGCCGTGGCGGCCGATCCGATCCGCATCGGCGTGCCGGTCGGCCTGTCCGGCGCCAACAGCGTGGTCGCACCCGCCGTGGTGCAGTCCTCGCAACTGGCGGTCGACGAGATCAACGCGGCCGGCGGCATCCTCGGCCGCCAGCTGGTGCTCGAGATCGCCGACGACGGCTCGGGCGCGGTCGGCGCGCAGAAGGCCTACGACACGCTGCTGTTCCAGAAGAAGGTCGACGTCGTCATCGGCATGGAGACCAGCGCCGCGCGCAACGCCGCGCTGCCGATCCTGAACCGCGCGCGCGTGCCCTTCATCTACACCTCGTTCTACGAAGGCCGCTCGTGCAACCGCTGGATGCACGTCAACGGCTGGGTGCCCGAGCAGCAGGTCGCGCCGGTGGTCGATCACTTCATGAAGGCCGAGCAGGCCAAGACCTTCTTCCTGGTCGGCAGCGACTACGCGTTCGGCCGCGGCATGCTGAAGTTCACGCGCGACTACATCACCGCGCAGGGCGGCAAGGTGGTCGGCGAGGAATACCTGCCGATGGATGGCAGCGACTGGACCGCGATCGTGTCGCGGATCCGCTCGGTCAAGCCCGACGCGCTGATCAGCTCGACGGCGGGCGGCAGCCCCAACGTCAGCCTGGCCAAGCAGATCCAGGCCGCCGGCCTGAAGATGCCCTACGGCAACCTGGCCATCGACGAAGGCACCGCGCGCACCATGGGCGCGACGGCGGCCGGCATGTATGTGTCGGCCTCGTACCTGACCGGCATCGACAACGAGGCCAACAAGAAATACCTGGCCGGCCTGCAGGCCAAGTTCGGCGCCGAGGCCAAGACCGCCAACGAGCTGTCCGAGCCGCAGTACGAGGCCTTCTACCTGTACAAGGCCGCCGCCGAGAAGGCCGGCAGCACCGATGCCAAAGAGATCGTCGAGGCGCTCAGCCAGGTCTCGTACGACGGCCCGCGCGGCGTGGTCAGCATGAGCAAGCAGCGCCACGCCGCGCTGTCGATGCGGCTGGGCCAGGTGCAGCAGGACGGCTCGATCAAGATCCTGCAGACCTTCGAGGCGGTCGATCCGGGCGAGCAGTGCCCCAAGCTCGACTGATTCCGCGATGACCGCGCGCGGCCCCCGCCCCCCGCCCCGGGGGCCCGCCCAGGACCACAAGGGG
>JAEZBO010000257.1 GCA_023427085.1 Pseudomonadota bacterium
CGCTATCGCCCGCACCGACCTGCCCCGACGCGGGGTCGGCCGATTGCGCGGCGCCCACGCCGGCACCGGCGCCCCGGCCGCGATTGAAGGCTTCGACCTGCTGCAGATAGATGCGCCGCGCTTCGTCGGGATCGATGGCGCGCACGGTCGCGGCGTCCGGCAACACCAGCGTCGCACCGGCCAGCACCAGGTTCATGTTGTTCTGTAGAAAGGCGTCCGGGTTGGCCCGCCACAAGGCCACCAGCATCTGGAACAGGCTGGTGCCGTCGACGCCGTTGCGCGCCGCGATGCCCGACAGCGTGTCGCCGCGCCGCACCGTCACCGACCCGCGCGGCGCCTGCACCTGCGCCGTGGCATCGCCCGACGCGGCTGCCGGCGCGCCGCGCGCGGGCTGGGCCTGCGCGACCACCGGTGCCGCCTGCGTCGGCAGGCCGGCACGCGTCGCCATGAAGCTGACCTGCATGCGACGCTGTCCCGACGAGGTCGTGACGTCGAGCAACAGGTCGACCACCGGATTGACCGGCGGCTGGTCGGCGTAGATACGCAACACGCGCTGGCCGGCGCTGGCGCCCGGCTCGATGCGCAGGCTCAGCCCCGACAAGGGCACCGGCGGCGCCATGCGGTTTTCGATCCAGGCCGACTCGGGCGCCACCACCGCGCGCAGCGTGGCGGCCTCTTCGGCGGTCATGCCCCGGATCGGCACCACGGCCTGCAGGGGCGCGCCGGGCGCCGAGACCAGGCGGGAATGGCCGGCTTCGGCGGCCTGGCTGGCGGGGATCCAGCCGGCGCAGACCAGCAAGGCGGCCAGCAAGCCGGCGCGGCCGTGACGAGCGCGGGAAGCATTACGGAGTTTTTGGTTCATGCCCTGAATCCGGATAACCAGGAAAACCATCGATCACCGCGCGGCGTGGCGGCACGCACACCCGGCAGCAGCGTTCTACGCCAGATTATCGCGCGGCGGGCCGGCCGGCGGCGCCGAGCGGCGCCCCCAGCAGGCCCGCCGCCGCGACCCTCAGAGTTCGCCCAGCGCGATGCGCAGCATGCGGCGCAGCGGCTCGGCGGCGCCCCACAGCAGCTGGTCGCCGACCGTGAAGGCGCTGATGTATTCGGGGCCCATCGCCAGCTTGCGCACCCGGCCGACCGGGATGTCGAGCGTGCCGGTAACCGCGACCGGGCTGAGGTCGCGCACCGACGACTCCTTGTCGTTGGGCACGAACTTGGCCCACGCGGTGCCTTCGCGGATGATCGATTCGATCTCGTCGAGCGGCACGTCGCGCTTGAGCTTGATGGTCAACGCCTGGCTGTGGCAGCGCATCGCGCCGATCCGCACGCACAGGCCGTCGATCGGCGTGGCGGGCGTACCGAAGGCGTCGCCGCGGCCGAGGATCTTGTTGGTCTCGACACCAGCCTTCCACTCTTCGCGCGAGGTGCCGTTGCCCAGGTCCTTGTCGATCCACGGGATCAGGTTGCCGGCCAGCGGCACGCCGAAGTGCTCGGTCGGCAGGGTGCCGCCGCTTTGCAGCGCCAGCACGCCGCGGTCGATGTCGAGGATGGCCGAGGCCGGGTCGTCGAGCAGCGGCTTGACCTCGGCGTTGATCAGGCCGAACTGCGTCAGCAGCTCGCGCATGTGCTGCGCGCCACCGCCCGACGCAGCCTGGTAGGTCATGCTGGTCATCCAGTCGATCAGGTTCTGGTTGAACAGGCCGGCCAGGCCCATCAGCATGCAGCTGACGGTGCAGTTGCCGCCGACGAAATTACGCACGCCGCGCGCCAGCGCCGCGTCGATGACCGGGCGGTTGACCGGGTCGAGCACGATGATCGCGTCGTCGGCCATGCGCAGCGTGCTGGCCGCGTCGATCCAGATGCCCTGCCAGCCGGCGTCGCGCAGCTTGCCGTAGACCGCGGTGGTGTAGTCGCCGCCCTGGGCGGTGACGATGATCGGCAGTTTCTTGAGGGCTTCGATGTCGTAGGCGTCTTGCAGCGTGCCGGCGCCATCGGCCCACGCCGGCGCTTTGCCGCCGACGTTGCTGGTCGAAAAAAACACCGGTTCGATGAGGGAAAAGTCGTTCTCGTCGCGCATGCGTTGCATGAGGACCGAGCCCACCATGCCGCGCCAACCAACCAAGCCTACTGCCTGAGCCATTTCTATTTGCCTTGCATCCGATAGATAAGAGGAAACCGCGTAAACGGCGTGAAGAATCAACAATTTATCAGAAACGGGGCCTGATGCCCCCGTTTCCGGCCGCTACGCCGTCCAAAAGCGCCGCTTTGGCGTGCCGTGGCGGCCCCAAAACAAACAGCCGGCCGCTGCGACGCGGCCGGCTGTAGCAGCGCAAGCCGCGATCAGGCCAGCGCCTTGAGCACCGCGTCACCCATCTGGGCGGTACCGACCTTGGAGGTGCCCTCCTGGTAGATGTCGGCGGTGCGCAGGCCCTGAGCCAGCACCTTGCCGACCGCGGCCTCGATGCGCTCGGCCAGCGGCGCCAGGTCGAGCGAATAACGCAGCAGCATGGCGGCCGACAGGATCGTCGCCAGCGGATTGGCCACGCCCTTGCCTGCGATGTCGGGCGCCGAACCGTGGCTGGGCTCGTACAGGCCCTGGCCGGACGCGTTCAGCGAGGCCGACGGCAGCATGCCGATCGAACCGGTCAGCATCGCCGCCTCGTCCGACAGGATGTCGCCGAACATGTTGCCGGTGACGATCACGTCGAACTGGCGCGGCGAACGCACCAGTTGCATCGCGGCGTTGTCGACGTACATGTGTTCGAGCGCGACGTCGGGGTACTCGCGGGCGACCTCGGTGACGATGTCGCGCCAGAACTGCGAGGTCTCGAGCACGTTGGCCTTGTCGACGCTGCACAGGCGCTTGCCGCGCTTTTGCGCGGCCTGGAAGCCCAGGTGCGCGATGCGGCGGATTTCCGGCTCGGCGTAGCGCATGGTGTCGAAGCCCTCGCGCTCGCCCTTGAACGGGCCGTCCTCGGCCGTGCGCACGCCGCGCGGCTTGCCGAAATAGATGTCGCCGGTCAGTTCGCGCAGGATCAGGATGTCCAGGCCCGAAACGATCTCGGGCTTGAGGCTGGAGGCGCTGGCCAGTTCGGGATACAGGATGGCCGGACGGAAGTTGGCGAACAGACCGAGTTCGCGGCGCAGGCCCAGGATGGCCTGCTCGGGACGGAACTCGCGCGGCAGGCTGTCGTACTTCCAATCGCCCACGGCGCCGAACAGCACGGCCGACGATTGCTTGGCCAGCGCCAGCGTGGCCGGCGGCAGCGGATGCTCGAAGGCGTCGAACGCGGCACCGCCGACCTTGGCCTCTTCGAGCTCGAAATCCTGGCCGAGCGCACCCAGCACCCGTACTGCCTGTTCCATGATTTCCGGGCCGATGCCGTCACCGGGGAGAACCGCGATCTTGTGAGCCATGAGTATCGTTTCCTGCTAGATATGGAGATGAAAAAAGAACCGCGCGCGATCGACGCGCGCGGCTGGCTTGGGGCCGCTCAGGCGACCGGCTTGACGTCCAGCCAGGGATGGCGCGCCAGACGCTCGGCTTCGAAGGCGCGGATCTTGTCGGCGCTGCGCAGCGTCAGGCTGATGTCGTCGAAACCGTTGAGCAGACAGTATTTGCGGAACGGCTCGATGTCGAAGGACAGCTCGCGGCCATCGGCGGCGATGACGACCTGGCGCTCGAGATCGACCCTCAGCTTGTAGCCGGCGAAGGCGCGCACCTCGTCGAACAGGCGCGCCACCTCGAACTCGGACAGCACGATCGGCAGCAGGCCGTTCTTGAAGCTGTTGTTGAAGAAGATGTCGGCGTAGGACGGCGCGATGATGGCGCGGAAACCATACTGCGTCAGTGCCCACGGTGCGTGCTCGCGGCTCGAGCCGCAGCCGAAGTTCTTGCGCGCCAGCAGGATCGAGGCGCCCTGGTAACGCGGCTGGTTCAGCACAAAATCCGGATTCAGCGGCCGGCGGCTGTTATCCATGCCCGGCTCGCCGTGATCCAGATAACGCAGCTCGTCGAACAGGTTCGGACCGAAGCCGGAGCGCTTGATCGACTTGAGGAACTGCTTGGGGATGATCAGGTCGGTGTCGACGTTCTCGCGATCGAGCGGCGCGACCAGGCCTTCGTGGGTGGTGAATGCTTGCATGTTGCCCTGCCTTAACGGAAGTTGCGCACGTCGACGAAGTGGCCGGCCACCGCGGCCGCGGCCGCCATCGCCGGGCTGACCAGGTGGGTGCGGCCACCCTGCCCCTGGCGGCCTTCGAAGTTACGGTTCGAGGTCGAGGCGCAGCGCTCGCCCGGCTCGAGCCGGTCGGCGTTCATGGCCAGGCACATCGAGCAGCCCGGTTCGCGCCATTCGAAGCCGGCCTCGCGGAAGATGCGATCCAGCCCTTCGCGCTCGGCCTGCTGCTTGACCAGCCCCGAGCCCGGCACCACCATCGCCTGGCGCACATTGGCCGCCACGCGCTTGCCGCGTGCGACCTCGGCCGCCGCGCGCAGGTCTTCGATGCGCGAGTTGGTGCACGAGCCGATGAACACCCGGTCGACCTTGATGTCGACCAGCGGCGTGTTCGGCTTCAGGCCCATGTATTGCAGCGCGCGCTCCATGCCGTTGCGGCGCACGTCGTCCTTCTCCTTGTCCGGATCCGGCACGCGGCCATCGACCGGCAACACCATCTCGGGCGAGGTGCCCCAGGTGACCTGCGGCTGGATGTCGCGCGCATTGACCTCGACCACACGATCGAACTTGGCGCCCTCGTCCGAATGCAGCGTGCGCCAGTAGGTCACCGCCTGGTCCCACAGCGCGCCGACCGGCGCGTAGGGCCGGCCGCGGAAATAATCGATGGTCTTCTCGTCGACCGCCACCATGCCCGAGCGGGCACCGGCTTCGATCGACATATTGCACAGCGTCATGCGGCCTTCGACGCTCAGGCCGCGGATCGTGCTGCCAGCGAATTCGATCGCCGTGCCGGTACCGCCGGCCGTGCCGATCACGCCGATGACGTGCAGCGCGACGTCCTTGGCCGAACAACCGAACGGCAGTTCGCCCTCGACCTTGATCAGCAGGCTCTTGCTCTTTTTCATCAGCAGCGTCTGAGTCGCCAGCACGTGCTCGACCTCGGACGTGCCGATGCCAAAGGCCAGCGCGCCGACCGCGCCGTGGGTGCTGGTGTGCGAATCGCCACAGACCACCGTCATGCCGGGCAGCGTCGCGCCCTGCTCGGGACCGATCACGTGCACGATGCCCTGGCGCAGGTCGTTCATGCGGAATTCGGTCACACCGAACTTTTCGCAGTTGGCGTCCAGCGTATCGACCTGCAGCTTGGAAATCGGATCGCTGATGCCCTGCGCCCGGCCTTCGGTCGGCACGTTGTGGTCGGCCACCGCCAGGTTGGCGTTGACGCGCCAGGGCTTGCGGTCCGCCAGCGTCAAGCCTTCGAAGGCCTGCGGGCTGGTGACTTCATGCAACAGGTGGCGGTCGATGTAGACCAGACAGGTGCCGTCGGATTCCTGGTCGACCACGTGGGCGTTCCAGAGCTTGTCGTACAGGGTTTGAGGCATGGCTTGTCTCGCGATGAGAGCCGGCCGGGCGCCGCTGCGGGGTCGCCGGCCCGCTACTTGGAATGGGCTGCGTACCATTATGCCCACCGTGGCGGCAGGGCCGTCACCCGGATGACACAATGTGTCTTATGTGACGGTATCAAGACTGCTGCTGGCGGCCTTTCAGCGCGCCGATGCCGGCCGCTGAACGGCTGCGCTGGCGCAGAAAACGGGGTACGGCTCGAAGCCATCTCCGGTACACTAAGCATAGCCCCCATCTAGAGCGACGCGCGCCATCTCTACCGTGAATCGGCCCTTACAAGAAGCCAATCTGTTATCGGTCAGGCAGTTCGCCGCGATCTTTCGCGCGCGCACGGGCCAGATCGTCCTGACGGTCGCCCTGATCTTCCTGCTGACGCTGGTCATCGTCATGGTGACGCCGCGCGTCTGGACCGCGACCGCCGACGTCTTCATCGATTACAAGGACGACACCGGCAGCGGCCAGGGTTTTTCGCCGATGCTCAACGACAGCTATATCCAGACGCAGATGGATATGATCCGCAGCCAGGCGGTGGCCGAGCACGTGATCGACAGCCTGGGCCTGCGCAATAGCCAGGGCAGCGGCGAGGAAGGCCTGAACGAGTGGATCCGCCGGCAGATCCAGATCGACAGCGTGCGCGGCAGCCGGGTGCTGAGCGTATCGTTCGACGCCCGTTCGCCGCAGGACGCGCGGGATTACGCCAATGCAGTGGTCAACTCCTACATCGCCGTCAGCCAGCAGCTGGCCAGCACCGCCACGCGCGCGCGCAGCGAGCAATATCAGGCGCAACTGGACCAGTTGCGCGCCGAGATCGACGGCATCCAGGACAAGCTGACCCAGTACCAGCAGGACACCGGCACGCTGGACGGCCAGGACACCGGCAACAGCCTGGAAAATCGCCGCCTGAACGAAATGAACACCGCCCTGCTGGGCATCCAGACCCGGCTGGCCGAGGCGCGCGCGCGCAACGATGCGCGCGAGCGGGCGCTGGCGGCCGGCACGCGCGTCGAGGACCTGCCCGAGGTGGGTCAGGTGATCGCGGTCAACGACCTGAAGGACGCGATCAACCTGCAGGACCGCCGGCTTGGCGAGATCCGCGGCACGCTGGGCCCCAATCATCCGACCATGCGCGGCATGCAGGCCGAGCGTGGCGACCTGGCCGGCCGGCTGACCCGCGCGGCCAATGCGGCGTTGCAGAACCTGCGCGCCGAGACCGAACGACTCGCCGCGCAGGAGCAGGCCTTGACCGCCGACATGCAGGCGCAGCGCGCGCGGGTGCTCGAACAGATGCGCCAGCGCGACCAGGTGGCGGCCTACCAGCGCCAGCTCGAAAGCGTGCAGCAGGTCTATCGCACCGCGCTGCAGCGCTACGACAGCGTGGCCGGCAACATCAATGTCAGCAATGCATCGGTGCTGCGCGCGGCCGAAGTGCCGGCCTCGCCGTCACGGCCGCGGGTGCTGCGCAGCCTGGTGCTGAGCCTGGTCGTGGGCCTGTTCATCGGCCTGGCGCTGGCGCTGGCGCTCGAACTGCTCAACCGCCGTGTGCGCTGCCCCGAAGACCTGCAGGGCGCTCACCGCCTGCCGCTGCTGGGCACGATCGGCCTGGCCGCGCCGGCCCGGAGGGCTGCGTGATGGCGCTGCGATCCTTGCGCAAATTGCTGGGGCTGAGTGCGTCGGAATCGACAGCCGACGCGCGGCGCGCCGATGAATCGTCGGTCGCTGCTGGCGTGTCGGTTTCGGCGGCTGGCGCGCCCGCCTCGATCGATCGGGCCGCCGGTCCGGCCGCCGCTGAGACGGCTCGCCGCCCGGC
>JAEZBO010000282.1 GCA_023427085.1 Pseudomonadota bacterium
CCACGGCGCCGGTCGCGGCCAGCGCGCGCAGGCGGCTCAGCGGCCGCTGGCCACGCGCCGCCGCAGTCGGCACGGTGTCGAAAGCGCGGCGGCCCGGCTCGCCTTGATGTGTGTTTTCCATCGTCTCCACTCCATTCTTTTGATTTTTGAAGTTTGGTGGACAGCGTCCATCTGGTGAACTATTGTCCGATGCAGCGCAGCCATCTTCGCGCCATCGCGCTCAAGTGGCAAGCCAATGTCCATTCTACGAACACTTTTTTCGTGAAAGAAAAGCTGATCGATTCACCAGACGATCCCGGCGAGGCCGGCGGCCTGGGGCACGAGGGGCCGCGCGCGCTGCGTCGCGGGCTGCTGGTGCTGCGCGTGCTGCACGACGCGCCGGCCGGCCTGCGCATCACCGACCTGAGCCGCTCGACGGGCCTGCAGCGGCCCACGCTATACCGTCTGCTGGCGGCGCTGATCGAAGCCGGCCTGGTGGCGCAGAACGCACACGGACGCCGTTACCAGGCGCTGACGGGCGGCGCGACGGCCGCGCCACAGGCAGATCCGCGCATCGCACGCATGCTGCCGCTGATGCGGCATCTGGCCGAACACACCGGCGACGCGGTGTTTCTGGTGGTGCGCGACGGCGACGATTCGCTCAGCCTGCACCGCGAGATCGGCGGTTATCCGGTGCAGATCCTCGCCACCACCGCCGGCAAGCGCCAGCCGCTGGGTGTCGGCTCGGCCAGCATGGCCTTGCTGGCCGCGCTGCCGCCGGCCGAAGCCGAACAGATCGTGCAGAACAATGCCGGCCGGCTGCAAGAGTACGGCGGCATGACCGTCAACGAGATGCTGCGGTTGATCGAGAACACCCGCGCGCGCGGCTATTCGGTGGTCGGCAACCACGCGGTGCGGGGCGCCCTGGGCGTCGGCTGCGCGCACCTGGACGCGGCGGGCCGGCCCTTGCTGGCGATCAGCGTGACCGCCATCATCGAACGCATGCCGGCCAGCCGCCAGCGCGAGCTGGCCGGCCTGATCCGCGCGGGCCTGCTGCATAGCGACGGCTGAGCCGGGCGCTGCGCGTCAGCCCTCTTCCGGCTCGCCGGCGCGATCTTCCTCGATGCCACGCACCGGGATCGGCGGCCGCATGCCGGCCGCTTCGAGGCGCTTGCGCAACTGGTAATGCAGGTCGCAGCGCAGCGCCCAGTGGTTGGACGTTTCGGCCCAGGCACGCATCAACACCTGCACGCCGTTGTCGCGATGCTCGGTGACCAGCACCTGCGGCGCCGGATCCTGCAATGCCAGCGGATGCGTGACCAGCAAGTCGCGCATCAGTTCGACCGCGCGGTCCAGGTCGTCGCCGTAGCGCACCACCATCTGGATATCCAGGCGGCGCCGCGCGTTGCGGCTGAAGTTGGTGATGGTGGCGTTCCAGACCACGCTGTTGGGCAGCGACGTCTGGATGCCGTCGCCTTGCGTGATGCGGGTCAGGAACAGGCCGACCTCGGTCACCGTGCCCTCGATGTTGTTCAGCAGTACGCTTTCACCGGCGCGGATCGGCCGCAGCGAGATCAGCATGATGCCGGCGGCGATGTTCTGCAGCGTGCCTTGCAAGGCCAGGCCGATGGCCAGGCCGGCCGCGCCCAGCACCGCGATCAGGCTGGCGGTCTGCACCCCGAAGCGGGCCAGCACCGCGATCACGGTGAACACCCGGATGGCCCACACCACCACCGTGCGCACCATCGGCACGATGGTCGGTTCGATGCGCGGCGAGCGCGTGGCGGCGCGTTGCACCGCGCGGCCCAGCACCGCCGACAGCCACCAGCCGATGACCAGGATCAGCAAGGCGGTGAAGACGTTCGAGCCCCAGGCGATGAACCAGGGGATCCAGCTGTTGACGTTGTTGAAGTCGAGGTCGTTCATGCGTCTTGCGCTCCAAGGAGAAACCGGACCAGCATGCGCCGGGGACACCGTGCGCGCGCGGCAATGCGGCGAATTTATCAGAGCCTCGCGCGCAAGCCTGTATCAGGATGCGCGCGAATCCGGCAAACGGCGCAGATGGTTGTCCCAGGCCAGGCCGGTATCCGCGGCCAGCACCGCTTGCGGCGCGGCCTGCGGGGCGGTGCGCAGCATCGCGCCCGAGCCGCTGCTGAACAGGAACGTCCCAGCGCCGGCCGACGCCACGCCGCAACCGTCGAACAGTTCGGTCTGGCCCAGTTCGGCGCCGCTGGCCGCATCCCAGTAGACCACCCGCCCGCCGACCGGGCTGGAGGTCGCGACGATGCGCCCGCCTGCCTCGAGCGCGACCGAGCCGATGTAGTTCTCGAGCGCACGGGTGGTGCCGGGCCGGCCCTCGAACAATTCGGCGGGCTGCCCCGGCCGGTGCCGGCCGACCAGCGGCGGACGCTGGTGCGCCGGTCCGACGTGCTGGCAACCGAACCACACCGCACCATCGCCGGCCTGCGCCAGATGGCGTATCGACAGGCGGTTCAGGCCGGGGTCGAGCGCCACGCGTTCGATCAGTTGGCCGCTGGCCGCATCGATGTAGGCCAGCGACGGCGCCATGCTGTCCGGATTGAGCTCGAGCTTGCCGTAATCGGGATGGGTGAGGATGCCGCCATTGGCCACGCACAGCGTGCGTTGATCCTGCATCAGGATGACTTCATGCGAACCCACGCCGCCGACGTCGATCTCGCCCAACCTTGCGTAGCGGCCCGATTCGGCGTCGTAGACGCCCAGCACCGCGCGGCCCTGGTCGTAGTCGTTTTCGGTCGCATAGAGCCGCCGCCCGTCGGCGCTATAGGCGCCGTGGCCGAAGAAATGCCGGCCCTCTGCGGCGGCCAGCGGCAACGGTGGCCTGCGGCCGGCCAGGTCGAAGGCCACCGCGAAGAAGCCCGGCTGGCGGCCGAACACCACGGCGCGGCCGCGCGGCGCGTCGATCGCGAAACTGTGGCCGCGGTCGGGCATCGGCACCGTCAGCAGGCTCTGCCCGCGCGCATCGATCAGCACCGCTTCGTAGCGGCCGGCATGGCGCCTGGCGGTCAGGTAGACGGCTTGGTCGGCCGCCGGCAAGCTATCGACGGAGGGGCGCACGCCTGACTCAGCGGGGCCTGGCTCAGCGGTGCCTGACGTAGAAGTGCCTGATGCAGCAGCGCCCGATGCAGCGGTCGCTGACGCAGCAGCGCCTGACGCCACTGCACCCGACGACGCGACGGCCCGCTGCGCGCCAGCCGTCAGAACCGGGCCCGACGCGCCGCCCTTCGCCCCCGCCGGCCGGCCGGACAGCGCCGCCGGCGCGGCCGCCCAGGCCAGCAAGGCCAGCCACTGGCGCCGTCGCAGCCGCATCATGTCAGTCCCCGTCGAGCGCGTTGAAGCCGACCGCGATACCGAGATGGGCCGCCAGATCCTGGTCGACCAGGTCCTTGGCGTTCTTCAGGATCAGCAACAGCAGGTGCAGCCGCGCGCGTGTGTCGGCCTGGCTCAGCAATACCGCGACCGGCTCGGCCGGCAGGTCCTGCAGGGTCAGCCGCCACTGCGTCAGTTCGTGCCGCAGGCTCTGGTCGATGCCGGTCGCCGTGGCGTCCAGCGGCCAGCGGGCGGCGGCGTAAAAATCCAGCAAGCCCTGCGCCGACGCCATCATCGCCGGGATCGTCAGCCCGCTGCGCCAGAACGGCGCGCGCCGCGCGCGGCTGTCGGACGGCGGCTCGGCCAGCAGTGGCGCCAGCTTGATGTCGCGCGCGAACTGCAGCCCGCCGGACAAGGCCTTGATGGCCTCGGCGGCGACTTCACGCTGGCTGCGGTAGCGCTCCTTGGCAGCGCCCGGCTGCGTGAAGGCGCCGCCAAAACCATGCTGCGCCGACCAGGCCGCGGCGACCTCGCCGCTGACCTCGGCCAGCGCGCCGGTCAGTGCGCGGGCATAAGCGCACTCGTTGGCGTCTGGCGCCGTCGCCGCCAGCAGGCCAGCGTCGCGATACAGCACGAACTCGAGCGCCGGCAGGCCCTGCATCGCGACGCTGCGCCCGGCCAGCGTGCCAGCATCGAGCGTGGCGGTCTCGGACGCGGCGAGCAGCCCCTGCACCTGCCGCTGCATCACGCCGCGCGGGTCGGGCCAGAAGGCGATGCGTTCATAACGATTGGCTTCGACCAGCGGCCCGAAACGCAGGAACTCGACCCCGGCCCAGGCCAGCACCGTGTCACGGAAATCCCGCTCGAGCGCCGCCGCGTCGGCACGGCCATCGGCCGCGGCCCCCGGCTGGCAATAGCCCGCCACGCTGCGCTCGAGCCGCGCGGCACGCTCGGCCAGCCTCGCGGTCGCCGGCACCGCATAGTCTTGCGCCAGCCGCGCGCCCAGGTCGGCCGGCACCCGCGGGTCGGCGGCCGTGTCTGCCGCCAGTGCGACCGGCGTGGCCGAAAAGACCAAAGCCGCCGCCAGGACGCCGATCGCGGCGAACGAGCTCCGCACACCGCGGCGATCGCCAGGCCACAGGTTCATCAGCAAGGATGCCATCATCTACAGGGACTCCAGGAAGCGGATCAGGTCGGCCCGCTCTTGCGGACTCATGTCGACCACCCGGTCGCGGGCAGCCTGCGCCTCGCCGCCATGCCACAGCACGGCCTCGAGCAGTGTGCGGGCGCGGCCATCGTGCAACCAGGTCGCATTGGGATTGACGGTCTTGGTCAGGCCGATGCCCCACAGCGGCGGCGTGCGCCACTCGCGGCCGCTGGCGCCGCCCTCGACCTGGTCGTCGGCCAACCCCTCGCCCATGTCATGCAGCAACAGATCGGTATACGGCCAGATCAGCTGGAAGCGATGCTCGAGCCGGGCCGCGTCGCGCTGCGTCACGTACTTGGGCACGTGGCAGGCCACGCACTGGCTCTGGTAGAACAGCTGCTTGCCGGCCAGCACCCGCGCATCGTCGACGTCGCGCCGCTGCGGCACGCCCAGATTGGCCGAATAGGTGGTGACCAGGTCGAGCAGCTGTCCCGGCACTTCGTGTTCGCCCAGGCGCGGCTGCGCGCCATGCGGCATCTTCAGGCAGTCGGGCTGCGCGCGCGTGCAATCGCCATAGTGGCTGGGCACCAGCGGCGTCGACAGGCCCATGTCCTGCGAGAACGCCACCGCGCTCTGCTGGCCGACGGTGGGCTGGCCGGCCTTCCAGTTGAAGCGGCCGATCTCGCGCTTGCCAGTGCGCAGGTCGGTGACCCAGTTGATGCGCCCCTGCACGCCATCGGGCTGCTGGGCGGCCGCGTTGGCCAGGATGTCGCTGTCGGCGATGGCCTCGAGCAGCCCCAGTCCTATCATCGGCGGCGCCAGCCGCGGCGACAGTTTGGTCGCGGGATGCAGCGGACCGTAAGCCAGGTCGGTGATCCGGTAGCTCGGCGCCATCAGCGTGGCGGTCTCGCCGCCGTTGAGGCGGACCTCGATGGCGCTGTAGTCGATCTGGATCTGGCCTTCGGCGGCCAGGCCGGGCACCGCGAAGTTCTGCAGTTGGTGGCCATAGACCGGGTCGGGCAAGGAGGCCAGCTCGCCGACGGTGATGTTGTTGTCGGCGGTGCCGGCGGGCGGCGGCCCCCCCCCCCCCCGCCGCCAGGC
>JAEZBO010000011.1 GCA_023427085.1 Pseudomonadota bacterium
GGCCACGCGCGCGGGCCGCGCCGACGCGGCGAAGCGGTGCAGCCACGGCGCCGCCCGCAGCCAGTAATGCGCCGGGATGTGCAGCGGGCTGCTGGCGTCCAGCAGCATCGGCGCGACGGTGCGCCACAGGCCGGGCATGGCCAGCGGCGCGACCGAGCGCGACGACAGCGCGCCGGCGTTGCCGTACGAGCACTGCAGCGGCGAGCCGGGCGGTTCGGGGTCGAACAGCCTGACCTGCCGGCCGGCCGCGCGCAGCGCCTGCGCCACGCACAGGCCGACGATGCCCGCGCCCACTACCGCCACCTGTTGCTGCTGCGACATGCCTACTCCGCCTTGATGCCGATCTGGTCGGCGGCGGCCGCCCATTTGGCGACCTCGCTGGCCAGGAAAGCCTGGAACTCGGCCGGCGAGGACGGGCTGGCCTGGATGCCGCGGCTGCTGAACTGCTGGCCGATGTCGTCCGACTTGAGCACCTTGTCGAGCGCCGCCGACAGCTTGCCGACCGCCGTCTCGGGCGTGCCGGCCGGCGCCAGCATGCCGAACCAGGTGCCACCGGTGAAGCCCGGCACGCCGCTTTCGGCGATGGTTGGCAGCTCGGGCACCAGCGGTGAACGTTCGGCGGTGGCGACCGCCAGCGCCTTAACCTTGCCGGTCTGGATCAGCGGCAACACCGCGGTGATGGTGTCGAAGGTGATCTGCACCTGGCCGCCCATCAGGTCGGTCAGCGACGGCGCGCTGCCGCGATAGGGGATGTGGGTCATCTGGATGCCGGCGCGGGCGCTGAACAGCGCGCCGCCCAGGTGGTTCGACGTGTTGTTGCCGAACGAGGAGTAATTGACCTTGCCAGGGTTCTGCTTGGCGTAGTCGATCAGCGCCTGCACCGAGTCGGGCGGAAAAGCGTTGTTGGCGACCAGGATGAAGGGCACCTGGCCGACCAGCGAGATCGGCGCGAAGTCCTTGTTGGGATCGTAGGCCAGGCTCTTGTTGGTCAACCCGGCGATCGACAGTTCGGGCGAGGCCGCGAACAGCAGCGTGTAGCCGTCCGGCTTGGCCTTGCTGACCGAGGTCGCGCCGATCACGCCGCCGGCGCCCGGGCGGTTCTCGACCACCACGGTCTGGCCCAGCTCGCGGCCGAGCCGGTCGGCGACCAGCCGCGCCGCGGTGTCGGTGCTGCCGCCGGGCGGATAGGCCACCACCATCGTGATCGAACGGGTCGGATAGGCGTCGCTGGCCGCCACGGCGCCCCCGGCGCAGAAGGTGGCCGCCAAGGCCGCGCAGGCAAGTATGACTTTCATGGTGAATCCCCTTGTGATGTGGTGCAGGCCGCGTGGCGCGTGTTGCGCCGCGTCGTTGCCCACAGGCACGTTATCGCTTAACCTATTGCAACGCAATAGTGACTATCGCAATGCAATAAACAGCGGTCGCCGGCCGCCCACATGCCGATCAAGGGGAACCACATGAGCAGCGCATCACGCATCGTCATCGACGGATTGATCTTTCATGGCGATGGCAACGCCGAACCGCTCAAGAGCGGCCAGGTCACCGCCGCCAACATCACCGTCGCACCGTATCTGGAAGGCATGGTGCCGGCCTTCGATGCGATGGCGCGCTGGCTGGCGGCGGCCGCCGATCCGGCCAACGGCTGGCGGGTGGTGCGCACGGTCGACGACATCACCGCCGCGCGAGACGAGGGCCGCAGCGGCCTGATCATGGGCTGGCAGAACATGCTGCCGATCGAGTCGAACATCGAGCGCATTCATGCCTTTCATGCGATGGGCCTGCGGATCGCCCAGCTGACCTACAACGAGGCCAACCTGATCGCCGATGGCTGCGGCGAGACGCGCGGCGCCGGCCTGACCGACTTCGGCCGCAAGGTGGTGCAGACGCTCAATCGCGTCGGCGTGGCGATCGACCTGAGCCATTGTTCGGAGGCGACCGTGCAGGAGACCGCCGAGCTGTCCAGCAAGCCGGTGCTGCTGACCCACGCCAACGCCAAGGCGGTCGATCTGCGCGTGCGCAACAAGACCGACGCGTCGATCCGCGCGGTGGCCGACACGGGTGGCGTGATCGGTGTCAGCATCCATGGCTTCCTGAACTGGAACGGCGACCCCAAGCACCCGCCCACGCTCGACAACTTCATCAAGCACGTGCGCTACATCGCCGACATGGTCGGGGTCGAGCACCTGGGCATCGGCACCGACTTCGCCTGCATCCAGGATCCGGCGCAGGTCGAGGCGATCCTGAACCTGAGCCGCAACTATCCCGGCCCGGCGGGCGTCTTCATCAACGCCTTCGGCAACCGGCTGGCCGACCGCTACCCCAGCGATACGCCGACGCCGCGCGAGTTTCCGCTGATCCTGCAGGCGCTCGAGCGCGCCGGCTTCTCCCGCCAGGAAGTCGACGGCATCGCCGGCGGCAACTTCATGCGTGTGTTCGCGCAGGCCTGGCAGCCGGAGCCCGTCCATGCGTAGCCAACTCTGCCTGGGCGCCGCGCAGACCGGCGCCGTCAGCGACGCGTCGATGTCCGCCATGGTCGATCGCGCAGCCGACCTGATCGAGCAGGCGCACGGCCGCGGCGTCGAGCTGCTGACCTTTCCCGAGCTGTTCCTGGCGCCGTTCTTCGCGTCGCGGCTGATCGAAGACTTCGACCGGTACTTCATGGCGCCGGACGACCCGGTGCTGCGCCGGCTGATCGATCATGCCGCCGCGCGCCGCATCGCGCTGGTGCTGCCGCTGGCCGAGCGCGCGCCCGAGGGCTACTTCAACTCGGCGCTGGTCAGCGATCCGCACGGACAGGTGCTGGGCGTCTATCGCAAGACCCACATCCCGGCCTACTTTCCCAACGACAAGCCGGGCGGCACCGGCAGCTACGAGAAGTTCTACTTCGCGCCAGGCAACGCCTTGCCGGTGTTCGACCTGTGCGGCACCCGCATCGGCATCCAGATCTGCAACGATCGGCTTTATCCCGAAGGCAGCCGCGCGCTGGCGCTGGCCGGCGCACAGGTGCTGGTGATGCCGATCTCGTTCTCGACCTATAGCGACCCGGCCCAGCGCACCGCGATCTGGGACGTGCCGCCGCGTGCCCGCGCCTACGAAAACGGCGCCTTCGTGCTGGCCTGCAACCGCGCCGGCACCGAGGGCGCGCGCCAGCATCTGGGCCACAGCCTGGTGGCCGATCCGCGCGGCATGGTGGTGGCCAGGCTCGATGGCGGCGAGAACACGCTGCTGGTGCACGGCGTCGATCTGGACGAGGTGCGGCGGGCCCGCGTGGCCTTTCCGTGGTGGCGCGACCGGCGGCCGGACCTGTATGGGAATCTGGTCAAATAGCGGCCATGACCGCCTCCCTGCCCGACAGCGCCGCGACCACGACGGCACCCGCAAACGACCGCCTGTTCGTGCTGTCGGTGGGCAAATGTTTTCACCTGCTCGAATGCCTGAACCAGGCGCAGCGTGCGCTGACGCTGACCGAGCTCGCGCAGATGTCGGGGCTCGAAAAAAGCGCCGTGCAGCGCTTGACCCATACGCTGCGCCTGCTCGGCTACCTGCGCCAGCATCCGCACAGCCGCGCGTATGCCTTGTCTTCGCGCATGCTCGAGTTCGGCCACACGGTGCTGTCCACCGATCCGCTGCGCGAGGTGGCGCAGCCGCATCTCGAGGCGCTGAACCGCGCCACCAGCGAGACCGTCAACCTGATGGAGCACGAGGGCGGCCAGATCGTCTACGTGCTGCGCTACGCCAGCGTGCATCCGGTCAGCGTCAACCTGCACGTCGGTTCGCGGCTGCCGGCATTCTGCTCGGCGGCCGGCCGCGCGATCCTGTCGCAGTTGCCCACCGAAGAGGCCGAGGCCGTGCTGGCCGGCCCGCTCGAGCCGATGACCGAGTTCACGGTGACCGACCGGCCGGCCTTGCGCCGGCTGCTGCTGCAGGCGCGCAGCGACGGCTACGTGATCAACGAGCAGGAAGCCTTCATCGGCGACATCTCGCTGGCCGCGCCGGTGTTCGACGCCAACCGCGAGGTGGCCGGCGCGATCAATATCGCGGTGCCGCTGCCGCGCTGGGACGTCGCCCGCGCGCGCAGCGAACTGCTGCCGCCGCTGCTGCGCTGCGCGCGGGCGATCAGCGCCGATCTCGCGCAGGCGACCTAGCGCCGTTCAGGCGGCCGGGTAGACGGCCTCGCCCAGGTTCAGCATCAGCCGGTTGGCCCACGCGAACAGCGCGCTGGCGTGCAGTGCGTCGAGCAACTCCTGGTCGGACAGGCCGGCCTGGCGCAAGGGCTGCAGATCCGCGGCCTGCAGGGCGCCGGGGCGCTGCGTCAGCACCGTGGCGAACTGCACGATGGCACGTTCGCGCGGGGTGGTGCCGGCGGTGCGCGGATCGGTGAACAGCTGCGCCATCACGTCGTTGCGCTTGGCCAGCTGCTCGAAACGCTGCGCATGCACCGACAGGCAGTACACGCAGCCGTTCACGCGCGAGACCGCCGCGGTGGCCAGTTCGCGCTCGGCGCGGGCCAGTCCGCCGGGCGCGTACATGATCGCGTTGAAGGCGGCCGAGCGCTGCGCCAGCACGTCGGGCTGGTGCGCCAGCAGCAGATAGAAATCGGACGAACGTGCCTTCGGATGGCTGGCGTCGAGGATGGCGTTCTGGCTGGCCGTGGCGCTGGCCGGATCGACCACCGTCAGCCAGGCCTTCCAGTCGAGCGTGCGGCTGGTATAGCCGTTGATGTCGAGCGGTTCGCCGGGCGCCGGCAGGTTGGCCGGATGAATGAAATTGGCGTCGACCTGCGGCGCATCGGCGGCCAGGGCCTGCGGCGTATCGCCGGCCGGGCCGAGCGCGGCCAGCGCGACGATGCCGGCCAGCAGCCGGGCCTGGTAGGACACGTAGCCGACCAACTGGCCCAGCATGACGATCTCGGGCACCGCCAGACCGTTGTCGGCCAGCGTGGCGAGCGCCTGGCGGTCGGCCGCCAGCGGGTCCTGCGCGACCGTTCCGGCGAAGCCGGTGATGGCCTGCTGGCGTGCGTTGGCGCCGTCGGCCATGGCGCTGTGGCCTAGCGTGCGCAGCCGCGCGGCGTAGTGCTCGCGCAGCGCGGCGACCTCGCTGGCCTGCGCCACCGCGTGGGCGGCGTGCAGCCGCTCGGCCACGCTCAGGCCGCCGGCCAGTTCGGGCGAGAAGATCAGCGCGTCGCAGGCCTGGGTCGCGGCGGCCACCGGCTTGCGCGCCTGTCGCAGCTGGCGCGCGTAGCTGTCGGGCGCCAGCCTGGCGAGCGTGTCGATGAGGTCGGGCGTCGAAACGTCGGGCGCCGTTGCGTCGGGCGCCGGTGCGTCGGTCTTGGAGGGTGAAGTCTGGCCAGCGGAAGATGTCGTCATGAGGGGCAAGCGTGTCGGTGAGGACCGCGCGATCAAAAGGTTCTAGCTGCCTGCTGCCAGCGCAGCGAGGGCGGATGCGGCGGGCGCGCCAGCGCGCCATGACGTGAGCTTAACGCCGATGGCGCGCCGCGGCGGCCGCCGGCCTTGCCGGCCGGTGCCGCACGCAGGCGTGGCGCCCAGATTCAACCGCCGATCACCCGCTGCGCGGGGTCGGCTGGTGTCCATTCCGAGCCGTCCAGCTCGGGCTCGGCATAGGCTTGCAGGACGGCCCAGTGGTGCTCGATGTCTTCGCGGTAGAACAGGCTGGCGATGCCGTTGGCCAGCCGCCGCGCGCCGTCGCTGATGGCGGGAATGTCGCCCGAGATCGTGCCGAACGACAAGGCGGCCGGATAGCAGAAGCAATGGATGCGCGTCAGGCCCGGGCAGGCCTGCGGCTCGCGTGGCTGGAACTCGAAGTCGTCGCCCAGGTCCGGCGAGGCCGACAGCTCGGCATCGGCCTGGCCGGCGGCGGGTTGATAACGCTGGTCCCAGGTACGCACGTGGGCCGCGAACGAAGCGAACTCGGGCTTCTGGCGCCAGTCGATCTGAAAGCCGGTCGACACGATCAGGAAGTCGGCCTCGAACACACCGCGGGTGGTGGCGATGTGCAGCGGGCCGGGGCTGCCGTCGGCGCGCGGCGGCTGTTCGTGCACCGCCAGTACCGCGCAGTCCTGGTTGAAGTAGGCGTTCGGGTGACGCGCGACGCGCTTGGTGCTGCCTTGCGGCGGCGGCACCTGCTGCGCGTTGATGTAGTGGCGGATGCGCCACTTCCATTCGTCGGGCAGGTCGTGATGGCCCTGCGTCAGGCCGGGCACGCCCGAGGCCTTGGACTTGTTGATGCGCGGGATGTCGGCGCGCCGGATCAGCAGGTCGACGCTGGCGGCGCCGGCCTCGAGCGCGGTGGCCGCGCTGTCCATCGCCGACGAGCCGGCGCCGACCACCGCGACCTTCTTGCCGCGCAGGGTGCCGTAGTCGAGCACGTCCGACGAATGCGCCCAGCGCGTGCGCGGCAGGCCCTGCATGAAGCCGGGTATCACCGGTCCGCCCAGGCCGTCGCGGCCGGTCGCCAGCACCACCCGGCGCGCCCGCAGCGTGCGGAGCTCGCCACTGCCCACGTCGCGCAGTTGCAGCGACACCAGCGTGTCGCTGAGCGGCTCGAGCGCCACCAGCTCGGTGCCGTTGGCGACCCGCGCCCGCGTCACGCGCCGGTACCAGCGCAGATAGTCCATCCATTGCAGCCGCGGGATCTTGTCCAGCGCGTGCCAGGCCGGCGCGCCGAAATGCGCGATGAACCAGGCGCGGAAGGTCAGTGACGGCAGGCCCATGGCCGGGCCGGTGAGCTCCTTGGGCGAGCGCAGCGTCTCCATGCGCGCGGTACTGGCCCACGGACCCTCGTAGCCGGCCGGCGCGCGATCGATCAGCAGCGCCGCGATGCCTTGTTGCGCCAGTCCGAAGGCCAGCGCCAGGCCGGCCTGGCCGGCGCCGACCACGACCACGTCCTCGACCGGCTGGCCCTGGTGGGTGGTGGCCGGCATCCAGCGCTTGCCGGGCCACGCGATGCTGAGGAAGTCGTCGGCCACGCGCGCTTCCAGCGCGTCCAGGCCCGTCGGGGTCACAGTGCTCATGTCGGGTCGTTCACCAAGAAAAGCGGGGCGGCGGGGGGGCGGGGCGGGGCGCGGGAGGGGGCGCAGCCCCGGG
>JAEZBO010000037.1 GCA_023427085.1 Pseudomonadota bacterium
GGTGCGCCGCGACGTGATCGCGTCGCCGTCGAGCATCGCCAGCGGCTGGCCGCTGCGCGCGTCGTACAGCACATAGGTCGAGTGCAGGCCCGGCAGGCCCTTGGCCTGGTTGCCGGGAAAGATGTTGACGGTCTTGATGCCCAGCCACTTGCCCGGCTGCCAGGCCGGCATGATCAGCACCGTGCCGCTGTCGCCCGGCCCGCCGTCGATCTTGTGGGTATGCCGCAACGGCACCTCGCAACCCGCCGTGAACAGCTCGCGCAGCGCGGCGATCAAGGCGTCGAAGGGCATGTGCCGGGTGGTTTCTGCGCTATCCAGGCTTTGCATGAGGGCGGGTCTCCTTGCGATATCGTCGATTGTCGTGCAGCCTGCCAGAGCCGTCACGCCAATGCGCCAAATTCTACGGGCAGCGCCATTTCGCTAGATTCCTGCCCGGGATTGGGCTAGCATCCCCACCGACATGAACCAGCCAGCCAAGCCGGCGCGCAAGCGCGGCCGCAATCTCACCGACGAAGTCGTCGCATCCCTGTCCCGGCAGATCGAGTCGGGCGCTTTCCCGGTCGGCACCAAGCTGCCGTCCGAAAACATGATCGTGCAACAGGAAGGCGTCAGCCGCACCGTGGTGCGCGAGGCGATCTCGCGGCTGCAGGCGGCCCAGCTGGTGCAGACCCGCCACGGCATCGGCACCTTCGTGCTCGAGCGCAGCGCCACCCGCGCGCTGAGTATCGATCCCGACCTGGTGCTGACGCTGCTGGACGTGATGGCGGTGCTGGAGTTCCGCACCTGTGTCGAATCCGAAGCCGCCGCGATGGCGGCGATCCGCCGCAGCGACCAGCACCTGGCCGGCATGCGCGCGGCGTTGCTGGCCTTCGAGAAACAGGTGGCGGACGGCCCCGGCGACAGCGTCGAGTCGGACATCGAGTTCCATCTGCAGATCGGCCACGCCTCGGGCAATCATTATTTTCTCGACATCCTGCGCCAGCTCGGCACCACGATCATCCCGCGCACCCGCGTCGACCTGCGCAAGCTGGCGATCAGCCCGGCGCCGGGTTATCCGCAGCGCGTGCACGAAGAACACCTGTCGATCTTCCGCGCTATCGAGCGGCAAGAGCCCGAAGCCGCCCGCGCGGCGATGCGCACCCATCTGACCAACAGCCGCGAGCGGCTGCGGCGCGCCCACGAAGACCACGCCAGCGGCCTCGGCGGGGCCTGACAGCTTGTCATACCACTTCGTCGTGTAAACACGACGGCACTCCCGCACCCCTCGTTTTCCCTAGTAGGGTTCACTGATCTTTTATCTTGTATGATGACATACATCATCAACCCCCACGCACAGTGAGCAAGCCAAGTGACCTCCCCCCAGGAACTCAAACAAATCATTTCCCACGGTCTGCTGTCCTTTCCGGTGACGGACTTCGACGCGCAAGGCAACTTCAACGCCAAGACCTATGCCAAGCGTCTCGAGTGGCTGGCTCCCTACGGCGCCAGCGCGCTGTTCGCCGCGGGCGGCACCGGTGAGCTGTTCTCGCTGAACGGCGATGAATACAGCGACGTGATCCGCGCCGCGGTGGCCGGCGCCGACGGCCAGGTGCCGATCCTGGCGGGCGCCGGCGGCCCGACCCGCACCGCGATCCAGCAGGCGCAGGAGGCCGAGCGGCTGGGCGCGCACGGCGTGCTGCTGATGCCGCATTACCTGACCGAAGCCAGCCAGGAAGGCATCGCCAACCACGTCGCCGAGGTCTGCAAGTCGATCAAGATCGGCGTGGTGTTCTACAACCGCGCCAACTCGCGCCTGTCGGCCGACTGGCTGGCCAAGCTGGCCGATGCGCATCCGAACCTGATCGGCTTCAAGGACGGCGTGGGCGAGATCGAACCGATGGTGCGCATCCGCCGCAAGCTGGGCGACCGCTTCAGCTACCTGGGCGGCCTGCCCACCGCCGAGGTCTATGCCGAGGCCTACAAGGCGCTGGGCGTGCCGGTCTACTCGTCGGCCGTCTTCAACTTCATCCCCAAGACGGCGATGGATTTCTACCAGGCCGTCGCCGCCGAAGACCACGTCACCACCAGCCGCCTGATCGACGACTTCTTCCTGCCCTACCTGGACATCCGCAACCGCAAGGCCGGCTATGCGGTCAGCATCATCAAGGCCGGCGCCCGCCTGGTCGGCCACGACGCCGGTCCGGTGCGCACGCCGCTGACCGACCTGACCGCCGAGGAAGTCGAGCAACTGCGCGCGCTGATCGACAAGCTGGGCCCGCAATGAACGACCTCAACCGCAACACCCCGGCCGTCACCGGCCAGATGCGCATCGGCCGCCAGGCCGTGCGCGGCACGCACGGCGAGCAGCGCGCCTTCGACCCGGCGCGCAACCAGGCGATCGAACCGGCTTTCGGGCTGGGCAGCGCCGACGACGCTGATCGCGCCGCCCGGCTGGCCGAGCAGGCCTTCGATGCCTATCGTGCGCTGCCGCTGTCGACCCGCGCCGATTTCCTCGAGGCCATCGGCGACAACATCATGGCGCTGGGCGACACACTGCTCGAACGCGCCCATGCCGAAAGCGGCCTGCCGCTGGCCCGCCTGCAGGGCGAGCGCGCCCGCACGGTCGGCCAGCTGCGGCTGTTCGCCAAGGTCGTGCGCGACGGGCATTTCCTGCGCGCCACGCTCGATCCGGCGCAGCCCGAGCGCCAGCCGCTGCCGCGCGCCGACCTGCGCCTGGCCGCCGTGCCGCTGGGCCCGGTGGTGGTGTTCGGCGCCAGCAATTTCCCGCTGGCCTTCTCGGTCGCCGGCGGCGACACCGCGTCGGCGCTGGCGGCCGGCTGCCCGGTCATCGTCAAGGCGCACAGCGCGCACCTGGGCACGTCCGAGCTGGTGGCCCAGGCCATCGTGCAGGCGGCCGAATCGCTGAACCTGCCCGACGGCGTGTTCTCGCTGCTGATCGGCGCCGGCAACGACGTCGGCGCCACGCTGGTGGCCCATCCGGCCATCAAGGCGGTGGGCTTCACCGGCTCGCGCCAGGGCGGGCTGGCGCTGGTGAACATCGCCAACGCGCGCCGTGAACCGATCCCGGTCTATGCCGAGATGAGCAGCATCAACCCGGTCTTCCTGCTGCCGGCCGCGCTCGCGCAGCGCGGCGCCGCGATCGGCCGCGCCTTCGCCGATTCGCTGACGCTGGGCGTGGGCCAGTTCTGCACCAACCCGGGCCTGGTCATCGCCGTCGACGGTCCCGGCCTGGAAGCCTTCGTGCAGGCCGCCGGCGACGCGCTGGCCGGCAAGCCGGCCGCCACCATGCTGACGCCGGGCATCCACCGCGCCTACGCCAGCGGCACCGCGCAACTGGAATCGCAGGCCGGCGTGCTGCGTGTCGCGCAAGGCCAGGACGCCGGCGAACAGCCCAACGCGGCGCAGGCCGCGCTGTACGTCACCGATGCGCAGACCGTGCTGGCCAACGAAGCGCTGCAGGCCGAGATCTTCGGCCCGGCCGGCGTGGTGGTGCGGGCCCGCGACACCGACGAAATGCTGGCGATCGCCGAGCATGTCGAAGGCCAGCTGACGCTGACGCTGCATCTGGACGAGGCCGACCACGCGCTGGCGCGCCGGCTGCTGCCGACGCTGGAACGCAAGGGCGGCCGCATCCTCGCCAACGGTTTTCCGACCGGCGTGGAAGTCTGCCAGGCCATGGTGCACGGCGGGCCGTTCCCGGCCACCTCGCAACCGGCCTCGACCTCGGTCGGCGCGCGCGCGATCGACCGCTTCCTGCGGCCGGTGTGCTACCAGGACCTGCCCGATGCGCTGCTGCCCGCGGCACTGCAAAGCGGCAACCCGCTGAAACTCTGGCGCCTGGTCGACGGCGCCGTGCAACACCCCTGAAAGCCGAACAACACACGCTTCCCCAACGAGAAAGGAACAGGAGACTCCTCATGATTCACGCCCTGCACAAGGCCTTGCGCCTGGCCTTCGGCGCCAGCGCCATCCTGGCCGCTTCGGCGGCGATGGCCTGGCCCGACAAGCCCATCACCTTCACCGTGCCGTTCCCGGCCGGCGGCTCGACCGACACCATCGCGCGCTCGGTCGGCAGCCACCTGGGCAATTCGCTGGGCCAGACCGTGGTGGTCGAGAACAAGGCCGGCGCCACCGGCACCATCGGCGCCTCGCAAGTGGCGCGCGCCAAGCCTGACGGCTATTCCTTCCTGGTGACCTCGCTCGGTCCGCTGGTGATCGCGCCGCACCTGCTCAAGAGCGTGCCCTACGACGCCACCAAGGACTTCGACTACATCACGGTGGCCGTGCAGGCGCCCAACGTGCTGGTGGTCAACCCGACGCTGGCGCCGCAGATCAACAACGTCCAGGACGTGTTGAAGATGCTCAAGGACAAACCCGGCCAGGTCAGCTTCGCGACCTCGGGCGCCGGCTCCTCCGACCACCTGACCGCCGAGCTGTTCTGGCAGAAGACCGGCACCAAGGGCCTGCACGTGCCGTACAAGGGCGGCGCGCCGGCCACCGCCGACCTGCTGGGCAGCCAGGTGGACATGTCGTTCCAGAACGTCAACACCGTGTTCACGCACATCCGCTCGGGCAAGCTCAAGGCGATCGGCGTGACCGGCACCAAGCGCTCGCCGGTGCTGCCCGACGTGCCGACGCTGGCCGAGCAGGGCATCAAGGACGTCGACGTCTATTCGTGGCAGGCCATCGTCGCGCCCAAGGGCATCCCGGCCGACGTCAAGGCCAAGATCCACGACGGCATCGTCAAGGCGCTGAAGGATCCGGCCATCGCCAAGCCCATGACCGACGTGGGCCTGGAAATCGTCGCCAATTCGCCCGAAGCCTTCGCCGAGTTCCAGGCCAAGGAATTCGCGCGCTGGAAGCAGGTCATCGAAGAAGGCAATATCGCGGTGCAGTAAACCGCCGCGGCCGGGCGGCTCACTGGCCGCCCGCGCCGTCATGGCGCCGGCACGCCGAGGCGCCTCGTGTTACCGGCCGGGCCTGGCGGCCCGGCCGCTCTCATCCCTTTTTTCCGAACCGCGCCCACCGGATCGTTCGTTACCCAAGCAGGCCAGACTCATGCCCCAGACTTCACCCGGCGCCACGCACGGCGCCACCCCCGTCGTCACCCAACTGCGCGTGGTGCCCGTCGCCGGCCAGGACTCGATGCTGCTGAACCTGAGCGGCGCGCACGGCCCGTATTTCACGCGCAACCTGCTGATCCTGACCGACAGCGCCGGGCGTACCGGCGTGGGCGAAGTCCCGGGCGGCGAACGGATCCGCCAGACCCTCGAGGACGCCGCCGAGCTGGCGGTGGGCAAGCCGATCGGCCAGTACCACGCGGTGCTCAACAGCATGCGCGAGGCCTTCGGCAACCGCGACAGCGGCGGCCGCGGCCAGCAGACCTTCGACCTGCGCATCGCGATCCACGCGGTCACCGCGATGGAATCGGCGCTGCTGGACCTGCTCGGCCAGCACCTGGAGGTGCCGCTGGCGGCGCTGCTGGGCGAAGGCGTGCAACGCACCTCGGTGCAGATGCTGGGTTACCTGTTCTACGTCGGCGACACCGCGCGCACCGACCTGCCCTACCTGAAGGAGGCCGACGCGCAGGACGACTGGTTCCGGCTGCGCCGCGAGACCGCGCTGACGCCCGAAGCCATCGTCGAGCTGGCGCGCGCCGCGCAGGCCCGCTACGGCTTCCAGGACTTCAAGCTCAAGGGCGGCGCGCTGCGCGGCGAGGAAGAAGTCGAGGCGATCCGCGCGCTGCACGAAGCCTTCCCCGAGGCACGCGTGACGCTCGACCCCAACGGCGGCTGGCTGCTCAAGGACGCCATCCGGCTGTGCCGCGACCTGCACGGCGTGATGGCCTATGCCGAAGACCCCTGCGGCGCCGAAGGCGTGTACTCGGGCCGCGAGGTGATGGCCGAGTTCCGCCGCGCCACCGGCCTGCCGACCGCCACCAACATGGTCGCCACCGACTGGCGCGAGATGGCGCATGCGCTGTCGCTGCAGTCGGTCGACATCCCGCTGGCCGATCCGCACTTCTGGACGCTGGCCGGTTCGGTGCGCGTGGCGCAGCTGTGCCAGGCCTTCGGCCTGACCTGGGGATCGCATTCGAACAACCACTTCGACGTCTCGCTGGCGATGTTCACGCATGCCGGCGCCGCCGCGCCCGGCCGCGTCACCGCGCTGGACACGCACTGGATCTGGCAGGACGGCCAGGGCCTGACCAAGGAGCCGCTGCGTATCGAGAACGGCTGCATCGCGCTGCCCGAGCGCCCCGGCCTGGGCATCGAGCTGGACATGGACAAGGTCGAGCGCGCCCACCAGCTGTATCTGCAGCACGGCCTGGGTGCCCGCGACGACTCGGTGGCGATGCAATACCTGATCCCCGGCTGGAAATTCGACAACAAGCGTCCCTGCATGGTGCGCTGACGCCGGCGCGGCTTTGGCAAGCCGCCCGAAAAGCATTACAAACGAGAGGCCGCGCGGCGATCCCGAGCCGCGCGGCCTCGTCGTTGCGGCGCGGCCCACGCTCGGGGATACGGAAACTCCATCGATGACACTGAACGGCTTTTTCCTGCGCTTCGCGCTGCTCTACATCGGCCTGCTGTTCGCCAGCGCCGTCGTGTTGTCGCTGCTCGAGGTGCAGACCTCCAGCATCAACGTGCCGATCCTGCTGGCCACCGTGATGGGTTGCTGCCACTGGTTCGGCAAGAAGAACCAGCGCTTTTTCACGCCGGCCGAACAGCGCCGCGCGATCTGGGGCATGATCGCCATCAACACCGTGCTGCAGCTCGGTTTCCTGCTGCTGTTCATGCCCCAGGGCATGGCCGCGCGCGAGAACCTGCAGGCCTCGGGCATCGTGCTGCTGGTGACCGCGGTGGTGCTGGTCGTGCATGCGCTGGTGATCTGGTTCTTTACCTGGATGGCCGGCAAGCAGTTCGCCAAGCACCCGCCCAAGGGCGTCAAGCCGGCGACCGCCGGCGACCCGCCGGACGCCTGAATCCGCGCGGCGGCCTGGCCGGCCTTGGGGGACAGGCACAGCAGCCGCTGGCGGTTTTGCGTAAACTTGCCAGCTTTTGCGCGCCGGCCGGCGATGCCCTCGCGGCCCCGGCCGCTGGCAGGCCCCCTGGCCCGCCGCGCGATGACTTCCCTTATCTTCCCGACGCAATGAACAAACTCACCGCCGCCCTGGTCCTGTCCACCACCGCCCTGCTCGCCGCCTGCGGCAAGGGCGACGACGCGCCGCAAGCCTCCGCCCAGCCCGCCGCCGTGCCGGCCAAGGTGGTCGTCGGCCTGGACGACAACTTCCCGCCGATGGGCTTTCGCGACGAAAAGAACCAGCTGGTGGGCTTCGACATCGACATGGCCCGCGAGGCCGCCCAGCGCATGGGCATCGAGGTCGAATTCAAGGCCATCGACTGGAGCGCCAAGGAAGCCGAGCTCAACAGCAAGCGCGTGGACGCGCTGTGGAACGGCCTGACCATCACCGAAGAGCGCAAGAAGAACATCGCCTTCACCGCGCCGTACATGGAAAACCACCAGATCATCGTGGTCGCCCAGGCCTCGTCGATCCAGGCCAAGGCCGAGCTGGCCGGCCACGTGGTCGGCGCGCAGGAAGGCAGCAGCGCGGTCGACGCGATCAAGAAAGAAGCCGAGCTGGCCGCCAGCCTGAAGTCGCTCAAGACCTTCGGCGACAACGTCACCGCGCTGGTCGACCTGTCGGCCGGCCGTCTCGACGCCGTGGTGGTCGACGAAGTCGTGGGCCGTTACCTGGTCGCCAAGCGCCCGGCCGACTACCGTGTGCTGAGCGACAACTTCGGCACCGAGGACTACGGCGTCGGCACCCGCAAAGAGGACACCGAACTGCTGGCCCGCATCGACGGCGCGCTGGCCGACATGAAGAAGGACGGCAGCGCCGCCCGCATCGCCACGCAGTGGTTCGGCGCCGACATCATCAAATAAGCCACACGCCGGCGCGCCGGCCCGGGCCTCGGGCGGCGCCGGCGCAGCGGTCATAGCCGGCGCCGTGGCGTCCTGCCCGGCCGAGGTTGCGTCATTCCATGGATTACGTCTTTTCTTTGCTGGGTCCGCTCGCGCAAGGCGCGCAGGTCACGCTGACCCTGTTCTTCATCACGCTGGCGCTGGCCGTGCCGCTGGGCCTGGTGCTGGCGCTGGCGCGGCTGTCGCGCTGGCAGCCGCTGAGCGTGGCCGTGAACGGCTACATCTGGCTGATGCGCGGCACGCCGCTGATGCTGCAGATGCTGTTCATCTACTACGCGCTGCCGTTCATTCCGGGCGTGGGCATCCGGCTGCCCGACTTCCCGGCCGCGGTGGTCGCGTTCGCGCTGAACTACGCGGCCTACTTCGCCGAGATCTTCCGCGCCGGCATCCAGTCGATCGACCGCGGCCAGTACGAGAGCGCCAAGGTGCTGGGCATGACGCCGCTGCAGACGCTGCGCCGCGTGGTGCTGCCGCAGATGGTCAGGCGCATCCTGCCGCCGATGAGCAACGAAACCATCACGCTGGTCAAGGACACGTCGCTGATCTACGTGCTGGCGCTCAACGACCTGCTGCGCACCGCGCGCGGCATCGTGCAGCGCGACTTCACCACCACGCCCTTCCTGGTTGCCGCGCTGTTCTATCTCGCCATGACGCTGGTGCTGACCTGGGCCTTCCAGCGGCTGGAAAAACACTATGCCAAGACCGATCAATAACGCCGCCGGCGAACGCCCGGTGATGATCGCCGCGCAGGGCATCGGCAAGTCCTTCGGCGCGCTGCGGGTGCTCGAGAACGTCTCGCTCAGCCTGCACCAGGGCGAAGTGGTGGCGGTCATCGGGCCGTCGGGCTCGGGCAAGAGCACCTTCCTGCGCTGCCTGAACCATCTCGAGACCATCGACGAAGGCAGCATCGAGATCGAAGGCGAGGCGCTGGCCACCGCCGTGCCCGGCGCGCGCAGCCGCTACGGCAGCGACGCGCAGGTGCGCCGCATCTGCCGCAAGATGGGCATGGTGTTCCAGGCCTTCAACCTGTTCCCGCACATGACGGTGCTGCAGAACATCATCGAGGCGCCGATGACGGTCAAGAAGCTGCCGCGCGACGCGGTGGTGCCGCGGGCCGAAGAGCTGCTGCGCAAGGTCGGCCTGCTGGACAAGCGCGACAACTATCCGGGCCGGCTGTCGGGCGGCCAGAAGCAGCGCGTGGCGATTGCGCGCGCGCTGGCGATGGAGCCGGACATCATGCTGTTCGACGAGCCGACCTCGGCGCTCGATCCCGAGCTCACCGGCGAGGTGCTGCGCACCATGAAGCAGCTGGCCGACGAACACATGACCATGCTGGTGGTCACGCACGAAATGGGCTTCGCGCGCGAGGTCGCGCATCGCGTGGTGTTCATGGACCAGGGCCGCATCGTCGAGCAAGGGCCGGCGGCGGCCTTCTTCGCGGCCCCGCAGCACCCCCGCACGATCTCGTTCCTGGGGCAGATGCTCTAGCGGCGCGGCGCGCTGGCCCCACGCAACACCATCCTAGGCGGTGGCCAGCTTGAGCTTGGCCACCCCTCGCAAGCTGACCGTCCGCCTGGCAAGCCAGAGATCGTGTGCGTTCTGCATGGCGAGCCAGCTTTCCGCAGAACGGCCAAGCGCCTCGGCAAGGCGCAGCGCCATTTCTGGCGTGACCCGGCTGTTGCCATTGAGTATCCGGCTGAGCGTGGATGCGGCGACGTCGAGCTTCTCGGCAAGCTCGCGCCCGCTGATGCCATTGGGCTCGAGGTAGATGTTCGTGATGAACTCACCGGGATGGGGAGGGTTGTACATGGGCATCAGTGATAGTCCTCGTAATCCAGCACGTAAGCGTTGCCATCCTGGAACTCGAACGTCAGCCGCCAATTGCCATTGACAGCAATGGCCCAGCGTCCATGCCGTTGTCCTTTGAGCGGATGAAGGTGAAAGCCTGGGATGTTCATGTCTTCGATGGTCTGCGCAGTATCCAGCGCAAGCAGTTGCATCCGCAGCCGTCTGGCGTGGCTGGCCTGCACGCCCGAGCTGCTTCCCGTCTCATAGAGCTTGCGTAGGCCTTTGTGCCGAAACGACTTGATCATGGCGTCACTGTATCGCGTTGCGCAGCACGCAACAAGCGCCTTGATGCGCCGACCACGCTGCTTGGCGACGCAGGACATGTAGGGAACACCGCTGCACCGCCTCGCCAACCGACGCCGTGATCTTGTTTCGAGCCATGTCAGCGGCGCCGCCCATCGTCGGCGGCACACACGGCGGCGGGTCCGGTCGGCTGCCCCTATATGGTGCGCAGGTGCCCCCGGCGGTCTCGAGACGGCGGCCGCCGGCCGCCAAAGCTTCGATACAACTGTGACGCCGACGCGGCGCCGGGCCCGCGCGCCGGCCTCCTACCATGAGGCCAGAAAAAGACGAGGCGCCGGCATGCTCGTCGCTCGCAAGCATGCCTTCGTGCGCGCCTCGGCGTGATAACCCTCAAAAAGCAAAGCACGCATGGCCTCCTCGACGCTGTCCGAAGAAAAGATCTCCGACCCCAAGCTGGTCGCCAAGGGCAAGCAGCCCGTCAAACCCATCCCCGTCTGTGTCGGCATCGCCCTGTTCGTGGCGGTGCTGTTGCTGCCCGCGCCGGCCGACATGTCGCCCGAAGCCTGGCGGCTGCTGGCGGTCGCGGTGCTGATGATCGCGTGGTGGATCACCGAGGCGATCCCGGTGGCCGCCACCGCGCTGCTGCCGGTCGCGCTGTTTCCGCTGGTCGGCGCGACCTCGGCCGGCGACGCGGCCACGCCCTATGGCGACCCGATCATCTTCCTGTTCATGGGCGGATTCTTTTTGGCGATGGCGATGGAGCGCTGGAACCTGCACCGCCGCATCGCGCTGAACATCGTCTCGCGCACCGGCTCGCAGCAGCATCGCATCGTCGGCGGCTTCATGCTGGCCACGGCGTTCTGCGGCCTGTGGGTCTCGAACACCGCGACCGCGGTGATGATGCTGCCGGTCGCGCTGTCGGTGGCCAAGCTGATCGAATCGAAGGGCGGCGAGTCGCAGTTTCCGCTGGCGCTGATGCTGTCGGTGGCCTACGCGGCCTCGATCGGCGGCATCGGCACGCTGATCGGCACGCCGCCCAACGCGCTGCTGGCCGGCGCGCTGAACCAGAACTACGGCTACGACATCGGTTTTGCGCAGTGGATGATCTTCGGCATGCCGATCATGCTGGTGATGCTGTTCGGCGCGTGGCTGCTGCTGACCCGCGTGTCGATCCGGCTCGACCGTTCGCCGATCGAAGGCGCCGACGAGCTGTTCCGCTCGCAGCTCGAGGAGCTGGGCGGCTGGACCCCGGCGCAGCGCCGCGTGGCGATGGTGTTCGGCATCACCGCGACGGCGTGGATCTTCCGCACGGTGCTGCAGAACTGGATTCCGGGCCTGTCGGATGCGTCGATCGCGATGCTTGCCGCCATCGCGCTGTTCATCATCCCGTCGGGCGACAAGGACGGCGGCGGCCTGGTCAACTGGGAAATGACCAAGAAGATGCCGTGGGGCATCCTGGTGCTGTTCGGCGGCGGCCTGAGCCTGTCGGCGGCCGTGGTCGCGACCGGCCTGGACAGCTGGATCGGCGACCAGCTGGGCACCTACGCCAGCGCGCTGCCGACCTTCGGCATCGTGGTGCTGGTGGCGCTGGCGGTGCTGATCATGACCGAGTTCATGTCCAACACCGCGACCGCCGCGACCTTCATCCCGATCGTCGCCGGCCTGTCGATGAGCCTGGGCGAAAACCCGCTGCTGCTGATGGTGCCGGCCACGCTGGCGGCCTCGATGACCTTCATGCTGCCGGTGGCCACGCCGCCCAATGCGCTGGTGTTCAGCTCGGGCTACATCACCATCCCGCAGATGGCCCGGCACGGCTTCCTGATGAACATCCTGTCGCTGGTGGTGATCACCGGGCTGGGCTACTGGCTGCTGGTCACCTTCTTCGGCGTGGTGGCCGGCGAGATGCCCGACTGGGCGCTCAAGGGCGGCTCGTAAGCGCGGCTCGTCAGTGCGGCTCGTCGGTGCGGCGTGACGGCCGCCGCCATGCATCGACACGGCGGCGACCGAGCCCGTATAATGCGCAACTTGAGCCTTGAGCCGGCAGCCCCGTTGCGGCCGGCCCCTTACTTCCGCTATATCCCGATGACTGATTTTGCGACGTCCCCCCGTTGGTGGTGGCGCTTCTCCTAGAAGCGGCACGTCGTTGCGGCCCTGCGCCGCACCTTGCCGCCGGACCGGCTAGCAAGGTTTCAGTCTGATCGCTCCCGGCACGGCGGCTCCAAGATTCCAGGAGACTGCGTTGTTGCCATCCTTACCCGTGCATCCCCTTGTGCCAGCCTGCCGCCCCGGCCTGCTCGCGGCCGGACCGTGGCCGCGATGGCGGCGCGACGCGACCCCGATCGAGCCACAGCCCCATCGCGCCGCGCGGCCGGCGCACACCAAAGAATCCACTTCAAGCAAGGATGCCAGGTCATGAGCCTTCTGATGATCGACAACTACGACTCGTTCACCTACAACCTGGTCCAGTACTTCGGCGAACTGGGCGAGGAGGTGCTGGTCCATCGCAACGACCAGATCACCCTCGAGCAGGTGCAGGCGCTGAACCCGACGCGCATCTGCGTGTCGCCGGGGCCGTGCTCGCCGGCCGAAGCCGGCATCTCGGTGCCGATCATCCAGCACTACGCCGGCAAGCTGCCGATCCTGGGCGTGTGCCTGGGCCACCAGGCCATCGGCGCGGCCTTCGGCGGCAAGATCGTGCGGGCCCGCGAGATCATGCACGGCAAGACGTCCGAGATCACCCACACCGACAGCGACGTGTTCCAGGGATTGCCCTCGCCCTACACGGTGATCCGCTACCATTCGCTGGCGATCGAACGCGCCAGCCTGCCCGACTGCCTGGCCGTCACGGCCCAGACCGCCGACGGCGAGATCATGGGGGTGCGCCACAAGACGCTGCCGGTCTACGGCGTGCAGTTCCACCCCGAATCCATCCTCAGCCAGCACGGCCACGACCTGCTGCGCAACTTCCTGGCCCTGAACTGACCCGCACAGCCATGACGATCACTATCAACGAAGCGCTGGTGCGCTGCATCGAACACCGCGAGATCTTCCACGACGAGATGCTGACGCTGATGCGCAGCCTGATGCGCGGCGAACTGTCGCCGCAGCTGGCCAGCGCGCTGCTGATGGGCCTGCGGGTCAAGAAGGAAACCATCGGCGAGATCACCGCCGCCGCGCAGGTGATGCGCGAGTTCGCCACGCCGGTGGCCACGCCCGACCCGTCCAGCCTGCTGGACATGTGCGGCACCGGCGGCGACGGCTCGAACACCTTCAACATCTCGACCACCGCGATGTTCGTGGCGGCGGCCGCCGGCGTGCCGATCGCCAAGCACGGCGGGCGCAGCGCCTCGTCGTCGTCGGGCAGCGCCGACGTGCTCGAGGCGCTGGGCGCCAACCTGGCGCTGACGCCCGGGCAGGTCTCGGAATGCATCGCCGCGACCGGCATCGGCTTCATGTTCGCGCCGGCGCACCACAGCGCGATGAAGAACGTCGCCGCGGTGCGCAAGGAACTCGGCGTGCGCACGATCTTCAACATCCTCGGTCCGCTGACCAACCCGGCCGGTGCGCCGAACATCCTGATGGGCGTGTTCCATCCGGACCTGGTCGGCATCCAGGCGCGCGTGCTGCACGAACTGGGCGCCGAGCGGGCGCTGGTGGTGTGGGGTCGCGACGGCATGGACGAGATCTCGCTCGGTGCGTCCACCCTGGTCGGCGAACTGCGCGACGGCAAGGTGCGCGAGTACGAGATCCACCCGGAGGACTTCGGCATCGCCATGTCCGCCAGCCGCAACCTCAAGGTCGAGGACGCGGCACAGTCACGCGCCATGCTGCTGGCCGTGCTAGAGGGCGCGACGGGCCCGGCCCGCGACATCGTCCTGCTCAATGCCGCCGCGGCGCTCTACGTGGCCGGCGTGGCCGGTGACATCGGCGATGGCATCGCCCGCGCGCGCCAGGCCATCGACAGTGGCGCCGCACGCCAGGCCCTGGAGCGCTACGTCCAGGCCAGCCG
>JAEZBO010000055.1 GCA_023427085.1 Pseudomonadota bacterium
GCGCTGCGCGCCAGCCACGAACTCACCGTCGCGGGCCTGGCCATCCGCCAGCTGTCGGCGGCGCGCGCCAGCGCCGCGCTGCAACAGGCGCGCCAGGCCGCTGCCACCGCGGGCATCGCGGCATTGACCATGCAGGTCGAGACCATGGCCTGCGAGTTGTCGCAACCGGTGGCGCGCCGGCTGGGTGCGGGCGCGACGCGTCTGCTGACGCTGGCCGACGTCGAGGCGTTGTTGGCGTCGGACGCATTGATCGTCGACGCCTGCCGCCTGGCCGTGATGGCACGCGGCACGGTGGTCCCGCTGGGCCGCCGTCCGGTGCTGTTCGCACTGGCGCGCACGCTGGCGTTGGCCGGCGCGGTGGGCGCCTCGAGGGACCTGCTGGTGCAGCAGGCCTTTCGGGCCAGGCGCGCCGACGAGTCGTACCGTGCCCGCCTGCGCGTCGAGATCGGCCGCCTGCGCCGGGTGCTGCACGGTCTTGCGCGCATCGATGCGACGCCCGATGGATTCGTGATGAGCGCGACGCAGGACGCCCCGCTGCAAGGGCTGGCGCCGCTGTCCGACACGCGCCATGGCCGCGTGCTGGCCTTGCTGGCCGACGGCCAGGCCTGGTCGAGTTCGGCATTGGCGCTGGCGCTGGGCCTGAGCCCGCGCACGGTTCAGCGCGCGCTCGGGCAACTGGCGCAGGCCGGGCAGGTGTCCAGCACCGGCCGGGGACCGGCACGGCGCTGGCTGACGCCGCCGCTGCCGGGCTCCCCGACAACCTTGTTACTCCCCGGTCCCTTGCCGGGCCGCTAAGCTGGTCGACATCACAACCCGATTCCCGAGGCCAGCCATGACACATCCCGATATCGAGATCCTGCGCGAATATGGTCCATTCGCCGAAGCCGGGCCGGTCCACGGCCTGACCTTCGATGGCAGACATGTCTGGTTCGCCAGCGATGGCCAGCTCAATGCGCTCGACCCGGACAGCGGCCGCATCGTGCGCGTCATCGAGGTCGCCGCCGACGCCGGCACCGCATTCGACGGCACGCATCTTTACCAGATCGCCGAAAACCGCATCCAGAAGATCGACCCGGACAGCGGCACGGTGCTGTCCGAGATCACGCTGCCGGCTTCCGGCTGCCACTCGGGCCTGGCGTGGGCCGAAGGCTCGCTGTGGGTCGGACAGCACCGCGACAGCCGCATCCTGCAGGTCGATCCGGCCAGCGGACGGATCCTGCGCACGATCGCGTGCAGCCGTTACGTGACCGGCGTGTCGTGGGTGGATGGCGAGCTGTGGCACGGCACCTGGGACGAGCAGGGCAGCGACCTGCGGCGCGTCGATCCGGCCACCGGTGCACTGCTCGCGGTGCTGCCGGTGCCGGCGGACATGACGGTATCCGGACTCGAGGGCGACGGCGCCGGCCGCTTCTTCTGCGGCGGTGGCGACAGCGGCCGGGTCCGGGCCGTGCGCAAGCCCTAGCGCAGCGCGCGCCGCCTGCGCGGCGGCGCGCACCTCCAGCGCCTCAGCACCTCAGCGCCTCAGCGCCTCAGCACCTCAGCACTTCAGCGCCTCAGCGCCTCAGCGCCTCAGCACTTCAGCGTGGCCGCGGCAGCGGCGGCACGACGGGATCGTCCGGCGCCGCCGACCGTTCCTCGTGCTCCTGCACGCCCGGCCGCTCCTCGTCCAGATCGGTGCCGGCTGCGTCCTTCTTTTCGCCGTCGGCGTCGACCACGGTCTCGAGCTCGTTGCCCAACACATCCTGTGCATCCTCGGGCGCGGCGGGCCGCAGCACGCGATGCATGTGGCCGGCGGCGACCGCCTGGCCGGCCGGCGCCAGCGGTGCGTCCTCGACCGCCTGCATGCGCAGCGGCGGCGCCTTGCCGTCCTTGTCCTGGCCGAAGTAGACGATGGTGTGCGGGTACGGCAGCTCGATGCGCGCGGCATTGAAGTGCTTCTTGAGCAGGCGGTTGTAGCCGCGCTGCACCGCCCACTGCATGCCGGCGGTGGTCTTGATCAGGATGCGGATGGTGACGCCGCGTTCGCTCAGCGACGTCACGCCGGCGACCGTCATGTCTTCCAGCACCTCGGGTCCGAGCACCTCGTCCTGCTTGAGTTCGGCGAAGGCTTCCTTCATGTGGAAGATCGCGTCGTCGACGTTCTCGCGATGGGCGATGGTGTACTCGCCGACGTGGTACGAGAAGTCGCGCATGTGGTTGGCGACCACGTCGACCGACGAGAACGGGATCAGGTGATAACCGCCGTCCAGCGTGCGGATGCCGACCGAACGGATGGTCAGCTTCTCGACCGTGCCGAACACGCCGGCGGCCTCGACCACGTCGTTCTGGTTCATGCCGTTCTCGAGCTGGATGAAGATGCCGGTGATGATGTCCTGCACCAGCTTCTGCGCGCCGAAGCCGATCGCCAGGCCGATCACGCCGGCGCCGGCGATCAGCGGGCCGATGTCCAGGCCGATCTGCGACAGCAGGATCAGCGTGGTCATCGTCACGACGACGATCAGCGCGGCATTGCGAAACAGCGACAGCAGGGTCTTTTCGCGGGCGCTCGGTCCGCTCGGCCCGCTGACGGCCGACAGGCGGTGTTCGATGATGCTGGCGATCAGCGTCCAGACCAGCGCCGCGACCAGCAGGATGATGGCCACGTGCACCACCATCAGGATCGCCGCGCTGCCGCGTTCGGACGCGATCCAGCTCGACAGGTCGAAGGCGCGCCAGGCGTCGAGCACCATCAGCAGCACCCAGATCAGCACCAGCATGCGCAGGAACTTGATCGCCGCCGGCACGTAGGAATTGAGCCGCGCCTCCAGCATCGGCAGGCGCTCGCGCCATTGTTCGGTCAGCTGGATACGCCGTCCGAACAGCGAGCCCAGCAGCGCCGAGATCAACATGCCCACGGCGATGGCGAGCACGGTCTGCGCGGTCGCCTGCGCCATGAACGGCAAGGCATCGTTGGGCGCGATCTGGCTGACCACCAGCAGCACCGTGAAATACGCGATCGCCAGCACGTGCCAGATGCGCGACAGCACGCGCAGCAGGGTGCCGAAGAACGCCGTGCCGCTGGCGTCGGCCTTGGCGACCAGGCGGTCACGCAGCAGTTTCCGGTTGGTCCAGATCACCCGCACCGCGTGGCCGTAGACGCCCAGCATGATCAGCAGGCTGATCATCTGGCCGACGGCCGGCGAGAACATCGCCCGCACCACCGGCACCACGATCAGGATGCCGTAGCCGGTGATGGTGATCAGCCGCGCCAGCCAGGCGTTCCAGTAGATCGCCACGTCGTCGTTCATCTTGAGCAGGCGCAGATGCGGATAACGGGTCGCGAAGACCACGCGCACCAGCGCCTTGGCGATCTCGACCGCGACGAAGGCGTTGACGAACATCGATTCGAGCGTGCCGATGCGGCCGTTCTCGCCGGTGGCGAACAGGCCCACGCCGTAGCCGACCGCCGCCGCCAGCGCGATCACGCCGACGTCGACCAGCAGCGCGCCGACGATCGCCAGCGCGCTGCGGTACAGCAGCGTCAGCGTCAGCCGCGGCGCCGGGCGCGGCTGGCCGTCGGCGCCGATGACCGGCTGCGCCTGCGCGCGGGTGGTCTGCTCGCAATCGGCCAGCCAGCCGTCCATGCGGGCGTAGATGCGGGACGCCAGCGCGCGGAAACCCCACCACGCGATCAGCGTGGCGGCGATCACCAGCGCCAGGCCCAGCAAGGCGTCCAGCCAGGTCGCCAGGCTGATGCCGCGCATGCCTTCGCCGGCGCCGACCGAGCGGAACGCCGCGGCGGCCTCGCCCAGGCCCTGGCCCAGGTCGGCGAAGAAATGTTGCGTGACGTCGGCGACGCGGCGCGACAAGGACGGATCGCCCGCTTCCGGCGGCAGCGTCAGGTCGGCGCCGGCGGCGTTGCCGGCGGCGGCGTCCTGCGTCAGCGCCGCTTCCGGCGTGCCGCCGGGTTGGGCTGCCATGCCGCGCAGCTGCTCGATCAGCGCATTGCGGCTTTGCTCGTTCTCGAGCAGGTCGGCCATGGCGGCGTAGGAGGGCGGGTTGGCGCCCGAGGCGGCCGGGACCGCCGGCGCGGGCGCTTCGACGGCCTGGGCAGGTTGCCAGGCCAGGGCGCCAAGCAGTGCCAGCATGCCCAGCAGCAGTCCAGTCAGCCAGACCGGTATGGAATGTTGTCTGGCGGCTCTGCTGCCGGTCGATGGGATCGTGTTTCTGGCACCCACTTGCTACCTCCTAGGTTTGTGCGCCGTTGCGGTCGGGCCGGTTTCCTCTGTCCGAGATCGAAGCTGGAATAACGACAAAAAAAATCAGGGCCGTATGGCCCTGACGTTGTCATCATAGTGCACCGTGATGACGCGGATAAATCGACAAGTCCTGTGGGTTTGCTGCATAAGGTAACGAGACCGGGCACTCGGCCGCTTTTATTGCAAAATGCGCGGATTCGAGATCGCGTCGTCGGCGAGGCGCAGGTGTGGCCCGCCGATGCAAAGCCTGCCTGACCATGTTTTCACGCTCCCTGTCTTGCTTTTCCACCACCTCGGTGTGGCCGCTGGTCTGGCGTGTGCTGCTGGCGCTGTGCCTGGCGCTCGGCAGCGTGGCCGTCCAGGCCCAGACGCCCAGCGAGGACGTCGACAAGTCGCTCGACCTGGCGCGCAAGCAGATCGACGAGGTGCAGAAGGCGTTGCAGTCGGATGACCCGCCCGCCGAAGAGGTGCTGCAATCCTTGCGCGGCACCGCGCTGAAGATCCAGGCCGGCGCCGATGCCACCGCCGAAAGCCTGGCGCCCGAGCTGGCCAGTGTCACCGCGCGGCTCGACGAGCTGGGGCCGGCGCCCGAGCAGGCCGAGGCCGGCGACGTGGCGTCGCAACGCGCGCAGCTGGAAAAAACCCGCAACAAACTCGATGCGCAGATCAAGCTGGCGCGGCTGCTGGCGGTCGAGGGGGCGCAATCGGCCGAGCAACTGTCGACGATGCGGCGCTCGCAGTTCCAGGCGCGCCTCGGCGAGCGGCGGCCGTCGGTGCTGGGCGGCGACTTCTGGACCGAGTTCACCGATGGCTGGTCGCGTGACCGCGACCGCTCGGCCGAGTTCTTCGCCGAGCTGCGCAATGCCGCGCTG
The DNA here is from genome assembly GCA_023427085.1 of Pseudomonadota bacterium. GTDB lineage: Bacteria > Pseudomonadota > Gammaproteobacteria > Burkholderiales > Burkholderiaceae_B > Orrella. The sequence continues at coordinate 5,111 of JAEZBO010000055.1, forward strand.
GCCACGCCGGTGACGGTCTGGCTGTCCCTGCTGGCGGGCGTGGCCGGCCTGCTGTTGCTGCGGGCGCAAGCCAGCAAGGCGCTGTTTCGCCTGACCGCCAGCAAGGTGCCGCCGGGCCGCCTGCGGCGCACGTTCCTGGCGGTGGCGCTGGTGTGCCTGTCGGTGATCGTGCCGGGCCTGATCGTATCCCTGCTGCATCTGGGCATGGACTGGACCGATGCGCTGACCCGCGAGACCGATGCGCTGCTGGGGCGGCTGACCGCCACCGTGTGTTTCGGCGGCTTCGTGTCCGGCCTGGGCTACGCGCTGCTGTCGCCGCATCGTTCGTCGTGGCGGCTGCTGCCGGTGTCCGACCAGGTCGCCTGGTCGCTGCGCCGCTATCCGGCCGCGCTGGGTGCCAACGTGGTGCTGGTGTGGCTGGCCGAACAGTGGGCCGCGCGCGTCAACGTCACCTTGAGCAGCACCATCGCCGTCAACGCGCTGGCCGAGATCCTGCTGGCCATGACGATCGCGCTGGCGCTGCATCGCGCCCATCGCATCCGCCGCAAGCTCGAGGCCGCGGCGCAGGCCGAATCGACCACGCTGCCGCTGCGTCCGCTGTGGCTGGTGACGGCCGTCAACCTCACCTGGGTGGTGCTGGCGCTGGGCCTGGGGTCGCTGCTGATCGGCTACGCCGCGTTCGGCAACTTCGTCATCAAGCAGCTGGCCTGGACGCTGGTGGTGCTGGCCACCGCCTACCTGTTCGCGCTGCTGATCGAGGACGGCTTCTCGACGCTGCTGTCCTCGCCGCCGCCCGATCCCGAAGCCAAGGAAGCCGGCCTGCCGCCGCCGCGCGCGCGCGACCAGGCCGCGGTGCTGCTGTCGGGCCTGGGCCGGCTGCTGGTGGTGCTGTTCGCGCTGGTGCTGCTGCTGGCGCCGTTCGGCGAAGGGCCGCTCGAGCTGGTGCAGCGGGCCGGCGCGCTGCCGCAGGGCGTGACGATCGGCCAGATCCAGATCCGTCCGATGGCGGTGCTGCAGGCCTTCATGGTGCTGGGCCTGTGCCTGCTGGGCGTGCGCATCTTCAAGCGCTGGCTGCAGGACCGCTACCTGCCGACCACGCACCTGGACCCCGGCATGCGCGTGTCGGCCGCGACGCTGGTCGGCTACATCGGCGTGGTGGTGGCGGTGGCGTTGTCGATGTCGGCGATCGGCGTCGGACTCGAGCGGGTCGCGTGGGTCGCCAGCGCGCTGTCGGTGGGTATCGGTTTTGGCCTGCAGGCGGTGGTGCAGAACTTCGTCTCGGGCCTGATCCTGCTGGCCGAGCGGCCGGTCAAGGTCGGCGACTGGGTGTCGCTGGGCGGCGTCGAGGGCGACATCCAGCGCATCAACGTGCGGGCCACCGAGATCCGCATGGGCGACCGTTCGACCGTGATCGTGCCGAACTCCGAATTCATCACCAAGACCGTGCGCAACGTGACGCACTCGAACCCGCAGGGCGTGGTGACCGTCAAGCTGCCGATGCCGCTGGACACCGATGCCGAGCAGGTGCGCGCGCTGATGCTGGATGCCTTCACGCAGCATGACGGCATCATGGACGGGCCGGCGCCGACCGTGCATCTGGACGGCATCGAGAACGGCCGGCTGATGTTCAATGGCACCGGCTACGTGAACTCGCCGCGTTCGTCCTACGGCGTGCGCAGCGCCTTGCTGTTCGACATCCTCAAGCGGCTGTCGGACGCTGGCCTGTCGATGGCGGCGCCGCCCAGCACCGTGGTCGTGCAGGGCAAGACCGGCGACCCCACCGCGCCGGTGCCGCCGCTGACCTGAATCACCGCGCCGCTAGCCCAGCACCGGAGCCAGCGCGTCGCGCCAGGCCGACAGCTTGGCCTGCATCGTCATCGCGGCATGGGCCGGACTGGTCGAGGGCAGGCGCAGCAGTTCGATGTCGCCGGGCAGCGCATGGCGGGCCAGCACGTGGCGGCGAAACAGCGTGTGCGCCGCGGTGCCGTTCAGGCAGATACGAACGATGTGGGGATGGGCCGCCAGGAAGGCCGGCAAGTCGTTGGCCTGCACGCTGGCCGCGTCGATGCTGGAGTCCAGGCTGCCGGGCCGCACGCACTCGTGCACCACGTCCCACAAGGCCACGCGCCGCTTGCGCAGCGCCTCGAGGCGCGCGGCGTAGTCCAGCCCGTCCGGCCAGCCGAACAGCTGCGTCAGGATCGGCCAGAACGCGTTGCGCGGATGCGCGTAATAACGCGCCGCGCCCAGCGAGGCCGCGCCCGGCATGCTGCCCAGAATCAGGATCCGCGCATCGGGCGTGCCGACCGGCGGCATGCCGCGCAGCAGCACGCGTTCGGGCGTGGTCGCGGTGGCCCGGCTAGTGCTGCTCGAAGCGGCCATAACGACGATCGTCGTGGCGGATCTCGCTGCTGACCTCGCGCACCAGCGCGGCGGGCGGGCCGACGCGCAGCCACTGCAGCATCAGGTCGATCTGGTCGGGCACGCCCTGGATCAGCGCCTCGACCGAGCCATCCTCGACGTTGCGCACCCAGCCGCCGATGCCCAGCATATGCGCGCGGCGCACGGTGGCGAGCCGGTAGCCCACGCCCTGCACCTTGCCGGTGACGCGCACGGCCAGCGTCTCGATCGGTGTGTCGGAAGAAAGAATGCTCATGCTCGAATGCTGCCCGCGCGATCTGGCGCGGGGTCGTTGGTCAGTCCAGCCTGAACCCTAGCATGCAGGGCGGCGCGCCGGATTTTTCTACCAGTTACCGTCCTTGTCGCGCCGATGCGGCGCAAAGGCCTCGAGCAGGAAATCGACCAGGGCGCGGGTCTTGGCCGACAGATGGTTGCGGGTCGGAAACACCGCGTAGATGTCGGCCGGCGGCAGGTCCCAGCGCGGCAATACCGCCTGCAGCGTACCGGCGCGCAGCAGCGGCGCGATCTCCCATAACGAGCGCAGCAGGATGCCGTGGCCGTCGGTGGCCCAGTTGACCACGCACTCGCCATCGTTGGACGCCAGCGGACCCCGCACCTTGATGGTCTCGGCCACCGCGCCGGCCTTGAAATGCCAGGTGCCGAAGGTCTCGTCGCTTTCCTGGATGAACAGGCAGGCATGCTGGCCCAGCTCGCGTGGCGTGGCCGGCCGGCCGTGCCGGTCCAGATATGTCTGCGCGGCGCCCAGCACGCGGCGATTGTGCGCCAGCAGCCGGGCGGTCAGGCTCGAGTCCGGCAGCTCGCCGACGCGGATCTGCAGGTCGAATCCCTGCTGTATCAGGTCGACCGGCCGGTCGGTCAGCGTCAGCTGGACCTCGACCTCGGGATAGCGCCGGGCAAATTGCGACAGCACCGGCGAGACGTGCTTGCGGCCGAAACCCAGCGTGGCGACCACCCGCAACACGCCCTTGGGAATCGCGCGCGATCCGGCCACCTTGCGTTCGAGCGCCTCGAGCTGCTCGAGCACCTGCGCGCCTTCGACCAGGTAGGTCTCGCCTTCGGGCGTCAGGCTGGCGCGCCGCGTGGTGCGTTGCATGAGCCGCACGCCAAGCCGGCGTTCGAGCGACAGCAGGCGCTTGCTGACCGCCGGCGGCGTGACGCCCAGCTGGCGGGCGGCCTCGCGCAGGTTGCCGTGCTTGGCGACGACTGAAAAGAAGGCGACGTCCGACAGCGCGTCCATTATTAACCTCACGGAACTAAACAACTGAATTAGACGAAATTATCGCGCTGCAATTTAACTTTAGTATGCCTGCACAACGTAAAAACAGGAGACACCCGATGCGCCGCACCTTGCTCTGCCTCTTTTCGACCCTGCTGGCCTGTACGGCCGCGACGGCCCAATATCCCGACCGTCCGGTCAAGCTGGTGGTGCCGTATGCGCCCGGCGGCAGCGCCGACATCGTCGCGCGCATGATCAGCGACGAGTGGGGCAAGGCGCTCGGCCGGCCCATGGTGATCGAGAACAAGGCCGGCGCCGGCGGCAACATCGGCGTCGATTCGGTGGCCAAGTCTTCGGCCGACGGCTACACCATCGGCCTGCAGACCGTCTCGCTGGCGATCAACCCCGCGCTGGTGCCGAAGATGCCCTACGACACGCTCAAGGACCTGGCGCCGATCGGCATGGTGGCGTCGTCGCAGCACGTGCTGGTGGTCAACAACGACGTCGCCGCCGCCAACGTCGCCGAGCTGGTCGCGCTGGCCAAGGACAAGCCGGGCGGCATGACCTACGCATCGGCCGGCCCCGGCAGCACCTTCCACATGGCGGCCGAACTGTTCAAGGCGGTCGGTGAGCTGGACATCGTGCACATTCCCTATCGCGGCGGTGGCCCGGCGCTGATCGACACCATCAGCGGCCAGACCGAACTGTGCTTTCCGGTGCTGTCGGCCGCGCGGGGCCAGGTCGAGGGCGGCAAGGTCCGCGCGCTGGGCGTGACCGGTCCGAAACGATCGCCGCTGATGCCCGACGTGCCGACCATCGCCGAAGCCGGGCTGCCTGGATATTCCTTCGAGACGTGGTTCATGGTGTTCGCGCCCGCCGGCACGCCGCAACCCGTCATCGACAAGCTCAACGAGACCCTGGGCAAGGTGCTGACCGCGCGGAACGTCACCGAGCGCATGTCGCGCGAAGGCTTCGAAGCGACGCCGGGCTCGCCGCAACAGGCTCGCGAGCGCCTGGTCGCCGAGATGCCCCAGTGGGAAAAACTCATCAAGGAACGCGGCATCACCGTGCAGTGATCCGCTTCCTTCCTTCACGTCTTTCTTTGGCTCACCATGTCCGCCCGAACCCTCTATCGCAAGCTGGTCGACACGCACACCGTGGCGACGCTGGACGAACAGAACATCCTGCTGTTCTGCGACCTGCACCTGATGAACGAGTACACCAGCCCGCAGGCCTTCGCCGGTCTTCATGAGCAGGGGCGTGGCGTGCCGATGCCGGGTCAGAACGTGGCGGTCGTCAGCCACATCATTCCGACCCACCCGGGCGCGACGCGGGTCATCGCCGACCCGGCCTCTGCGCTGCAGGCCAGCAACCTGAAGAAGAACTGCACGCAGTTCGGCATCCCGCTGTTCGACACCAACGATCCGCTGCAGGGCATCGAACACGTGGTCGCGCCCGAGCACGGCATGATCCGGCCGGGCATGGTGGTCATCTGCGGCGACAGCCACACCACCACCTACGGCGCGCTGGGGGCGCTGGGTTTTGGCATCGGCACCACCGAGGTCGAGCACGTGCTGGCGACCCAGACGCTGGTCTACCGGGTGGCGCAGACCCTGCACATCCGCGCCGACGGCGCGCTGGCGCCGGGCGTGACCGCCAAGGATCTGGTGCTGGCCATCATCGGCGCGATCGGCGCGCAGGGCGCGCGCGGCTACGTGGTCGAGCTCAGCGGCGCCGCCGTCGATGCCCTGTCGATCGAGGCGCGCTTCACGCTGTGCAACATGCTGGTCGAAGCCGGCGCGCGCGGCGCACTGATCGCCCCCGATCACAAGGCGATCGATTACGTGATGGCGCATGCGCCGGATCTGCGTGACGCGCATCGCGATGCGGCCTTGCTGGCGTGGCAGGACCTGCGCAGCGACGCCGGGGCCGTGTTCGACGCCGAGTTCGTATTCGATGCCGGCACGATCGCGCCGCACGTGACCTGGGGCACCAGCCCCGACCAGGTGATCCCGATCGACGGTCACGTGCCGCAACTGCGGGATCTGGCCGACGGCGCCGAGCGCGACAGCGCGGCGCGCGCGATGCAGTACACCGGCCTGGCGGCCGGCGCGGCGATCGCCGGCACGCCGGTGCAGCATGTCTTCATCGGCTCCTGTACCAATGGCCGTCTGGAGGACCTGCGCGCCGCCGCCGCGGTGGTGCGCGGCCGCCATGTCGCCGCCGGCGTGCGCGCGATGGTGGTGCCGGGCTCGGGCGCCGTCAAGGCAGCCGCCGAGGCCGAAGGGCTGGACCGGCTGTTCATCGAGGCCGGTTTCGAATGGCGCAATGCCGGCTGTTCGATGTGCCTGGCGATGAACGACGACGTGCTCGAGGCCGGCGTGCGTTGCGCCTCGACCACCAACCGCAATTTCGAGGGCCGCCAGGGGCGCGGCGCGATCACCCATCTGATGAGTCCGGCCATGGCGGCGGCCGCCGCCCCCACCGGCCGCATCACCGACGTCCGCCAACTGGAGAGCCGTTCATGAGCGCCACGCTGATCGAAGGGCGCAGCGCCGCGCTGCGCATCGAGAATCTCGACACCGACCAGATCATGCCCAAGCAGTTCCTGCGCGGCATCGACAAGTCGGGCCTGGCGCAAGGGCTGTTCTACGACCTGCGCCACGACGCGGCGGGCCGGCCGCGCGCGGACTTCGTGCTGAACCAGCCCGCCAGCCAGGGCGCGTCGATCCTGATCGGCGGCTCGAACTTCGGTTGCGGCTCGAGCCGCGAGCACGCGGTCTGGGGCCTGTTGCAAGCCGGCATCCAGGCGGTGGTCGCGCCGAGCTTCGCGGAGATCTTCTTTTCCAATGCGATGAACAACCGCCTGCTGCTGGTGAGCCTGCCGGCCGCGCAGATCGCCCGGCTGATGGACGATGCCGACGATCCGGCGCGCAACCGGCTGCGCATCGACGTGGCGCGCCAGACCTTGTCCGGCCCGGGAGTGCAGGCGGATTTTGCGCTGCTGCCGCGGCATCGGCGCATGTTCCTGGAAGGGCTGGACAACATCGGCCTGTCGTTGACCTACCGGGAGCAGATCGACCGCCACGCCGCCGCGCACTGGGCGCGCCAGCCCTGGCTCAAGGACGTCGCGGCGCGCACGCGCCAACGGCTGTCTGGCGCCTAGCGGTCGCGTCCGAACGCGGCGTGGCCGGCGGGCGCCGCGTGCACGTTCATCAGGCCGGGCCGCTCTCGAGCGGCAGCGCGGTGCTGTACTTGACCTGCTTGAGCGCGAAGCTCGAGCGGATGTTGGCGACGCCCGGGATGCGCGTCAGCTCGTCGACCACCAGGCTTTCGAGCGCCTGCATGTCGGGCACCACCACGCGCACCAGGTAGTCGGAGTCGCCGGTCATCAGGTAGCACTCCATCACGTTGGGCAGCGCCCGGATGGCGCGCTCGAAGGTGTCGAGCGATTCCTTGACCTGCTTGTCCAGCGAGATCTGGATGAACACGTTGACGTTCATGCCGATGCGCTGCGGATTGAGCAGCGTGACGTGGCGGTCGATCACGCCGCGGCTCTCGAGCGCCTTGACGCGCGCCAGGCAGGGCGACGGCGACAGGTGCACGCGCGCCGCCAGCTCAACATTGGACAGGCGTCCATCGTGCTGCAACGCTTGCAGGATGCGCCGGTCGATCTCGTCCAAGGCTTGCCTGGCCATGTCTGTCTCCTGCCGTGTTGGCGGTGTTTTTGCCATTTTGCAAAATATCCTGCTGCAGGACAAACAAAAACTTATGTTTCATGCTGCGTCGAGCGGTATCGCCTGCGACAAACGACAGCACATGCCAGCAGGGGCTGCCTAGAATGGGCTGGTGCGCACCGCGATCCCGGCCCCACAGGCCGGCGTCGCCGGCGCTACCCCACGGTGGGCCGGGCACTCCGCCCGGCACCGGCGATCCAGGCTCAGCCCATCATGACAACTCAAACCGCCCCCGAGACATCCACCGCGCCCGCCCACGAGCGTGACGCCGACCCGCAGGAAACCGCCGAATGGCTGGAGGCGCTTGAGGGCGTCGTGCGCGAAGAAGGCGAAGCGCGCGCGCTGTACCTGCTGCACCAGCTGGCCGAGCACGGCAGCTACCTGGGCCTGGGCAACCACCCGCACCCGTGGTCGGCCTACCAGAACACCATCCGCGTCGATCGCCAGGGCTCGTATCCGGGCAAGCTCGACATCGAAGAGCGGCTCACCTCGATCATGCGCTGGAACGCGCTGGCCATGGTGGTGCGCGCCAACAAAGCCTATGGCGAACTGGGCGGCCACGTCGCCAGCTACGCGTCGGCGGCCGAGATCTTCGAGGTCGGCTTCAATCACTTCTTTCGCGCCGACAGCGGCGAAGGCCGTGGCGACCTGGTGTTCTTCCAGCCGCATTCGGCGCCGGGCGTGTATTCGCGCGCCTATCTCGAGGGCCGGCTGAGCGAATCGCAACTGAAGAACTACCGCCAGGAAGTCGGCGGCGACGGGCTCTGTTCGTACCCGCATCCGTGGCTGATGCCCGACTTCTGGCAGTTTCCGACCGGTTCGATGGGCATCGGCCCGATCAACGCGATCTACCATGCGCGCTTCATGCGTTACCTCGCGCATCGCGGCATCGCGCAGACCGCCAGCCGCCGCGTCTGGGGCGTGTTCGGCGATGGCGAGATGGACGAGCCCGAATCGCTGGCCGGCCTGTCGCTGGCCGCGCGCGAAAAGCTCGACAACGTCACCTTCATCATCAACTGCAATCTGCAGCGTCTGGACGGCCCGGTGCGCGGCAACGGCCAGATCATCCAGGAGCTCGAGTCGACCTTCGCCGGCGCGGGCTGGAACGTCATCAAGGTGATCTGGGGCTCGGACTGGGATGCGCTGTTCGCGCGCGACACCCATCACGCGCTGCTGCGCCAGTTCGCCGCGACCGTCGACGGCCAGTACCAGACGCTGGGCGCCAACGACGGCGCCTACAACCACGAACACTTCTTCTCGCTCGATCCCGAGCTGCGCGAGCTGGTCGCGCACATGTCGCCCGAAGAGATCAACGCGCTCAAGCGCGGCGGCCACGATTTCCGCAAGCTGTACGCGGCGATGCGCGCGGCGCGCGAGCACAAGGGCCAGCCCACCGTGATCCTGGCCAAGACCAAGAAGGGTTATGGCATGGGCGGCGCGGGCGAATCGCGCATGACCTCGCACCAGCAAAAGAAGCTCGACGTCGAGGCGCTGATGGCATTTCGCGACCGCTTCAAGCTGCCGCTCAGCGATGACGACGTCACGCAGATGCGCTTCTACAAGCCGGCCGAGGACAGCGTCGAGATGAAGTACCTGCACGAGCGCCGTGCGGCCTTGGGCGGCTACCTGCCGCAACGGCGCACGCTGTGCGAGCCGCTGCCGGTGCCGCCGGTGGACGAGCACGCGCGCTTCGCGCTGCAGGCCGAGGGCAAGGAGATGTCCACCACCATGGCGGTGGTGCGGCAGTTCAGCAACCTGCTGAAGGCGCCGGCGCTGGGCCCGCGCATCGTGCCCATCGTGGCCGACGAGGCGCGCACCTTCGGCATGGCCAACCTGTTCCGGCAGGTCGGCATCTATTCGCCCGACGGCCAGCTCTACGAGCCCGAGGACGCCGGCTCGATGCTGTACTACAAGGAGTCGCGCGACGGCCAGCTGCTCGAAGAGGGCATCACCGAGGCCGGCGCGCTGTCCTCGTGGGTGGCCGCGGCGACCTCGTACAGCGTGCACGGCGTGACCATGCTGCCGTTCTACATCTACTACTCGATGTTCGGCTTCCAGCGCGTCGGCGACCTGATCTGGGCCGCCGCCGACCAGCGCGCGCGCGGCTTCCTGATCGGCGCGACGGCGGGCCGCACCACGCTGGGCGGCGAGGGACTGCAGCATCAGGACGGCTCGAGCCACGTGGTCGCGGCGACCATCCCCAACTGCCGCGCCTACGATCCGGCCTTCGCCGGCGAGGCCGCCGTGATCGTCGACCACGGCGCGCGCGAGATGGTGCAGAACCAGCAGGACGTCTTCTACTACCTGACGGTGACCAACGAGAACTACGCGCAGCCGTCGATCCCGGCCGATGCGCACGATGGCATCATCCGCGGCATGTACCGCTACGCGACGCACGGCGACGGCCAGGCGGCGCTGCGGCTGATGGGCTCGGGCGCGATCCTGCGCGAGGTGATCGCGGCGGCGCAGCTGCTGTGGGACGACTGGCAGGTCAGCAGCGAAACCTGGAGCGTCACCAGCTTCAGCGAGCTGGCGCGCGATGCGCGTGAGGCCGAGCGCCGGCAGATGCTGGGCGACCCGACGCAAAGCTATCTGGATCAATGCCTGCCCGACACGCTGCCGGTGGTGGCCGCGACCGACTACGTGCGCGCCTATCCGCAGCTGATCGCTTCGTACCTGCGTGGCCGCTACACGGTGCTGGGCACCGACGGCTTCGGCCGCAGCGATACGCGCCCGGCGCTGCGCGGCTTCTTCGAGGTCGACCGCCGCTGGGTCGTGCTGGCCGCCCTGCATGCGCTGGTGCGCGAGGGCAAGCAAGAGGCCACGGTGCTGGCGCAAGCCATGCAAAAATACGGCATCGATCCTTCTGGCGCGGCTCCGTGGTCGCGATGATCCATGAAACTCTATCTCGCAGGTTTTGACGTCTTTCGCGCCGACGCGCGCGACTATGGCGACCGTCTCAAGCAGATGTGCGCCACCTTCGGTTTCGAGGGCCTGTACCCGCTCGACAACGAGGTGCCCGAACACCTCGAGGGGCCGGCGCGCGCGCACTGGATCTGCCGCGCCAACCTGGCGCTGATCGACAGCTGCGACGCGGTGGTGGCCAACGTCAATCCGTTTCGCGGCGCCGAGCCCGACTCGGGCACCGTGTTCGAGATGGGTTACGCCCATGCGCGCGGCAAGACCGTGTGGGCCTACACCGACATGGCCGAACCGCTGGTCGATCAGGCCGGCGCCGAATGGGATCCCGAACACCTGCGCCATCGCGACATCCAGGGCTATACGGTCGAGGACTTTGGCCTTAACCTGAACCTGATGCTGGCCTGCACTTCGCAGGTGATCGTCGGCGACGTGCACGACTGCCTGCAGCAGCTGGCGCAGACGCAATTCGGCGAGCGTCCGGCGCCCGGCGCGGCGACGGCGTGACGCGCTGAGCCGCGGCTGACGGGCCTGCGCCGGTCGTCGCGGCCGTTCTGATCGCCTTGATCGTTGCGGTCACCGCGATCACCGCGGTCGTTGCGATCTTGGCGACCAGCATCCGCCGACACGCGACGACGCGATATCCAGGAGCCCTGATGACGCAGCCCGACACGAGGTCCCCGCACGATCCCCGCCACGCCGCCGACGCCTCGGCGGGCGAAGCTCCGAAGGCCGGCTCCCCGTATGCAGTCTCCTCGAACGCCGGCACTCCGGCGGCCGACTCTGCCATGGCGTCCTGTCCGGCGCCGGCGGCAGCCACCGCCAGCTATCTGCCCGACGTGCCTGACGGCCTGATGGTGTTCGACGGCCATTGCAATTTCTGCGCCGCGCAGGTGCGGCTGCTGCTGCGGCTCGATCGCCGCGGCGTGATCCGCTACACGCCCTTCCAGTCCGACTACGGCCGGCAGCTGGGCGCGCGGCTGGGCATCGATCCCGACAACGCCTATACCTTCGTGTTCTTCGACCACGGCCGCGCGCTGCGTGCCAGCGACGGCGTGATCGCGATCTTCAGGCGCCTGCCGGCGCCGTGGCGCTGGCTGTGGCTGCTGGCGCTGGTGCCCAAGCCCTTGCGCGACGCGCTGTACTACTGGGTCGGCCGCAATCGCTATCGCCTGCTGGGCCGGCGCGACACGGTCATCGCCCCCACGCCGGCCCAACGCGGTCGTTTCATCGAAGCGCCGCCGGGCGGTTGAGCCGCGCCGGCCGGTTCATACAATACCGTCCTGGCGCGCCATTCCGGCCGCGTATCCGTCTAGGCCATGGCCGACTTCAAGCTTCTCGAGGACCTGATCGCGCTGGCGCGCACCGGCAGCTTCGTCGCGGCCGCCGAGGCCCGTCACGTGACCCATCCGGCCTTCGGGCGCCGCATCCGCGCGCTCGAGGCCTGGGCCGGCACCGCGCTGGTCGAGCGCGGCCGCACGCCGGTGCATCTGACGCCGCAGGGCGAGGCCTTGCTCAAGACCGCCGGGCTGGTGGTCGAGCAGCTCGGCGCGGTGCGCAAGCGCATCGCCGCGCCCGGCTCGAACGGCGAGTCGGTACTGCAGGTGGCCACCGGCCGCAGCCTGGCCGGCACGCTGGTGGCCGACTGGCTGGTGCGTCTGCGGCGGGGACCGCAGGCGCCGCTGGCGCCGGGCAGCCGTGTCAACATGGTCACCGGCCGCATGCAGGACCTGGTCGAGCGGCTGGCGCGCGGCGGCGCCGATTTTTTGTGCGGCTACGCGCATCCGGCCCTGAGCGTGCAGCTGGCGCCCGGCCGCTATCGCTACATGACGCTGGGCACCGACAAGCTGGTGCCGGTGTGCCAGCCCGACCGCCATGGCGAGCCGCGCTATCCGCTGGCCGAACAGGGCGCCCCGGTGCCGCTGATCGCCTTCGAGCCCGGCATGTCGATGGAGCGCATCCTCGGCACGCGGCTCGATAGCCACGAATACGCGCTGACGCCGTTCCTGCGCTGCGATTCGCTCGACGCCGCGCGCGGCGCCGCGCACAAGGGCCTGGGCGTCGCGTGGATCCCGTGGTCGATGGCCGCCGGCGACTGCCGCCACGGCAGCCTGGTGCTGGCCGGCCGGCGCAGCGACGAGATCGTCTTCGAGGTGCGGCTGTACCGCGCGCGCACGCGCCAGAGCGACCTGGTCGAGGCGGTCTGGGACGCCACGCAGCTGCAGCGCTAGCCCCGCCGGCCGCATCGGCCTGGTGCCGAATCGGCACTGCATCGTGCCGGGATGGCACGGCCGCGAAATTCCCGCGCGTCCAGAATGATCGGCAGCGGTCCACGCAGACCGCAGCCAACAACGATTCGAGGGAAACATGATCAAGAACCTGCTCGGGCGCCTGGCGCCCTGCGCGGCCGTCTGCGCCGCCCTGCTGGCCGCACCCGCGGCCCATGCCGCCTATCCCGACCGCACGGTGTCGCTGGTGGTGGGTTATCCCGCCGGCGGCAGCGTCGACCTGACCGCGCGGCTGTTCGGCGAGGAGCTCAGCGCCAAGCTGGGCCAGAACGTCGTGGTCGAGAACGTCGGCGGCGCCGGCGGCACCATCGGCGCACAGCGCGTGGTACGCAGCAAGCCGGACGGCTACACGCTGCTGCTGGGCTCGTCCAACGAGATCGCCATCGCCCGCATGATCAACACCGCGGTCGCCTACGACGGCCAGAAGGACCTGAGCTCGCTCGGCATCATCGGCTCGCAGCCGATGCTGCTGGCCGCCTCCAAGGCCTCGGGCATCACCAGCGCCGCGCAGTATCTGGAAGCGCTGCGCGCCGCGCCGCCGGGCTCGTTCTACTACGGTTCGTCCGGCGTCGGCACGACGCTGCACCTGGCCGGCGAAATGATCAGCCAGGCGTCCGGCGTGACCGCCGAGCACGTGCCTTATCGCGGCGTCGCGCCGCTGGTCACCGACTTGATGGGCGGCCAGCTCAACTTCGGCATGCTGGTGCTGTCCTCGGGCCTGCCGCCGGTGCGCAACGGCAACATCGTCGCGCTCGGCGTGACCGAGGCCAAGCGTTCCGACATCGCGCCCGAGATCCCCGCGCTGGCCGAGACCCCGGGCTTCGAGAACGTCGACATCAACATCTGGTTCGGCCTCTATGGCCCGGCCGGATTGCCCGACGACGTCGCCGCCACGCTGCGCCGCGCGGTCGGCGAAGTGCTGGCCTCGGAAAGCTTCCGCGCCAAGCTCGCGCAGACCGGCGGCGTGCCGGCCGCCGGCGACCTCGATGCCGAGGCCTTCCTGGCCGAGCAGATCGAGAAGTACGGCGCGCTGGTCGATTCGGCCGGTATCCGCGCGCGTTGAAAAGTACACCACGGAGCAGACGATGCGTTTCGAACTGGCAGTCCCCGACCTGAGCCAGGAACGTCAGGGCAACACCGGCACGCCCGGCGTGTGGCATTTCGACTCGGGCGTGCCCGGCCGCGCGGTGCTGATCAGCGCACTGGTGCACGGCAATGAACTGAGCGGCGCCTGGGCGCTCAAGGACCTGCTGGCGGCGGGCCTGCGCCCGCGCCAGGGCAGCCTGACGCTGGCGTTCTGCAATCTGGCCGCCTTCGATCGTTTCGATGCCAGCCGCCACGACGCCTCGCGCTTCGTCGACGAAGACCTGAACCGGGTCTGGAGCGCCGACAAGCTGGCCGACGCCGGCAATCTCGAGCGGGCTCGCGCCGCCGAGCTGGCACCGTGGGTGGCGCGGGCGGACTGGCTGCTGGATCTGCATTCGATGCACGAGCCGAGCGCGCCGCTGCTGCTCAGCGGCACCCTGCCGCGCAACATCCAGCTGGCGCGCGACATGGGCGCGCCGGCGCACGTGGTCGTCGATGCGGGCCACAAGGATGGCGTGCGCATGCGGGATTACGGCCGCTTCGGCCAGGCCGACGCGGATGGCGTCTGCGCGCTGCTGGTCGAGTGCGGCTTTCACGGCGATCCGGCCTCGGTGGACGTCGCCAAGGACCAGATCGCGCGCTTCCTGGCGCTGTCGGCGATCGTCTCGGCGACCGACATTCCGGCTGGCTGGCGCCAACCCGAGCCGGCGCTGCAGCAGGTGCTGGAAGTGACCACCGCGGTGGTGGCGCCGTCGATGGACGTGCAGTTCGCGCAGCCGTGGCAGGGCCTGGAACGGCTCGAGCAACAGGGCACGCCAATCGCCACGCTGGACGGGGTGCCGGTGCTGTCGCCGTACCCGGCCTGCACGCTGGTGATGCCGTCGCTGCGCCAGCTCAAGCCGGGCGTGACGGTGGTGCGGCTGGCGCGCGATTACGCCGGCTGAACCGAGGCTCCGGACCCGCGGCGTGCGCAAGCGCACGCGCGGGGTTCAAGCCGGACGGTTGGACGCGCCAGCGCCGCTCGCCGCCGAGTCCGCCACGACCGTCGCGGGCGGCGTGTCGGCCGGTACCGAAAAGCTGCCGCTGTAGCGGAACACCTCGCCGAACAGCGGATGGCGCAGGTGCATCTTCATGCTGAAGCGCTCGGCGTCGACCGGCCGCTCTTCGACGTAGGCGCGGCCCAGCAGCAGGCCGACCGGCAGCGGCACGTCGAGGCCGAACAGCCGCCATACATAACCGGCATCACGAAACACCAGCGCGCCGTCCTCGGCGCTGACGCGCAGCCGCAGGCCGATGCCCAGGCGCACGAATTCGATCACCTGGCCCGGGCCGGTCTGTTCCATGTGCGAACGGAAGTGGAAGGGCGGGCGTCCGTCGAAACGGAACACGCGGTTCCAGTAGATGTTGCCGTCGTCGGGGCGGCAGTCGTAGTGCACGTCGATCGGCACGTCGCGGCCGCGGTAGGGCACCAGCGCGCCGGCGATGCGCGCGAACGGCATCATCAGCCGCGCCAGCCAGTTGTGATGCACCTCGTGCATGACGCCCGAGACGGTGATCCGGTCGTCGCTATAGGGCCGCAGGAAGTAATGCCGGCGGATCACCTCGCCGAGCGCCTGCCACTGCGGGCCCAGCACGGCCTGGAACACCGGCTGCCGGTCCGCCGCGGCGGCAGGCCGGTCGGGCACGGGCTGCGGCGCGGCGGCGCTCATGTCAGCCGTCCACGCC
>JAEZBO010000060.1 GCA_023427085.1 Pseudomonadota bacterium
GTGCGGTGGCCCGCACGTCGCTCCTGCTCCGGCCGCTCGTCGACGCACGGCCCGAGCTGGAGGCGCTCGTGCCATCCAGCGAGGAGGCCCTCGACCTCGCCCGCCGCCCCGGCCAACCGTTCTACGAGGCGATCATGCTCGTCCGGCTGGTCGAGGAGGCGGTCAGGAACGGCGATCGTGCGGGCGCCCTGGGCCGGTCCGAGGAGTCGCTGCTGATGGCCCGCAGCATGGTCGGCTCGCCGCTCATCGCCTTCCACCTCCTCGCGGTGTTGGTTGCGCTGGAGCTCAACGGCGATGCCGCCAGCGCGGCCGTGTTGCTCGGCGTGCTCCGGCCGGTGCTGCCGCTGGTGGCCCGCGACCCGCCCGCGGCCGGCGGCGTAGCCGCCGACCGCCATGTGCGCGCGCACGCCCTCGTAGTGGCGGGGCAGCGAGGCGGCGATGGTCCAGGTCAGGATCTCCTCGGGCACTATTTTAAAGCTAGGCCCGTGACCCTCCGAGATGGCGACGATCTTGAGGTAGCCGGGCGAGCCCAGTTCGGGCACCACCTGGTCCAGCTCGAAGCCCGCCGCGCCGCCGCCGAAGCAGCCGTAGTCGCCCAAGGTCTCGCCGGCCACGCCGTCGAACAGCCAGGCCACGTCGGGCTCGTAGGATTCGGCCGTGCGCCGGTAGCCGACACCTTCGTAGCCGCCCTGCACCGCGAAGCCGACGCCGCCGGTCGCCTGCGGCGCGATGCCGTTGCGCCGCCACATGCCGCCGTACTCGCCATCGAGCTGGTTGTAGTACTCGCCCGGCTCGCTGGCCCAGGCGCGGATGCCGCCTTCGGCGCGGCGGATCTCCAGCAGGTGCGGCGCGTGCGCCGGCCGCGCGATCTTCCAGTAGAAGCCGTTGGCGCCCAGGTACATCAGGTAGCCGCCGGCCTCGCGGTAGGCGATCAGCGCCTCGATCATGCGGCGCGTGTGGTACTCAGGATGCGTGCCGGTCATGATGACGTCGTAGGGGCGCAAGGCCGCCAGGCCCTGGTCGTCCAGGTCCTCGTCGGTGATGACGTCGTAGTCGTGGCCCTGCTCGCGCAGCCACTGGGTCAGGTGCGAGTCGGCCGGAAAATGCCGCAGTCCCGAACCCTTGGGGTCGGCGAAGGTCAGGTAGCCGGGCCGCATCGTCAGCATCGGCCGCAAGCGCGACGACAGGCTGATGCCGGCCATGTCCTTGTAGCGGTTGTAGGTCGACGCACCGAACTGCCGCAGCACGTCCGGATTGTGCGGGTAGGCCTGCCAGGCCTCGATGCGCTGCGCCAGTTCGCCGGCGTAGTTGCCGCGCGCGTGGTTGGCATAGGCCTGGTAGGTCAGCGTCGAGGCCAGGAACAGCACCCGTGCGCGCGGGCCGTCCGGCGCCGGCGTGACGTAGAACGGGATGATGTCGCTGCCGTGGTCGTTGTCGACCTGCAGGCCGTAGACGCCGGACTTCAGGCCGGCGGGGATGGCCAGGCTCAGCGACTCGTGCCAGCCGCAGTCCGACAGCGCGTCGGCGTGCAGGTGCATCGCCGCGTATTCGTGCGGCGCCTGTTTCCAGTCCTGTTGGCGGCCGCTCCAGGTCGAGCCGCGCACCGCGCGCACCGGCGTGTTGACCAGCGTCAGCGCCGGCATGCCGGGGCTTGCGCCGGGGATGGTCTCGGCGTGCATGTCGGCCGACAGGTCCCAGCGGGCGATCTCGGCGGCGGCGCCGCTGTCGCGGGCGCTGTCGCTGTCGCCGGCGTCGCGCGGCCGGCCAGCCGACAATGCCGGCGCTTCGATCAGCCCGTTGAAGCCGTCGGACGGATGGCCTTGCCACCAGGCGCCCAGGCACAACAGCGCGGGCGCGGCCAACGGGGCCGGCGCCTGCACGGTGACGTGTTGCGCGGCGATGGCCGGCGCGGCGCCGGGCAGGCTGGCGGCGACCGGCTCGATCGTGACATCGATGCGGCCGCTGGCCAGCTCGACCGTCAAGGCCAGCGCATGCCAGCGGTCCTGTTGCAGCGTCAGCCCGGTCGGCAACTGCAGCGCGGCCGGGGGGCAGGCCGGTTTCGCGGCGGACTTCGGATCGGCCGGCGTCTTGCCGGCCTGTGCCGCCCGGCTGCCGGCCTGAGCCGCTTGGTCGCCGGCCTGAGCCGACCCCGGTTTGTCCGTTTGCCCCTGTCGCACCATCACGACCAGCCCCTGCGGCGTCGACACCAGCGCCACGCCGGACTCGCCCTGCGCATGCTGCAGGCTGGCCAGCACCTGCGGTGATTCGTCGCGCACCAGCGTCGGCTTGGCCAGCCAGCGCAACACGATCCGGTCAGCCAGCGATGCCAGCGGCGCCCATGCGCACGAGCCGGCATGCACCGGCTGTTCGTGGCCGGCATGGCTGGCGGCCAGCGGTACGTCCACCGCTTCGAGCTGCATGCCCGGCCCGGCCGGATTCGGATCGGCACAATGGATGCGCAATACGCTTGCGCGAAACGGCGCATCGCCGCGCGAGCTGATGCGAAACGACAGGTTCTGGCCCGGGCGGGCGCTCAGCGGCGTGACGTAGCCGATGATGGCGGGAATGGCGGAGGGTGCGGTCATGGCTGGGTAAAAAGCTATCAATGCACGGCCAGGTACTGCTCGAGCCGGGCGGGGTTGTCGCGCCCCTCGGCGCTGGCGAAGCTGTCGGCCACCGCGCCGTTCTCGAGCACCACCACGCGGTCGGCGATGTCCAGCGCCATGTTGAGGTTCTGCTCGACCAGCAGGATGGTCAGGTCGTCGTTCTTGATCTGCTTGAGCACGCTGGCCACGGTCTTGACCATGATCGGCGCCAGCCCCTGCGACGGCTCGTCGAGCAACAGCAGCCGCGGCCCCATCGCCAGGCCGCGCGCCATCACCATCATCTGCTGCTGGCCGCCCGAGAGCTCGCCGCCTTTCTTGCGCAGCAGTTCCTCGAGCAGCGGGAACAGCGCCATCAGGCGGTCCAGCGTATACGGCGAGCCGGGACGGTAGCCCAGCATGATGTTCTCGCGCACCGTCAGCAGCACGAAGGGATCGCGGGTCTCGGGCACCAGCGTGACGCCCAGCCGCGAGACCTCGTGCGGACTGGTGCGGCTGATGTCGCGGCCGTCGAAGGTCACCGAGCCGCTGGCCGGATTGTTCAGCCCCATGATCGAGCGCAGCGTGGTGCTCTTGCCGGCGCCGTTGCGGCCCAGCAGCGCCACGACTTCGCCGGCGGCCACGCCGAACGAGACGTCGTGGATGGCCTGGCTGGGACCGTAGAAGGTATTGATGGAATCGACGTTGAGCAGCATGGTCAGAGTCCGAAGTAGGCGGCGTGCACGGCCTGGTTCTGCGAGATCTCGCTGGCGGTGCCGGCGGCGATCAGCGCGCCGCGGTTCATCACGTGGATACGGTCGGAGATCTCCATCACCACGTTCATCTTGTGTTCGATCATGATGATCGTGTACTTGGGCTTGATCATGCTGATGAAACCCTTGACCCGTTCGGTCTCGCGTTGCGACAGGCCGGCGGTGGGTTCGTCCAGCAGCAGGATCTGCGGCCGTGTCGCCAGCGTGACGGCGATCTCGAGCAGGCGCTGGTCGCCGTACGACACCGCGCTGGCCAGCGTGTGTTCGTACTGGCCCAGACCCAGTTCATGCAGCAGCTCGCTGGCCTCGGCGCGCAGCGCATCGTAGCTGCCGACCGAGCGCCACCAGCCGATGCGGCCGCCGTGGCTGGCGCGGTAGGCGGCCAGCCAGACGTTTTCCAGGAAGCTCAGCTCGAGATAGACGCTGGAGATCTGGTACGACCGGCCGACGCCGCGCCGGGCGATCTGGTGCGGCTTCAGCTGCGTGACCGGTTCGCCGCGCAGCAGGATGTCGCCGCCGCTGACCGGCAGGTCGCGGGTCAGCAGGTTGAACAAGGTGGTCTTGCCGGCGCCGTTGGGGCCCAGGATGCTGTGCAGCATGTCCGGTTCGAAGCCGATCGACAGGTCTTCGATGACGACGTTGGCGCCGAACTTCTTGCTGACGTTGCGCGCCTCGAAGGCATAGGCGGCGCCGGTCTGGCCGGGCGCGACGGCGGGCTCGAGCAGGGTCGCGCTCATGACGGGCTCCTTTCTTGCGGACGGCGCATCACCAGCCGGCGCGCGCGGTCGAACAGTTCGATGGCGCCGCCTTTCAGGAACAGCACCACCAGCACGATGAAGATGCCGAACAGCAAGGGCCAGCGCGCCCAGATCACGCTGAAGAAGCCCTGCAGCCAGATGAAGATGGCCGCGCCGATCACCGGACCGAAGATCGACGACATGCCGCCGATGATGACCATGAACACCGCGGTGCCCGAGTTCATCCACGAGATCGCGTCGATCGGCATGATGCGATAGAGCATCGCGAACAGCGCGCCGGCCACGCCCGAGGCGGCGCCAGCCGCGACGAAGGCCAGCAGCTGCGCGCGGTAGACCGAATAGCCCAGCGAGGCGGTGCGCCTTGCGTTCTGCTTGGCCGCGTTCAGCACCAGTCCCAGCGGGCTGTGGATCATCTGATACAGCGCCGCGAAGATGATCACGAACAACACCGTCGACAGGATGTAGAAGTTCATGTGATCGGACAGGTCGAGCCAGCCCAGGCCGGGGATGCCCAGCTCGGGCCGGCGGATGCCGCCCAGGCCGTCTTCGCCGCCGGTCACGCTGTGCCAGCTGTAGGCCAGGTAATAGATCATCTGGTTGAACGCGAAGGTCAGCATCATGAAATAGATGCCGGTGCGCTTGATGCTCATCATGCCCACGACCAGCGCCACCAGCGCGCTGCCCAGCGCCGCCAGCAGCAGGCCGGCCAGCAGCGGCAGCTCGGTGTTGATGAACAGGTAACCGGCGACGTAGCCGCCGATGCCGAAGAACGCGGCCTGGCCGAACGAGTACAGCCCGGCGATGCTGACCAGGAAGTAGGTCGCCAGCGCGAAGATGCTGAAGATCAGGATCTCGGTGGCGATGTTCAGCGGCATGCACAGCGGCGCGGCGACGGCCAGCAGCGTGGCCACGCCGGACATCAGGTAGGTGGAAGGTTTCTTGGTCATCAGCGTTCCCCGAACAGGCCTTGAGGACGGATCATCAGCGTGGCGACCATCGCCACGTAGATCAGCACGGTACTGGCGGATGGCACGAAGACCGACGAGACGCTCTGGATCACGCCGACCAGCACGCCGGCGGCCAGCGCGCCATACAGCGAACCCAGGCCGCCGATCACCAGCACCACGAAGGCGATCGACAGCATCTCGGCGCCCATCGTGGCGTTGGTGCCCAGCAGCGGCAGCACCAGGCCGCCCGACAGGCCGGCCAGGCCCGCGCCCAGCGCGAAGCCGGCGGTGATCAGGCGCGACACGTCGATGCCCAGGCATTGCGCCATCTCGCGCTTGTCGATGCCGGCGCGGATCTGCGAGCCGAGCCGGGTGCGTTCGATCAGCAGCCACACGGCGGCGATCACCGCGGCGGCCATCAGGCCGTTGAACACCATGTACCTGGGCAGGTAGGTGAAGCCCAGGTCGAAGGCGCCCTGCAGGAACTCGGGCGCGGCCGCGCTCAGGCCCGAGGTGCCCCAGATGATGATGATCAGCTGCTCGAGGATCAGCGCGGTGCCGAACAGGAACAGCAACTGGTACAGGTAGGGGCCGTTCATCAGCCGCGACACGCCCAGTCTTTCGACCAGCGCGCCGACCAGTGCCGGCACGATGAAGGCGATCGCCAGCGCCAGCGCGAACGGCACGCCGGCCTGCAGCGCGGCATAGCAGACGTAGGCGCCCAAGGCGTAGAACGCGCCATGCGCGAAGTTCGGGACGTTCAGCAGTCCCTTGATGATCGACAGGCCGAACGCGGTCAGCGCATAGGTCATCCCTATCGCCAGCCCGTTCAGCAGCTGTGCGGCAAGCAGAGCAGTCATGGTGGATCCTGAATGCCGCCGGACCGTCCCCGCGGAGCGGCCCTGGCGGCAAGGTTGCGCAAAAGGCGTGGCGGCGGTCCTCAGACCTCGCGCTTGCACTGGTTCAGTTCGGCCGGCTGCTGCTCGTCGCCACGCGCGACGATGCTGGCCAGGTCGAACTCGTCCTTCATCTGCTCGGGCGACTTGCACTGCACGACGAAGTAGGGCCGCACGGTCTGGTGCGTGCGCGCGTCGATGTGGGTCGGGCCGAACACGCTGTCGAACTGCATGCCCTCGAGCGTCTTGCGCACGTCGTCGACCTCGACGCTCTGGGCTTTCTCCATCGCCATCAACAGCGTGCGCATCGAGTCGTAGCCGTAGGCCGAGGCGTAGGACGGCACGTTCTTGTAGGCCTTGACGTAGCGGTCGACGAAGGCCTTGTTCACCGGCGTGTCGATCGCGTGGTAGTAGTTCAGGCCCAGGATCATGCCGCTGCGCATCGCCGGCGACAGCTCGCGCATCTGCTCGACTTCCAGCGTCCACGGCCCCACCAGCTGCACCGCCTTGACGCCGAAGCTGTGGAACTGCCGCACCGCGGTGACCGCATCGGCGCCGGCGGTCAGCAGGCAGATGATGTCGGGGCGCGAGGCCAGCGCCTTGGTGAAGTACTGCGTGAACTGCCGTTCGCCCGAGGGGTGGTTGTCGTTGCCGACCAGCTCCAGTCCCAGCTCCTTGGCGGCCACGCGGGTGTAGTTCAGCAGCGACTGGCCGAAGGCGTAGTCGGCGGTGATGGTGTAGATCTTCTTCTTGTCGGGCAAGGTCTTGCTGACGTATTCGAGTGTCGCGCGCAGCGCCGAGTAGGCATGCGCCGACCACTGGAAGGTGTACGGGCTGCAGCGCGCGCCGGTGAAGTCCTCGGTGCCGCCGGCCGCGTACTGCAGCACTTTTTCCTGGCGCGCCACTTCAAGCTGGGCCAGCCCGACCGCGCTCGAGAAGTTGCCCAGGAAATAGCGCAGCTTGTCCGACGAGATCGCCTCGGTCAGGCGCCGCACGCCGACCGCGGGCTTGCCCTCGTCATCGCGCACCACCAGGTTGATCTTCTTGCCCAGGATCGCGCCGTCGCGCTCTTCGAGCGCCAGCCGGGCGCCCTTGAGCACCAGGTCGCCGGCATAGGCGAAGGTGCCGGTCTGTTGCGACAGCACGCCCATGGTCAGCGTGTCGCCGGCGCCCTGCGCCCACGACAGACCGGTCAGCGACGAGCCCAGCGCGGCCACCCCGGCCTTCAGGATGGTGCGGCGATCAAATCCCTTGTCGACGTTCATGATGTTCCCCTTGTTGAGCCGTGCGGTGTGCACGGCATGTTGGCTTCACTGCGCTGCGAACCCCATTTCCTTGCCGAAGCTCGCCAGGCCCTGGTCCAGGCGGTTCAGCAGGTCCTGCATCTCGGTGTCGGTGATGACCAGCGGCGGCGCGATCAGCACCGCGTTGTTGTACGGCGCGATGCCGGCGGTGTAGACGATCAGGCCGGCCTCGAAACAATGCGCGGTCAGCTTCACGTTGGCCGCCAGCGCCGGATCCGGCGCGCTGCGGCGGGCCGCATCGGTGACCACCTCGAAGCCCCATAGCAGGCCGCGGCCGCGCACGTCGGCGATCCACGGATAGCGGCCGGCCAGCGCATGCAGGCCGTCCTCGAGCTGGCGCGCGCGCGCCGCCACGTTGCTCAGCACGTCGTGATCGCGCAGGTAGCGCACCACCGCCAGGCAGGCCGCGGCCGACAGCGGATTGGCGCTGAAGGTGTGGCCGAACGGCACGGTCTTGCCGGTGGCCGCGAAGGCCTGCACGATGCGGTCGTGGAACAGCACCGCGCCCATCGGCGTGTAGCCCGAGGTCATGCCCTTGCCGGTGGCGATCAGGTCGGGCGAGATGCCGTCGTGGTCGCAGCCGAACCATTTGCCGGTGCGGCCCATGCCGGTGATGACCTCGTCCGAGATCAGCAGCACCTGGTGTTCGTCGCAGATGCGCCGCAACGTGCGCAGGTAGCCGATCTCGGGCGTCAGCGCGCCGCCGGCCGCGCCGACCACCGGCTCGACGATGATGGCCGCGACCTTGTCGGCGCCGTATTCGCGCAGGATGCGGTCCCACACCATCGCGCCGTGGCCTTCGGCGTCCGTGCCCGACAGCGGGAAACGATAGGGGTAGGGCGGCGGCGCCACCGCGAAGGTGTGCAGCAGATTGCCGTAGTCGGCGCGCCGCGCGTCGTGGCCCGACATCGACAGCGCGCCCATCGTCATGCCGTGATAACTGATCGCGCGGCCCAGCACGTGGGTCTTGCCCGGCTGGCCGCGGTCGCGCCAGTACTGCTGGGCGGTGCGCAGCGCCAGTTCGGTGGCTTCCGAGCCGCTGTTGACGAAAAAGGCGTGGCCGATGCCCTCGGGCGCCAGCGCGACCAGCTCCTGCGCCAGGGCCTCGGCGGCCTCGCTGGTGAAGTGCGTGCGGTAGGTGAAGCAGGCCTTCTCGGCCTGCGCGTGCATGGCGTCCAGCACCTCGCGCACGCCGTGGCCGATCGACACCGTCATCGCGCCGCCCGAGCCATCCAGGTAGTCGCGGCCGTGGCTGTCATAGATGTAGACGCCTTGCGCCCGGTCGACCACGGGCGGCTTGGCGCCTAGCGGTTGCTTGAGCAACACGTCGATGTCACCGGGGTTGAATACGTATTTATCGTTGGGCATGGCGGCACGCGATCAAGCCGTTGTCATACGGCCTAGAAGGCTGAAATATATGGGTTTTATGGCTTGCGGGACGATCCCGGAAGCGTGAGTGAATTCGAATTCACTCTTAGGCCTGTGAATTCTTAACGAATCGGCGCGCGGGCTCTATCGGGGATTACCCGAGTAGCGATCTCGGTCCACGCGCGCCACGACCGGCAGGCGCGAAGACCAGGACGATGGCAAACGGCAGGAAGAACACCAATGATCCTTCTCGGTGAAAACCCGAACGGAGGCATCCATGGCATTCGCACTGAGTTTGTGGGGGGTGACGCTGGTGTTGGGCGTCGCGATTTCGCTATCGCTGTGCCGCCGCATCGACGCATCGGAGAACCGGCGCCGGGGCGTCAGCGGCACGCCGCCGTGCGGCACGAAAAGGTGAACGGCATGCCCATCGACTTTGTCATCGTGCTGGGCCTGTACCTGGCGGCCCTGGTCTGGACCTGCCTGCGCAGTTCGGCGCGGATCCATGCCCTGGCCGATTTCACGACCGGCGGCCACCGCATGGGACTGGGGATCGGCCTGGCGACGTCAGCGGCGATGTGGATCAGCATGGCCGTGCTGATCGGGCTGCCCGGCTACTTCTACCGGATCGGCGTGCCCGCCATGATCGTGGTGGCGGCCTGGTTCGTCGTCATGGCGATCGCGCCGCTGCTGGCCGACCGCGCGCGCAGGCCGGCGCCACCGGCGCGCACGCTGCCTGAGTTCATCCGCATGCGCTTCGAGCCCGGCGCGCGGATATCGGTGCTGCAGATCCTCGCGGCCGTGCTGCTGCTGGTGGCCTATCTGCTGGTCTGCCATCTTCTGATGGCCAGTGCGGGCAGCTTCATCCATGTGCTGACCGGCCTGCCCTACGAGACCGCCGTATCGCTCTACCTGCTGTTGCTGCTGCTCACGTGCTCGAGCGGCTTGTGGTCGGTCGCCCGCGCCGACGTGCTGCATGTCACGCTGATGGTGCTTGCGGTGCTGGTCGGCACCGCGGTGGTGATGGTCGCCAACGGCGGCATCGGCGCGATCCTGGCCAACGCCGCCACCACCACGGCGCCCGTCAACGCCGGCGGCACGGCCCTCGCGCCCGGCGTGCTGCTGTCGCCGGTGGGCGGCTTCGGCGTGCCGGCGATGGTGACGATCTTCGTCTCCACCTTGCTGGGGCTGGCCGCCTCGCCGTTCGGGTTCAGCCGTTATCTGGCACCGAAGAACCGCAAGACCGGCGTGCTGCAGATGATGTGGACGCTGATCGCGGTGATGCCGGTGTTCCTGTGCCTGCTGGTCATCGGCCTGGGCCTGAAGATGCTCGAACCCAGCCTGCCGGCGGGCAAGACCACCGGCGAGGTGTTTCCGCTGATATTCCAGGCGCGCGCGTCGTCGCTGGGCAGCGCGATCATGCTGGCCGGCGCGCTGGCGATATCGGTGTCGGCCGCCAGTTCGATGCTGTTCAACGGCGGCGTCGCGCTGTATCACGACATCTACCGCCCGTTGCGTCCCGGCCGCCAGGTCGATGACCGGGTCGCCACGTGGCAGCTGCGCGGCCTGCTGCTGGCGCTGGGTCTGCTGACGCTGGTCAGCGTGATCGTACGGCCGCCGTGGCTGGCGAACGGCGTCGGCTACGTCTATGGGGCGGTCGGCGCGGCGTTTCTGTGGACGATCTGGCTGGGGCTGTTCTGGCGCCGCATGAATCGCGCTGGCGCCTACGCCGGCCTGGTCATCGGGCCGCCCGCCGCGGTCCTGGCCAGGAGCTTCGGCTTGAGCAGCGCGTTCATGGTGGCCGTGGCGGTGTCGCTGTTGGCCACGCTGCTGGCGGTGTTCGCCACCCGGCCAGGCAAGGCCGCGGCGGGCGACGACTCAGCCGCGTGAGGGACGCCGGGCCTTGGGCGGCGCCAGCAGGGGCGTGGTGGCCAGGCGACGGGCATTGGCGGTCGCGGTGGCATGGATCGGCGCCAGGCCCTTGCCCAGCACGCCCATCCAGGCGTTCTGCAACTGGCGGGCCTGGCGTTGCGAACCTTTGCCGCCCAGCCATGGCGACCAGCAGGCCGCCCACATCTGCATCGCCAGGGTCTGGCCGCTGCTGAAGCTGGCCCAGGCCATGGCGTTCCATGCGGACGCGAAGGCGCCCAGCTTTTCCATGCCCATCAGATGAAATTCCTTGCGGTCGCGGTCGGACAGCTCGGGACCGGCCATCGCCATGCGCATCATTCGATGCGCCATGACTTGCGGCGTTGCCAGGGCCAGTTCGGCGGATTGGCGGGTGAGGGCAGCGCTGCTGCCGGCGCGGCGTCGTGTGGCCATGGGTGTGCTCGCTTGCGGTGAGGCGTTCAGGGGAGGCCGGTCCATCATAGGCAGGCGCTGCGCTGGCTGCTCAATCAAACCGTATCGCGACGCTACGAGCCGATGCAGCGCGGCGGCCGCTGACCGGGCCTGCCGCGCCCGGGCGCCCGCCTCACTTCTTGAAACGCACCACCGCTTTCCTGCTGGCCTCGGTCTGCGGCAGCGCCGCCATCTCGGCCAGCGTGACCGGCTTGGTCGGATAGCGCACGCGGTAATACCCGACCTCGGCCACCGGCACCTGGCGCACGTCGGCGATCAGCTCGCTGACGGTCAGGCCGCAGAAGCGTCCCTGGCACGGACCCATGCCGCAACGCAGGAAGGCCTTCATCTGGTTGGGCCCCTGCACGCCCAGCGCCGCGGTCTCGCGCACCTGCTGCGCGGTGACTTCCTCGCAGCGGCACACGATGGTGTCGCCGGTCGGCCGGCGCAGCGATCCGGGCGGCTGATAGAGCCGGTCGAGGAAGCGCCGTCCACGGTTGGCGCGCTGCAGCGCGGTGCGCGCGGCGGCGGCGGACTGATCGCGTTGCGCGTCGTTGAGGCGGCCCAACTGGCGCGCGGCATCGAGCGCGGCCAGCCGGCCGCGGTGTTCGGCGGCCAGCGCGCCGGCGATGCCGGCACCGTCACCGGCGACATAGACCCCGGGCAAGGACGCGGCGCCCCAGTCGTCGACGCGGGTGCGCCAGCACAACTGGTCGTCGTCGTAATCGTGCGCCAAGCCCAGCGCGCGCGCCAGGTTGGTGTTGGGCACCACGCCCTGGTGCAGCAGCAGGTGGCTGGCGGCGATCTCGCTGACCGTGGCGGCGTCGGCGCGGCGGTATCGCACTGCGCTCAGCCTGCCGTCCTGGCCGATGGCCTCGAGCATCGCGACGTCGCGCACGATCGGCACCTGCTTGCGGACCTTGAGCATCAGCTGCAGGCCCTTGCGCAGATAGGGCGAGCGCAGGAAATCCCAGGCGTGTGGCAGCGCCTGCCGCCACTGGCCGCGCGGCACCGTCTCGAGCAGCGCGTCGATGCGCACGCCGGCGTTCAGGTACTGCCAAGCCAGCAGGTACAGCAGGGGGCCGCCGCCCGCCAGCACCACGCCATCGCCGGGCAGTGCGCCGCTCTGCTTGAGCAGGATCTGCGCGGCGCCGGCGCCCAGCACGCCCGGCAGCGTCCAGCCCGGGATCGGGAACGGCCGCTCCTGCGCGCCGGTCGCCAGGATCAGGGTGCGTGTGATGATCCGGCAGGCCTGGCCGGCCACGGTCGCGCCCAGCTCGTAGCCTTGCTGATCGGGTAGCGGCATCACCGCCCACACCAGCGCGTCGGCCTGATACCGCGCGCCGCTCTGTTCGAAGGCCTGCACCAGCGTGCCGCCGTGCCAGTAGTCGGGGCCGAGGATGTCACGGCGGGTCAGCGGCGTGTAGGTGACGGCGCGGTAGATCTGGCCGCCCGGCGCCGGCTGCTCGTCCAGCAGCAGCGTATCGATACCTTGCGAGGCGGCCTGCGTGGCGGCGGCCAGTCCGGCCGGGCCGGCGCCGATGACCAGCAGCTCGCAGCGCAGCGTGACGCCGTCGGCCGCGTGGGCTGCGTCGGCGATTGCGGCTGCGGCCGCCGGCGCGGTGGTGTGTGCGTCCGGCTTCACGGCGCTCATGATTGCACCTCGGCCTGATCGTTGGGCTGCAACGCGGTTTGCGCCTCGGCCTTCCCTGCGGATGGCTGGCCGGCGATGACCTCGCGCGCACCGTGCTGGCGCGTCACGGTCATGCCCTCGCGCACCCGCGTCATGCAGGCCTGCTGATTGGCGACGCCGTCGATGGTGACCAGGCAGTCGTAGCAGACGCCCATCAGACAGAAAGGACCGCGCGCCACACCGGCGACCGGCGTGTCGCGGCAGTCGTCGATGCCGTGCAGGAACAGGGCGGCCGCGACCGTGTCGGTCCGCGCGGCACGCAGCGGCTGGCCGTCGTAGGTGAAGGTGACGGGAGCGCCCGCCACCGGCGCGCCGGCCGCCGGGACGCCGGCCGCGGCGCGCGCGGCCTCAGGCGATAGCTTGAACATCGAATCTCCGCGAAGAAAAATCCGCCAGGGTGTCGTCGATGCGGCCCTGGGCGATCATCGGCGCCAGTTGCAGCGCGTGGGCGGCGGCCAGCGTCACGCCGCTATGGCAGGTGGCGGCGAAGGCGCCGGGGTGTCGCGCCGATTGTGCATAGACCGGGAAGCCGTCGCGCGACAGCACGCGCAGCGCGGCCCAGGCGCGCACCAGCCGCACCTCGCGCAGCGCCGGCAGCGTGCGCACCGCGCGGTCGGCCAGCGTCGCCATCACCGGCAGGCTGGTCATGCGGTCGTCATAGCCCATCTCTTCCTGCGAGTCGCCGACCAGCCAGGTGCCTTCGTCCATCTGCCGCAGGCTGACCAGCGGCAGATCGAGCAGCCGGCGGGTGCGCTCGAGCACCAGGATCTGGCCGCGCTGCGGCCGCACGGGCACGTGGATGCCGACCTGCTCGCCAAGCGCCTGGTTGCCCAGGCCACAGGCCAGCACGATCTTGCCGGCATGCAGCGTGCCTTGCGGCGTCTCGAGCGCGAAGCCGGCGTCCGTGGCGGTGATGCGGCTGACCGGATGATGCGGCCGGTAGTCGATGTCCTGGCGCTGGAAGGCGATGTGCAGCGCGCGCAGCAGCTTGAGCGGGTTGACGATGCCGTCGTGCGCGGTCCAGCTGGCGCCGCGCACGTCCGGCCCGATGCCGGGCATCAGCGCGGCGGTCTCGTGCCGGTCGAGCATGCGGTATTCGTAGGCCGGCATGCCGGGCTGCGCGTGCAGCTTCTGCATGAAGGCGATCCGCGCCTGCACCTCTTCGTCGCTGAGCAGGATGTTCAGGCCGCCGCGCTGCTCCAGGTGCAGGTCGACGCCGGTCTGCGCCATCAACCGCCGCGCCAGCTCGGGCCACAACTGCTGCGAGGCCACGGTCCAGCGCGAATAGGCCGGCATGCCCATGCCCTTGCTCTGGACCCAGATCAGGCCG
This sequence comes from Pseudomonadota bacterium, assembly GCA_023427085.1. Taxonomy (GTDB): domain Bacteria; phylum Pseudomonadota; class Gammaproteobacteria; order Burkholderiales; family Burkholderiaceae_B; genus Orrella. The sequence continues at coordinate 13,992 of JAEZBO010000060.1, forward strand.
AAGTTGCCGCGCGAGGCGCGCAGCGCGATGTCGTCCTCGTCGAGTACCGCCAGCGTGCCGACGTGCGGACGCAGGCCGTAGGCGATCGCGGCGCCGACCAGGCCGCCGCCGATCACGATGGCATCGTAGCGGCCGGGGCCGAGCCGGGCAGGCTGCTGTGTCGTCATCGTCGCGCGGCCTATTCGGGCCGCACGCCGGCGGTCTTGGCGACGTCGCGCCACTTGGCGATGTCTTCCTGCATGGTCTGTGCCAGCGCCTCCGGGCCGGTGCCGGCGGCGGTGATGCCCTGCTTGAGCAGCAGCGCCTTCATGGCCGGCTCCTGGATGGCCTCGTCGAAGGCCTGGGCGATGCGTGCCTGCAAGGCCGCATCCATGTTGGGCGGCGCGTACAGCGCGAACCAGATGATGGCCTCGAATTCGGGGATGCCCGACTCGTGCACGGTCGGCACGTCCGGCAGCAGCGGCGAGCGCTCCTTGGACGTGACCGCCAGCGCTTTCAGGCGGCCGGCCTTGAGCGGTTCGAGCGAGGTCATGATGACGTCGAGCATCATGTCGACGTGGCCGCCCAGCACGTCGATCAGCGCCGGGCCCGAGCCGCGGTAGGGCACGTGGTTCATCTGGATGCCGGCCTCGGCGCCGAAATAGGCGCCGGCTAGGTGGCTCGACGAACCGGTGCCGGCCGACGCATACGAGATCTCGCCGGGCTTGGACTTGGCCAGCGCGATGAACTGCGCCAGGTCGTTCACGCCCAGTTCGGGCCGCACCACGATCAGGTCGGGGATGGTGCCGATGGTGGTCAGCGGCGTGAAACCCTTGACGATGTCGTAGGGCAGGTTGGCCGTGACGCTGGGCGCAATCGCATGGCTGGTGACGGTGCCCAGCAGCAGCGTGTAGCCGTCGGCCGGCTGGCGGTGCACGTACGAGGCGCCGATCACGCCGGCCGCGCCGGCGCGGTTCTCGACGATGACGTTGCCGCCGATCTTCTTGCTGACCGCATCGGCCAATTGGCGTGCGACCAGGTCGGTCGAGCCGCCGTTGGCGTAAGGCACGATGAGCTGCACCGGCCGCGACGGCCAGTTGTCGGCGGCCTGCGCCGCCGGCATGGCGGCCCATAGCGGCGCGCAGAGCGCCAGTGCGCCGGCACTGAACTTGCTGATGAACGACATGTTTTCCCCTAGGTTTTGATCTCCCTCCATGCATGGGGGAGTGTGCTTAAATATTAGGTACGGTGCCCGAGAGCGTCGACAGGGTGAAACTTATAGGCCTATAAATCGCACGCTATGCGAGCCGCCGATCTGAATCTGCTGGTGCATTTCGATGCGCTGATGACCTGCCACAGCGTGTCCCAGGCAGGCGAGTTGCTGGGCATCAGCCAACCCGCCATGAGCTCTGCGCTCAGCCGCCTGCGGTACCTGTTCGGCGACCCCTTGCTGCAGCGCCAGGGCAACCGCTGGGTGCCGACACCGCGCGCGCTCGAACTGCATCGCAGCTTCCAGCCTTTCCTGGCCACCTGGCGCCGCAGCACCTCGCCCGAGGCCGGCTTCGATCCGGCCACCGCCGACCGCGTGTTCAACGTCTGTGCCAGCGACTACCTGCAACTGGCGGTGCTGCCGCGCGTGCTGCCGGCGATCAAGGCGCAGGGGCCGGGCGTCGGCATCCGCTGCCTGCCGCCCAAGCTCAGCGGCGCGCCCGAGATGCTGGCCGAGAACTACGTCGAGCTCTACATCGGCCACTATCCCAATCCGCCCGACAACCTGCGCGCGCGCTTCCTGTTCGAGGAAGCCTGTACCTGCCTGGTGCGCCACGACCATCCGGCGCTGGCGCGCGCCTGGAACCTCGACACCTATCTGCAGTACGGCCATATCAACGCCTCGGGTTACGCCAACTATTTCAATGCGCAGGTCGATGCCGCGCTGCGCGCGCAGGGCCTGCAGCGCACGGTCTCGGTGCAGCTGAGCAGCTACATGGCCACGCCCTTCGTGGTGGCGCAGACCGACCTGATCGCCACCTTGCCGCTGAGCGTGGCGCGCCAGCTGCAGCAGGTCACCGGCACCGAACTGCTGCCGGCGCCGCTGCCGCTGCCGCCGCTGAGCGTGTCGCTGTACTGGCACGAGCGGTATCAAAGCGACGACGGCCATGCCTGGTTGCGCCAGCGCATCATGGATCAGGCCTTCGACGCCAGCGCGCGGTCGGCCAGCTCGCCGTAGGCCTGGCGCGCCGCGGCGACGCTGACGCGCTCGTCGCGCAGGTCCTCGCCCAGCGCCGCGAGCGTGCGCTCGGCCGGCTCGCCGAAGCCGCCGGCGCCCGAGGTCTCGAGCCGGACGCTGTCGCCGCGCGCCATGCGCAGGCCGGCGGTCTTGGACGACAGCTCGAGCTCCTGGCCGTCGGCGCGCCGGTGCAGCAGCCTGGCCTGGCGGCCGTCGCCGCCGCCGAGCACACCGGTGGCGCGGCCGGTCACGTGGTTGTCCGAGCGCGCCGAGAACACGATGCCGTCGGCCAGTGCGCTGACCTCGCGCGCCACCGCCATGCCGCCGCGCTGGCGGCCGACGCCGCCCGAATCCGGCACCAGCGCGTAACGTTCGACACGCAGCGGATATTCGTTCTCGAGCGCCTCGACCGGCAGGTTCGAGGAGTTGGTCATGTGCACGTGCACGCCGTCCATGCCGTCCATGTCGTCGCGCGCGCCCGAGCCGCCGGCCACCGTCTCGAGGTAGACGAAGTCGCCCGGCCGATGGGCCAGCCGGCCCGAGAACACGATGGCCGGGCAGACGTCGTTGCCCGAGGCCATGATGCGTGATTGCGGCAGCGCCTCGCGGAAGGCGCCGAAGATCGCGCCGGCCACCTTCTGTGCCGTCAGCGAGCGCGCGCCGACCGCGGCCGGGGCGTCGGGATTGACGATGGTGCCGCGCGGCGCCACGATGTCCAGCGGTTCGAACAGGCCGGCGTTGGCGGCCAGCTCCGGATCGAGCAGTGCCTTGACCGCGTAGTAGACGCAGGCCTTGAGCGCGCTTTCGGGCAGGTTCATCGCGCCACGGGCCTGCGCGCCGCTGCCCGAGAAATCGAAATGCAGCCGCGAGCCCACGACCGTCACGGCGACCTTCAGGGCCACCGGCTCGCCGCCGCCCAGGCCGTCGTCGTCCATCATGTGCACGAACGAATAGGTGCCCGGCCTGAGTTCGGCGATGCGGCGCTCGAGCCGCCCGCGGGTGTACTGGATCAGGTCCTCGACCGCGGTCAGCGCCCGCTCCACGCCCATCTGCGCCAGCAGGCCCTGCACCGCGGCGGCGCCACGCTGGTTGGTGGCGACCTGCACCTTCAGGTCGAGCCAGCGTTCTTCCGGATCGCGGGTGTTGCCGCAGATCAGCCGCAGCAGGTCTTCCTGGATCTGGCCGCGGCGCGCGATGCGCACCACCGGGATGCGGATGCCTTCCTCGAACACGCTGCGCAGCCCGCCGGCGATCGAGCCCGGCACCGAGCCGCCGACGTCGGCGTGGTGGCCGACGTTGGCGGTGAAGAACACCAGCCGGCCGTCATGGAACACCGGCGTGACGATGTTGATGTCGGGCAGGTGGCTGCCACCGGCCAGGTAGGGATCGTTGCTGATGAAGGCGTCGCCGGCCTCGATCTGCGCGCTCGGGTACTGCTCGAGCACGGCCTGCATCGCGCCGTTGAGTGAGCCCAGGTGCAGCGGGATCTGCGTGCCCTGCGCCACCAGCCGGCCGGCGGCGTCGAACAGCGCCACCGAGCAGTCCTTGCGTTCCTTGATGTTGGTCGAGAACGACGAGCGCACCAGCGTGTTGTTCATGTCCTCGGTGATCGAGAGCAGGCGGTTCACGAAGACCTCCATCTCGATGGGGTCGCGCAGCGTGGCAGTCTGGGTCATGGTCTGGGTTTCCTGATGTTGGGGCGCGGGCGTCATACGCGCACCACGATGTTGCCGAAGTCGTCCACGCGGGCGGACTGGCCCGGGCCGATGACGGTGGTCGAGCTCATTTCCTCGAACACCACCGGGCCGTCGAAGCTGGCGCCGGCGCCGAGCTGGTCGCGGTCGTAGACGTCGACCTCGTGCCAGCCCAGCGTCTCGCCGAAATGGATGCGGCGGCGCGACACCGGCGCCGGCAACGGGCGCTGCGCCAGCTTGGCCAGCGGCGCCTTGTTGACGCGGCCGATGGCCTTGACGCGGCAGTTGATGATCTCGATCGCGCGGTCCGGCACGTCGTAGCCGTATTCGCGCTGGTGGGCCTGCGAGAAGCCGGCGCAGAACTGGTCGAAACGCGCGGTCTCGCCAGGCGGCACCGCCACCTGCACCTCGAAGTTCTGACCGACGTAGCGGGCGTCGATCACCACCTCGTAGTCGCGCTGCCCGCTGTCGACGCCTTCCTGCTGCAGCCAGGCATCGGCTTCGCCGCGCAGGCGCTCCAGCCGCGCCAGCACGCGTGGCCAGTCGTCCTGCTTGATGATCGAGATCTCGCTTTCGACGAAGTCGAAGGACACGTCGGTCAGCAGGATGCCGCGCGCGCACAGCGTGCCCGGCTCCTGCGGGATGATGACGGTGGGGATGCCGCATTCGCGCGCCACGTCGATGGCGTGCAGCGGGCCGGCGCCGCCAAACGCGCACAGCGCGAACTGCGACAGTTCGTGGCCGCGTTCGGTCGAGACCGAGCGGATCGCCCGCGCCATGTTGGCGTTGGCGATGCGGATGATGCCCTCGGCGGCGGCTTCGTGGCTCAGGCCCAGCGGCGCGGCGATGCGCTGGCCGATCACCTCGCGGGCGGCCGCCGCGTCGACCGGCATGCGGCCCTTGAGCAGAACGTCGGGATTGAGGCGCTGCAGCGTGAACATCGCATCGGTGATGGTCGGCTCGGTGCCGCCGCGCGAATAACCGACCGGGCCGGGCACCGCGCCGGCGCTGTGCGGGCCGACCTTGAGCGAACCGGCTTCGTCGATCCAGGCGATGCTGCCGCCGCCGGCGCCGATCACGTGGATGTCGACCATCGGCGTCTTGACCGGATAGCCGGCCACCGAACGGCTCGACGTGAAGGCCGGCCGGCCGTCCAGGATCAGCGAGACGTCGGTGCTGGTGCCGCCGACGTCGAAGGTGACGATGTTCGGGAAACCGGCGATGCGGCCCAGCGCCGCGGTGCCGACCACGCCGGCGGCCGGGCCCGACAGGCAGGTGCGCACCGGAAACTGGCGCACCGTCTGCACCGACATCAGGCCACCGTTCGAGTGGATGGTGTGCGGCTCGTGGCTGATGCCGGCGTCGGCCACGCGTTCGAGGAAGCGTTGCAGATAGCGCGCCATGCGCGGGCCGACCGCCGCGTTCAGCGTGGTGGTCGAGAGCCGTTCGAACTCGCGGAACTCCGGCAGCACGTCGCTGGACAGGCTGATGTAGGCCTCGGGCAGGATTTCCTGCACGATCTCGCGGGCGCGCCGCTCGTGGTCCGGATTGCGGTAGGCATGCAGGAAGCAGATCGCCACCGCCTGCACGCCGGCCTCGCGCAGCACCTGCGCGGCCTGGCGCACCGCCGCCTCGTCCAGCGCCACCACCACCTCGCCCTGCGCCGAGATGCGCTCGGGCACCTCCTGGCGCCAGGCTCGCCGCACCAGCGGCGTCGGCCGCGTCACGCTGTAGTCGTACAGGTGCGGGCGCACCTGGCGGGCGATTTCCAGCACGTCGCGAAAGCCCTGCGTGGTGATCAGGCCGCAGGGCGCGACCTTGCGTTCGATGATCAGGTTGGTGGCGACCGTGGTGCCGTGACCGATGTGTTCGATCTCTTGCGGCTGCAGCCCGTGCCGCTCCATCAGGCCGGTGATGCCCTGGTGGATCGCCTCGGACGGGTCGTGCGGCGTGGACGGCACCTTGAAGAAGGCGACCTCGCCGTTGCCGCTGTTGACCAAGGTGAAGTCGGTGAAGGTGCCGCCGACATCGATGCCGATTCTGTACATGATCTGAGTCCTTGCTACTGCCCGCATGAAGAAGGACTCGATCGTAGGAGCGCACCGGGGCCGCGAGAATAGCTTGCGGTTTATGGCGTCATCGGCTGCGCTTATGGGCAGCGGACGACAGCTTGCCGCGACTCGGCCGAGTCAGCCCGTCCCCGGTTGTTTTTCAGTAAAAAATTCAACGTAAAATTCTCGGCTGCGTCGGTGACCAGCCGGCGCACGCCCTGACATCCGGGATGTACTTGGACCTCTTCACCCTCTATCTCCTAGTCATCGGCACGCTGCTGGCCAGCGCCGCCATGACGTACTGGGAACACCTGACCCATCCGACCCGCAGCCGGCCCTTGCGCAGCCTGGCGGCCGGCTTCGGCATGCTGGCGCTCGGCTGTACCGCGGCGATCTTTCGCCACGCGGTGCCGGGCGGCGTCGGCTCGGGCCTGGCCAACCTGGTCATCCTTGGCGGCTATCTGCTGGTGCTGGACGGCGCCGCGGCGCTCAGCGGCCGGCAGTACCGGCGCTTTTCGGTGGCGCTGCTGGGGCTTACCGCGGCGACCTGGCTGGTGGCCGGACCGCGCGGGCAGGAAGTGATGTGGAATTACGTCAGCGCCTTCCCGATCGGCGTGATCAGCGGCATGACCGCCTGGGTCATGCTGCGTGGCGAGGCCTGGCAGGCCTTGCAGGCGCGCCGCATCGTGGTCGTGGTGACCTGCCTGCACACCGTGCTGTATGCCAGCCGCGCGCTGGTGCTGCCGTGGCTGGTGGCCGAGTACGGCGCGCCGATGCAGGCGCTGGCCAGCAAGATCACCATCTATGTCGGCGTGCTGTATTCGGTGCTGCTGCCGATGGCGCTGCTCAAGCTGATCCGCGAGGAGGCGCACGGCCAGCTGCTGAAGGAATCGCAGACCGACTACCTGACGCGGCTGGGCAACCGCCGCTGGTTCTTCGAGGAGGGCGAGCGGCTGGTCGCGCAGGGCGCCGGCCGGCAGGCGCTGGCGGTGCTGGCCTTCGACCTGGACCAGTTCAAGGCCATCAACGATCGGCACGGCCACCAGACCGGCGATCAGGTGCTCAAGTCGTTCGCCGAGATCGCGCGCGGCGTGATGGGCGGCGAGGTCTTGCTGGCGCGCATCGGCGGCGAAGAGTTCGCTGCGCTGCTGACCGGCGAGGACGCGCGGCGCGCGCAGGCGCTGGGCGAGGAAATCGCGCGGCGCTTTCCGGTCGATAGCGTGGCGCAGGCGGGCATCGCCGGCCTGTCCCCCACGGTCAGCATCGGCCTGGCCACCGACTTCGAGCAAGTCCCCACGCTGGCTCAGGCGCTGGCGGCCGCCGACCAGGCGCTGTACCGGGCCAAGTCGCAAGGCGGCAACCGGCTCGAGATCGCCTGAGCCGCCGCGGGCTGGCCGATGCCGCGCGGCGGCGGCGCGACCCTCTGCTAACATGACCGGTTACGCCGGGGATGTGGCGGTTCGACCCCCGGCGCCGGCCCGCGCGCGGCGTCCGGCCCAGGCCGTCCGCCTTGCCGCGGCGGCTTTCGCTGCCGCCCGATGACGGGCGCTGGCGCTCCTTCAAACATCACTTCTTCTCTCGCGATGGTCGCCCAAGACATCCTCCTCAAAGCCCTGCAGACCGTCGTCGATCCGAATACCGGCAAGGATCTCGTATCGACCCGCGCCATCAAGAACCTCGAGTCCGGCCCGGACGGCGACGTGTCCTTCGACGTCGAACTCGGCTATCCGGCCAAGAGCCAGGTCCCGGCGTTGCGCCGCGCGCTGATCGCGGCCGCCAAGTCGGTGGCCGGCGTGCAGAACGTCTCGGTCAACGTGCGCACCGTGGTGACCGCCCATTCGGTGCAGCGCGGCATCCCGCTGCTGCCCAACGTCAAGAACGTGATCGCGGTCGCGTCCGGCAAGGGCGGCGTGGGCAAGAGCACCACCGCCGTGAACCTGGCGCTGGCGCTGGCCGCCGAGGGCGCGCGGGTCGGGCTGCTGGACGCCGACATCTACGGTCCGAGCCAGTCGATGATGATGGGCATCGAGGGCCGTCCCCAGAGCGAGGACGGCGACACCATGGAGCCGCTCGAGAACTACGGCGTGCAGGTGATGTCGATCGGTTTCCTGGTCGATTCGGACGAAGCCATGATCTGGCGCGGCCCGATGGCGGTGCAGGCGCTCGAGCAGCTGCTGCGCCAGACCAACTGGAAGGACCTCGACTATCTGGTCATCGACATGCCGCCGGGAACCGGCGACATCCACCTGACGCTCAGCCAGAAGGTGCCGGTGACCGGCGCCATCGTGGTGACGACGCCGCAGGACATCGCGCTGCTGGACGCCCGCAAGGGCTTCAAGATGTTCGAGAAGGTCGGCGTGCCGGTGCTGGGCGTGGTCGAGAACATGGCGGTGCACGTCTGTAAGACCTGTGGCACCGTCGAGCATATCTTCGGCTCGGGCGGCGGCCAGAAGATGGCGGCCGACTACGGCCTGCCGTTCCTGGGCTCGCTGCCGCTGGACATCAACATCCGGCTGCAGGCCGACAGCGGCCGGCCCTCGCTGGTGTCCGATCCCGATGGCGAGGTGGCCGGCCTGTACAAGGCGCTGGCGCGACAGGTCGCGGTGGCGGTGGCCGAGATGGGCAAGGACTATTCGTCCAAGTTCTCGGCCATCTCGATCAGCCGGGCCTGACGGGGCAGACCATGCAAAGCGCCCCGACTGCGCCGGACGCCGTGCCGCTGACGCTCGAGGTCGCGGTGGTGATGCGCAAGGAGCGCATCGTCGGCGCGATGAGCCGCTGGCAGGAGTGGCGCTGGGTGCTCGACGACGTGGTCGTCAACGAGCCGGCCTTCGGCGCCGCGCCGCGCCTGCTCTATCGCGACGACCAGCAACAGCGCTGGCTGCATCCCGGTTATACGGTGCGCCTGTTCAAGGACGACGCCGAGGGCTACGAGCTCAACACGTCGTCGCCGGCGCCGTGCTGGTTCGTGTTGTGGCGCATGGAAGAGAGCGCCAGCGTGGCCGACGAGCCGCTGGCGCGGCCCGAGATCGTCACGCTCAGTTATCACGACGCCGGCCGCTGGCTGGACGCGCAGGAAACCGTCGAGCAGATCCCGGCGCCCGCGTCGATCGTCGGCTGGGTCAGGGCCTTCGTGGCGCAGCACTACGTGCCCGAGCCCAAGCGCCGGCGCCGTCCGGCCAGCTTCCAGTCCTTGCAGGACCGCTTCGGTAACCCGGCGTCGGTCAGCACCGTCAAGAAGTTCGGCGGGGGCCAGGGGCAGTCATGAGCGGCGGCAAGGACGCGGCCGGCCGGCCTCGCGCGTATCTGCCGCGCGACGACGACGCGCAGGCCGACGCGGCCCAACCGGGCTTCCTGCAGCGCTGGTCGCGCCGCAAGATCGACGCGCGCCAGGGCAAGCCGCTGCCGGCCGAGGCCGACGCAGATCAGGACACGGTGCGGGGTACGGCCGACACCGCCAGGACCACGGGCACGGCCGCCACCGCCACGACGCCGCGCACGGCCGGCCCGGCCTTGCCGTCCGCGCCGGCATCCGGCGCGAGCGCTGCCGTGC
>JAEZBO010000062.1 GCA_023427085.1 Pseudomonadota bacterium
CAGCGGGCCCAGCGCGCCGCGCGCGGCGCCGCCGGCGCCCACCAGCAGCACCTGCGCGCCGGCCAGCGGCACGTCCAGGCGTCGCAGGTCCTGTACCAGGCCGATGCCATCGGTGTTGCAGCCGCGAATCGTGCCGTGCGCCGACCACAGCGTGTTGACCGCGCCGGCCGCGCGGGCGCGCTCGCTCAGGCCGTCGCGCGCCAGCGCGTAGGCGTCGAGCTTGAACGGCACGGTGACGTTCAGGCCGCGGCCGCCGTCGGCCAGGAAGGCCTGCACTGCCGGCGCGAAGCCGTCCAGCGGCGCCAGCAGCGCCTCGTAGCACAGCGCCACGCCGGTCTGTTCGCCGAACAGCGCATGGATGCGCGGCGAGCGGCTGTGGCCGATGGGGTTGCCGATCACGGCATAACGGGGAAGCGTCGCAGAGGTCATGGCGCTTGGGTATCGAGCCGGTCGTTGGTGAAATGCCAGGTGCGGGTGATCGTCAGCACGTCGGTCTCGCTGGCGATCTCGGGCGGAAAGGCAGGGTAGGGCGCGGCCAGCTGAACGATGCGGCGCACCGCCTGGTTCAGCACTGCGTGCTCGGACGGCTGGTCGATGCGCACGTCCAGCACCGAGCCGTCGCGCGCCAGTTCGACGGTGGCGCGCAGCGAGCCGTAGACCTGGCCACGCGCCTCGGCCGGAAAGTGCCGGGTGCCGGCGGTCTCGACGCGCACGCGCCAGTCGTCGACGTACAGCGCATATGGCGCGGCCGACGCCGACGGCGCGAAGAAATGTTTGCGCGGCTGGGCATTGTAGTGGCGGACCTGTTCGCGCAGCGCGGCGATCTGCGCGTTCTGCAGCAGCGCCGCCTGGTCGCGGCTGTCGGCGCCCGGATCGGTGTGGCGGTCCCACAGGCTGGTCGTGGGGGATTCCGGCGCGACGGTGGCCGCGCCGTCGAGCAGCGTCAGCAGGCGTTGCTGCTCGCGTTCGAGCTGCAACTGGCGCTCGCGCAGCGCCTGCAGGATCACCGTCTGCGCCGCCGGCCCGGTATGGGGCAACGGCGATTGCGCATGGCCCTGGGCGTCATTGCCGCCGCCGTCGACCTGCTGTTGCGCGATCAGCCTGGCCTGCGCCGGTGCCTCGGGGGTGTGGCTGTTGAGCAGCACGACCTCGAGCGCCTGGGCCGGCTGGCTGGCGCCGGGCGTGGTGGCCGCGCCCAGCGACAGGATGCCGGTATGCACCGCCAGCGACACCACCAGCGCCAGCTGCAGCCGGCGCCGGGCCGGCGCGGCCAGCCAGCGCACCTTGCGCGCCGGATACGAGAGCAGGTCGAGGGCGGGGGACATGGCCGGATTTTAGAACGGCCGGGTCACGGCACCCATCGGCAATCGACCGTCAACGCCAGTTCGTCGATGTCCAGCACGTCCACGGTGATCTCGTGGCCGCGCTCGAGTTCGGGCAGGCCGCTCACGCGCGTGACCAGCGGCGCGCAGCTCAGCCGCACCAGGTCTTCGCGCAGCACGTGCGCGGTGGTGCGCGTCACGCCTTGCTGCTTGAGCCAGCGCAGGCACCAGTAGCGCTCCAGGTTGGACTGGAACTCGGCCCAGGTGGCGTACTGCGCGTCGAAGGCGCCGATGATCGCGAACAGGTCGGCGTCGCGCGGCTTGTAGGGGGCCACCAGGCGCGCCGAGACGCCGTGTTCGGCGGCCGCCAGCAGCTGGCGCTGGTTGACCAGGTCGACGTAGCGGCGCAGCGGCGAGGTGCTCCACGCATACTGCGGCACGCCGATGGCCTCGTGCGGCAGCGCCTGCGTGCTCATGCGCACCCGGCCCATCTGCTGCGAGCGGTAGATGCCGGGCACGCCGCACTCGTCGAGCAGGCCGCCCCACATGCGGTTGGCCAGGATCATGTACTCGGCCACCATGCGGTCCAGCGGCGCGTTGCGCTGGCGCGGCACCAGCCGTACCGGCGTGTCGGGATCATCGGGGTCGCCGTCCAGGTAGAAGCTGAACTCGACGCGGCTGTTGTTCTCGGGCTTGCCACGCACCTGCTCGCGTTGCGCCGACAGCGCCTGCGCCAGCTGCCACAGCGGGCGCAGCCAGTCGGCATAGGGCAGCTCGGCCTGCGGGTCGGCCAGCGCGGCCTCGGTGACCTGTTGGTCCAGCTGGTTGTGGCGCAGGTTCTCGCGCACCACGATACGTTCGATGCGGGTCTCGGACTCGAGGATCTCGCCGGTGAGCGGATCGGCGGTCACGTACAGCGACAGCGCCGGCACCGGCCGCCCGGCATCCAGCGAGAACGCCGCGATGACCTCGTCGGGCTGCATCGGGATCTTGTCGCCGGGCATGTAGACCGTCGACATGCGCGCGCGGGCGAGCTTGTCCAGCTCGCTGTCGCGCGGCACCGCCAGCGCCGGCGCGGCCACGTGCACACCGGCGCGCACGCGGCCGTCGGGCAGCACGGTGACCGACAGCGCATCGTCGATCTCGGTGGTGGTCACGTCGTCGACCGAATAGGCCACCGCGTCCGACAGCGGCAGCGATTCGCCGACCGGCTCCAGCGTCACCGGCGCGAAGCCGGTGCCGCGCGGGAAGTTCACCGCCAGGAAGCGCCGCTTGTGCAGCGCCAGCGGGTGCGGCCAGGCACCGAGGTCCAGCAGCAGCCGTTCGGGGCTCTTCTGCAGCCGCGCGCAGGCCGCGTCCAGCGCCTTCCAGGCCATCGAGTTCTTGTCGGGGCGCACCAGCAGCGACTCGGCCGCGGCGGCGATCTCGTCGGGCAGGCGGCCCTCGGCCATGTCGTCGACCCAGCGCTGCTGCGCCTCGGCGGCCAGGCGCTTCTTCTCGAGCGCGGCCAGCGCGGCCTCGAGGATGTCGGGCGGGGCGGGGCGGTAGCGGCCCTTGCCGCGCCGATGGAAATAGACCGGCGCGCCATGCAGCGCCAGGATCAGCGCGGCCTTCTCGACCGACGACGGAGCGTGGCCGAAGTAGTCCTGCGCCAGCTCGGGCGCATCGAACTCGTCCTGCGGCGCGCATTCCCACAGGAAGGGCAGGTCGATGGTCTCGGCCAGCGCCTGGGCCTGGCTGATCAGCGCGGCGGGTTCGGGCGACTCGAAATTGAACAGCGCGCTGTTGCGCTTGATCTTGCTGCGCTTGCCCGAGTCGGCCTCGACCTGCAGGCTGGCGTCGGCCTCGGCCATGATGCGGCCGGCCTTGAAACCGCCGTCTTCTTCGTAAAACAGATACATCGTCTGATTGGTGTCCAGGTCACGCGGGCCGGGCGGCACGCGGGGGAAAAACAGGGCGTTGCGGGGGCTCGGGCGCCGGCCGGCAGGGCGCGGCGCGGCCGGGCCGTGGGTGTTCAGCCGGGCGGGCGGGCGGCGTCGGCGCTGCCGGCCTCGATGCCGGCGAACGCCAGCACCTGCGGCATCCAGCGTTCGAAGCCGGTCAGGCCGTGGTCGCAGCCTTCGATGATGATCTGCCGGCAATCGCGGTAATGGTCGCGCATGTCGCGCCAGTCCAGCACCTCGTCGCCGGTGGCGGCCAGCAGCAGGAAGCGCTGCGGATCGGCCGGCGGCGGCACGGCCAGCGCGGCCAGCTCGTCTACATAGTGCGGTTCGAACACGAACGGCGCGTCGGAATGATACATGCGATGTTCGCCGACCCGTTGCGCCAGTTCGCGCGCGGCGTGCACCACCGGGTTCAGCAGCACGGCCTTGCAGCCCAGCCGTTGCGCCAGCCACACGGCGTAATAACCGCCCAGCGACGAGCCGATCACCGTCAGCGCGCGCGGACCGGGCTCGCGGTGGGCCGGCAACGACGCCAGCCGCGGCAGCGCCAGCAGTTCGCGGCCCAGCGCCAGCGCCAGCTCGGCGGCCTGCGCGGGACTGACCGGCAGCGGCGGGCAGCGCCAGCAGTCGCCCAGGCCGCGATCCGCCATGGCCTGCTGCATCAAGCGGGCCTTGTACGAGTCGGGCGAGGAGCCGAAGCCGTGCAGATACAGGATCATCGCGATTCCGTCGACGCGGCCAGCGCGTCCAGCAGCTTGCCGTGCACGCCGCCGAAGCCGCCGTTGCTCATGACCAGCACGTGATCGCCGCTGCGCGCCTGCGCGGCGACGCTGCGCACCAGCTCGTCGAGGTCGTCGTGGCCGCTGGCCCTGTCGCCCAGCGGCGCCAGCACCTGCGCCGGATCCCAGCCCAATGCGTGCTTGCCTTCGCGCGCGCCGAAGCACAGCACGCGGTCGGCCGCCGCCAGCGCCTGCGGCAGGCGCGCCGCCATGGTGCCCAGCTTCATGGTGTTCGAGCGCGGCTCGAGCACCGCGATGATGCGCGCCGTGCCGACCCGGCGGCGCAGGCCGGCCAGCGTGGTCTCGATCGCGGTCGGATGGTGCGCGAAGTCGTCATAGACCTTGACGCCGCGCGCTTCGCCGCGCAGCTCGAGGCGGCGCTTGATGCCGCCGAAGCGGCTCAGCGCCAGCGCGGCCTGGGCCGGCGTGACGCCTGCCTCACCGGCCGCCGCGATCGCGGCCAGCGCATTGGAGCGGTTGTGCAGGCCGGTCAGTTGCCAGTCGACCTCAGCCACCGGCGCGCCATCATGCAGCACGGTATAGCGATCTTCGCCGCCCTGCGCCGACCAGTCGCCATCTTCGCCGAACGTGGCGACATTCGACCAGCATCCGCGTGCCAGTACCCGGTCGAGCGCCGCGTCGCGGGCCGGCCGCAGCACCAGGCCGCTGGCGGGCACCGTGCGCACCAGATGATGGAATTGCGTTTCGATCGCGGCGAGATCGGCGAAGATGTCGGCGTGATCGTATTCGAGGTTGTTCAGGATCGCGGTGCGCGGCCGGTAGTGCACGAACTTCGAGCGCTTGTCGAAGAACGCGGTGTCGTATTCGTCGGCTTCGATCACGAAGGGCCGCGCGGCGCCGGGCGCGTGGCGCGCCGACACCTGCAGGTCCGGGGCCACCCCGCCGATCAGGAAGTCAGGCGCCAGCCCGGCATGCTCGAGGATCCACGCCAGCATCGAGGCGGTGGTGGTCTTGCCATGCGTGCCGGCCACGGCCAGCACATGACGGCCGCGCAGCACGTGTTCGCCAAGCCACTGCGGGCCCGAGGTATAGGCGGCGCCCGACTCGAGGATCGCTTCCATCAAGGGGTTGCCGCGCGACACCACGTTGCCGACCACGAACAGGTCGGGCGCGAGCGCCAGCTGTTCGGCGCCGAAGCCTTCGATCAGGTCGATGCCCTGTTCGGCCAGCTGCGTGCTCATGGGGGGATAGACGCCGGCATCGCAGCCGGTGACGCGGTGGCCGGCCGCTCGGGCAATCAGGGCCAGTCCGCCCATGAAAGTGCCGCAGATGCCCAATATATGCAGATGCATGGATACCTCCGGCCAGCATTGTAGTGGGTGGCGCCGGTCCGGGCAGGTATGATGGCCGCATGAAACGACGAGTCTTTCTCTCTGGCGCCGCCGGGGTCGCGGCAATGGCCGCGGGCGGCTGGCTGGTGTGGCGCGAAACCGCCCGCAAGGGGCCGGGCGGGCAGCCGGCCGCGGCGGCCGCGCCGTCGACCGAAGGCCAGTTCATGCAACTGGCCTTGCCGGACGTCGCCGGCAAGCCGGTGGCGCTGTCCAGCTTCGCCGGCCAGCCGATGCTGGTCAATTTCTGGGCGACCTGGTGTCCGCCGTGTGTCAAAGAGATGCCCGATCTCGAAGAACTGCAAAAAAAATTCCCGCAAGTGCGCTTCGTCGGCATCGGCATCGATACTGCCGATAATATCCGCGCATTTACCGAGAAAGTCCCCGTAAGCTATCCCCTGCTGGTGGCAGGCCACCAGGGTATCGATATTGTCAGGGGCCTGGGGAACAGCGCTGGAGGCCTGCCGTTTACGGTGGTTTTCGATGCAGATGGACGGGTGAATCGCAAGATTTTGGGGCAAGTCAAACCCGAGGATCTGGCCCGCACGCTGTCGGTCTACGCGTCCCGGTGATGATGGACAAATGGTGGCTTTTTGCCGTAAAAAAGCGGTCTGTCTACTAATTTTGCCGACAAAATGGCACAACGCGTCCTGGTTCTGCATGGCCCCAACCTGAATCTGCTGGGGTCTCGCGAACCGAATGTTTACGGCAATGTGACGCTGGCGCAGGTCGACGAGCGGCTCCATGCCGTGGCCGCCGAACTGGGTATGGCGATCGAGACCGAGCAGTCCAACCACGAGGGTGTGCTGGTCGACCGCATTCAACAGGCAGGCCGCGACGGCGTCGAATTCGTCGTCATCAACGCCGGGGCCTACACGCATACCAGCGTGGCGCTGCGTGATGCCTTGTCCGGCACGGCGATCCCGTTCGTCGAGGTGCACGTCTCCAACGTCTACAAACGTGAGCCGTTCCGCCACCATTCCTACCTGTCCGACCAGGCGGTGGGCGTGATTGCCGGGCTCGGCCCCTACGGTTACGAAGCCGCGCTGAGATTCGCCGCGGCGCACTGATCTTTTCATCGCGAGCGGTCCGGCCGCGCGCGATGCCGCTTCATCATTCGTGACGTCCGGCCATGCCGGCATGGGCGCACAGCTTTTTACGGAAATTTGTTTTATGGATCTCAGAAAACTTAAAACCCTGATCGATCTGGTTGCCGAATCGGGCATCGCCGAACTCGAAATCACCGAGGGCGAAGGCAAGGTTCGCATCGTCAAGTTCTCGCAGCAGACCCAGCCGGTCGCCTACGCGCCGATGCCTGGCCCGGCCGGCGCGCCCGCCGCCCCGGC
>JAEZBO010000100.1 GCA_023427085.1 Pseudomonadota bacterium
CCGCTGCGCACCGCGCGCGCGCCGCGGCTGGCCGACCAGGTCTACGACCAGTTGCTGCAGCAGATCACGCAGGGCCAGTACCCCGAAGACACCCGGCTGCCGTCCGAGGCCGAGCTGTGCGCCGCCAGCGGGGTGTCGCGGCCGGTGGTGCGCGAGGCGCTGTTCCGGCTGCAGGCCGACGGCATCATCGTCTCGCAACGCGGCGCCGGTTCGTATGTGCGCCGGCGGCCTAGCCCCGAGCTGCTCAGGCTCGATCCGATCGGCGGGCTCAACGAGCTGGTGCGCTGCATGGAGCTGCGCTGCGCGCTGGAAGGCGATGCGGCCTATCACGCGGCGCTGCGCCGCAGCGAGCAGGACCTGGCCGCGATGCGCCACGCCTTGCGCGACCTGGATCGCGCCATCGCCGCCAAGCAGGTCGGCCACGAGGCCGATTTCCGTTTCCACCAGGCCATCGCGGTGGCCTCGCGCAACGACCTGTTCATCGGTGCGCTGCAATCGCTGTCGACCCAGATGCTGGACTACATGCGGGTCATGCGCAGCCTGGCGCTGCAACGCTCGGCCGGGCGCTGGCGGCTGGTGCAGAGCGAGCACGAGCGCATCTTCGAGGCCATCAAGAACGAGCAGCCCGACGAGGCCTTCGCGGCGATGCGCGAGCACGTCAAGAATTCGCGCATCCGTGCGCTCGATGCCAACTTCGCGCCGTGACGCGGTGCGCGATCCTGGAGACTTGCTGATGACAGCGCCCACCGATCATTGGATAGACACGCCGTCAGGGCGGCTGTACGCGCGCAGCTGGCCCGCGCCGGCCGGCAGCAGCGACCGCGCGCCGCTGGTGCTGCTGCACGATTCGCTGGGCAGCGTGGCGCTGTGGCGGGATTTTCCGGCGCAACTGGCGCTGGCGGCCGGACGCCAGGTGGTGGCCTACGACAGACTGGGCTTTGGCCAGTCAGATCCGCATCCGGGCCGGCTGGGCGGCGATTTCATCGCAGACGAGGCCCGAGGCGGCTTTGCCGCGCTGGTCGGCCACTTGGGGATGGAGCGCCATTACCTGATGGGCCACAGCGTCGGCGGCGGCATGGCGCTGTCGATCGCCGCCGCCGAGCCGGCCCGCTGCCTGGGCGTGATCACGATCTCGGCGCAGGCCTTTGTCGAAGACCGCACGCTGGCCGGCATCCGGGTCGCCCAGGCGCAGTTCGCCGAACCGGGCCAGCTCGCCCGGCTGGCCAAGCATCACGGCGACAAGGCGGCCTGGGTGCTGTCGGCGTGGATCGACAGCTGGCTGGCGCCCGGTTTCGCCAACTGGAGTCTCGATCCGATACTGCCGCGGGTTCGCTGCCCGGTGCTGACGCTGCACGGCGAGCGGGACGAATACGGCTCGAGCCGCCATCCCGAACGGATCGTCGCGGGCGTGGCCGGCCCGGCCCGTTATCTGCCGCTGGCGGGTTACGGCCATGTGCCGCAACGCGAGAATCCGGCCGTGGTGTTGGCGGCGGTCAGCGAATTCTTTGCGCAACACGGCGATGCGTCCGCGGGCCAGCGGCAAATGGCGGGGTGATCGAGCCGAGCTCACCTGCGGCCCCAAGCCGGCGGGGGCTTGCGGGGTGCCCGACCCGGCGCGGTCAAGCGCGCTGCAGCAACGCCCCGACCCTGTCCTGCCGACGGATCGCCCAGACCTGCTCGATCAGCGCGGCCATCTCGGCGGCGCTGGCACCGCCGCGATATTGCCCCAGCGCGCTGGCCTTCTGTTCGATCTCGCCGCGATCCAGCGTATTGCCCGGATCGCCCTTGGGTTCGTCGACGCGCGCCGACAGCTGGCGGCCATCGCGCGTCGTGACCGAGACCTTGCCGATCCAGCGGGCCGGGTACGCGCCGTCGACCTCGGCATCGAGCGCCATGCTGACCTTGCCGCGGAAATCGGCGATCTCGGCATCGGCGTAATGCGCGTCGAACTCGGCCAGCCCGGCGCGGTCGTGCACGGCCACCAGTCCCAGCACCGTGCCCATCGAGAACTTCGATTGATGCACGCTTTGCGGATCGACCACCGGGCCCAGCACGTCGATCGCACCTTGATGCACGTGCGCGACCACCGCGTCGATCTCGCCGGCCGGCAGCTTTTCGTCGCGCATCAGCCGCTGCAGCGCGTCGGCGGCCGGATGGGTGTGGCGGCACGAGGCATGGAACTTGAACGAGGTCTCGGCCAGCGTCCAGCGGCTGCCCAGCCCATCGGTCAGGCGCGCCGCGTCGTGGTCGCTGGACATGCCGGCCGCCAGGCCCTGGGTGCCGGTCAGGATGCGGCTGGCGCCGAGGAAGCCATCCTTGGCCAGGTAGGCCGCCGTCAGGCCGGCCGCGGCCGCATGCGCGGTGTGCAACTGCTTGGAGTCGGCCGCATCGCGCAGGAACTCCCACAGGCCGGCCGACTGGGTGCCGGCTGAACCGAAGGCGTGTTGCATCTGCTGCGCGTCCAGCCCCAGCAGATGGCCGGCGGTCGCGGCCGCCGCCAGCGTGCCGGCGGTGCCGGTGGTGTGGAAGATGCGATAGTGCGAGCGGCCGAGAAACTCGCCGACGCGGATGCCGACTTCGTAGCCGGCCACCGCCGCGGTCAACATCTGTGTGCCCGAGCGGCCAAGCTCCTGCGCCAGCGCCAGGGCCACCGGAAACACCACGGTGGCTGGATGGAACACCGAGCCATTGTGCACGTCGTCCTGCTCGGCCACGTGCGAGGCCGCGGCATTGACCATCGCGGCGATCAGCGGACTGCTGCGGCGCCGATGGATCAGGATCTCGCAACGGCCATCGGACGGGCCCATCGCCAAGGCGAAACGCGCCAGCGTCTCGACCGGCCGCGAGCCCTTGCCGGCCAGCGCCGAGCCCAGCCAATCGAGCAACAGGTCTTCGGCGCGGGCCAGCACGGCCTCGGGAATCTGCTCGCTGCGCAGTTCGGCAGCGTAACGGGCCAGCGTTTGTTCGGGACAGGGGGACATGGTCGAAGTCGTCTTTGCGGGTGGGTCAGTCGATGAGCGCGGTGGCCTGCATGCCCAGCCGGCCCTGGGCGTTGCGGGCCCACAGCGCGAACTCGCGCTCGCCGGTCTGGCGGCCGCACAGCACCAGTTCGTGATCGGCGAACAGCGGGCCGATGCCCTTGTAGCTGAACTGCCGCAGCCGCAAGCCGGGCTGCTGGCGCGCCAGCAGGTCGGCCAGCAGCGTGGCGATCAGCGGGCCGTGCACGACCAGTCCGGCATAGCCTTCGGTCTGCGTGGCGTAGGGCGCGTCGTAATGGATGCGATGGCCGTTGAAGGTCAGCGCCGAATAACGGAACAGCAGCACCGGATCGGGCGTCAGGCGGCGGCTGAACTGTTCGTCGGCCGGCGCCGGCACGTCGGGCGAGGGCAGCGCGCCGGGCTGGTGCAGCTCGCGGTAGACGATGTCGTGGCGCTCGTCGATCGCCAGGCCACGCGGGCCGGTCAGCTGATGGCGCAGCGTCAGGAAACACAAGGCGCCGGTGCGGCCCTGCTTCTCGTTGATCGCGACGATGCGCGAATCGCGCAGCACCTCGTCGCCGATATGCAGCGGCTGGTGGAAGTCGAGGCTGCCGCCGGCCCACATGCGGCGTGGCTGGCGGATCGGCGGCCGCAGCACGCCGGTGGTCGGATGGCCGTCCTGGCCCAGCGTGTGGCGCGGCGCGGCGGGGTTGAAATACATCCAGTGCCACAGCCACGGCAGGGGCTGGCCGGCGGCCGGGGCCGGGTCGCCGGCGTTTAGCGTGGCCCACAGCGCGTGGGCCGGGGCCAGCGCGATGTCGTCGATCAGTCGTTGCTTGCGGCCGATCCAGTCGGCCAGCGGGGCGGCGTCATGCGCCGGCTTGTCGGTATCCATGCGCCCAGCATGCGCGCAGGCGCCGGCGGCGGCAATTGGTATCTGTGCAAGGGCGCGTTATGGCGCGTTTAACGCCGGCGAGGCGAGCCGCCAGAAAACCGGCGGCTCAAAGCGGCCCGGCGGCCTCGCGCACATCCTGCTCGAGCAGCTGCACCAGATCCTGCGCAAAGCCCGGCAGGCGCTGGAAGCTGCGCGCGCAGATCTGCAGATTGCGCACCGCCCAGTCGTCCTGCAACGCCAGCACCGCGACGCGCAGCTGCGCCGCGTAGCGCCGCGCGGCCGATTCGGGCATGACCAGCACGCCGACGCCGGATTCGACCATGCGGCAGCCGGCCTCGAAATTGCCGACCTGGATGCGGCGCGAGACCTTGCGGTTCAAGGCCGCCGCGACCTCGCCGAGAAACACATGGATGGCGCTGCCCTCGTGCAGGCCGACATGGTGGTAGTCGAGCGCGGCCAGGAAAGGCGTCGATGGCTGCGTCGCCAGCGGGTGGCCGGCGGGCACCACCAGCACCAGCCGGTCGCGGTGATAGCGGCGCACTTCCAGGCCCTGCGTGCGCGCGGTGCCCGAGACGATGCCCAGGTCGATGCGGCCGTCGGCGACCGCGCGCACGATGTCGGTGCTGGGCTGCTCCTTGAGCTCGATGTTGACGTCGGGCCAGGCCGCCAGATAACGGCCCAGCACGCGCGGCAGGAACTCGGTCATCGCGGTGGTGCTGGCGTACAGGCGCAGATGGCCCTTGACGCCCTGGGCGTACTCGAGCAAGTCGTGGTGCAGGTGCTCGAGCTGGCCCATCACCTGGCGGGCATGGTGCGCCAGCGACTGGCCCGGCGGCGTCAGCGAGACGCCCTGGCTGCTGCGCAACAGCAGCTTCACGCCCAGCCGCTCCTCGAGGTTCTTGATCCGCACGCTGGCCGCCGACGCCGAGGTATGGACCCGTTCGGCGCCCTTGGTCAGGCTGTCGGTCTCGGCGATGGCGACGAACAGCCGCAGGTCGGTGAGGTCGAATTGCATGAGCGCAGGCATGTCCTTGTGAAACGCGGGGGCCGCGCGGGCGGCAGGGGCCGGCGCCGGCGGGCGGCGCGCGAGCGGCTGCCGCCCATCATAGGCCGCGTTGCCGGGCGCGCGCGGGGCAGCCTCGGCAGGAATGACGCGGGACATCTCACGACGATGTTGTCATACAACATAAACCACCCCGTCACGCTGCCTCGAGCCCGGTTCATCCTGCTGATTTACTAGGATAAACCCGAGTCGATAAGTTTCCGTCTGGCAATCTTTTCGATAGGTTGTATGATGACATATCGCTTATCGGCTCGCCGCTGGCGGGCCCCGCAAGGACACGGTTCATGCAGTCAGTCGTCGTAGAAAAACCCATCCTGATCAAGGTCCACCCCGAAGACAACGTGGCCATTGTCGGCAACGAAGGCGGCCTGCCGGCCGGCACCGTGACGCCCGACGGCCTGGTGCTGGTGGACGCCGTGCCGCAAGGCCACAAGGTCGCGCTGCGCGCGCTGGCCCAGGGCGAGCCGGTGCTGCGCTACAACGTCGTGGTGGGCTACGCCGCCCACGACCTGCCGCAGGGCAGCTGGATCAACGAGCGCGTCACCACGATGCCGGCCGCGCGCACGCTCGAGAACCTGCCGATGGCCACGCGCGGCGCGGTCGCGCTGGCGCCGCTAGAGGGCTATACCTTCGAAGGTTTCCGCAACGACGACGGCTCGGTCGGCACGCGCAACATCCTGGCGATCTCGACCACCGTGCAATGCGTGCAGGGCGTGGTCGAACATGCGGTGGCGCGCATCCGCAAGGAGCTGCTGCCGTCGTACCCCAACGTCGACGACGTGATCGGCATCGAGCACACCTACGGTTGCGGCGTGGCGATCGACGCGCCGGGCGCGGCGATCCCGATCCGCACGCTGCACAACATCGCCCGCAATCCCAATTTTGGCGGCACCACGATGGTGGTCAGCCTGGGCTGCGAAAAACTGCAGCCCGAGCGCCTGCTGGCGCCCGGCGCGATCCCGATCAAGGCCGGCCAGGGCATGGCCGGCGGCGAAACCGGCGTCGAGACCATCGTGCTGCAGGACGAGGAAAACATCGGCTTCCAGTCGATGATCGACGCGATCATGCGCAGCGCCGAGCGGCATCTGCAGAAACTCAACGCGCGCCGGCGCCAGACCTGTCCGGCCGCCGACCTGGTGGTGGGCGTGCAGTGCGGCGGCAGCGACGCGTTCTCGGGCGTGACCGCCAATCCGGCGGTCGGCTTCGCGGTCGACCTGCTGGTGCGGGCCGGCGCCACCGTGATGTTCTCGGAGAACACCGAGGTACGCGACGGCATCGACCAGCTGACCGCGCGCGCCGCGACGCCGCAGGTCGCGCAGGATCTGGTGCGCGAGATGGCCTGGTACGACGAGTACCTGCAGCGCGGCCATGCCGATCGCAGCGCCAACACCACGCCCGGCAACAAGAAGGGCGGGCTGTCGAACATCGCCGAGAAGGCCATGGGCTCGATCGTCAAGTCGGGCTCGGCGCCGATCAGCGGCGTGCTGTCGCCCGGCGACAAGCTGACGCAGAAGGGCCTGATCTTCGCGGCCACGCCGGCCAGCGATTTCATCTGCGGCACGCTGCAGCTGGCGGCCGGCATGACGCTGCATGTGTTCACGACCGGCCGCGGCACGCCCTACGGGCTGGCGCAGGTGCCGGTGGTCAAGGTGGCGACGCGCTCGAACCTGGCGCGCCGCTGGCATGACCTGATGGACGTCGACGCCGGCCGCATCGCGTCCGGCGAGGCCAGCATCGAGGACGTGGGCTGGGAGCTGTTCCGGCTGATGCTCGAGGTCGCCAGCGGCCGCCAGCAGACCTGTGCCGAGAAACTCAAGCTGCACAACGCGCTGGTTCTGTTCAACCCCGGGCCGGTGACCTGACCGGCTGCCACACAACAACGACATTCCAATACCCCTAGGAGACAGCATGACCTTGAACCGCAGACAGTTCCTCGGCGGCGCGGCCGCCCTCGGCCTGGCCCAATGGACCCCCGCCTGGGCCGCCCAGGAAAAATGGCCGACCCGCCCGGTCACGATCGTGGTGCCTTACCCGCCCGGCGGCTCGTCGGACATCATCGCGCGGCTGGTCTCGCAACACCTGAGCGCCGCCATCGGCCAGACCGTCGTGGTCGAGAACAAGCCCGGCGCCAACGGCAACCTGGGCGCCGCCCTGGTGTCGCAGTCGGCCAAGGAAGGCCACACGCTGCTGCTGTGCGACGTCGGCGCGCTGGCGATCAGCCCGTCGGTCTACACCAAGCTGACCTTCGATCCGTCCAAGGACCTGGGCGCCGTGTCGATGCTGGCCTACTCGCCGCACGTGCTGGCGGTGCATCCGAGCACGCAGGCCAACACGCTGGGCGAGCTGATCGAGCTGTCCAAGAAGCAGACCGTCAACCTGGCCGTGCCGGCTGTCGGCAGCGCGCCGCACCTGGCCGCCGTGGCGGTGCAGGAAGCCACCGGCGCCAAGTGGGAATACGTGCCGTACAAGGGCGGCGCGCAGGCGCTGACCGACGCGGTCGGCGGTCAGGTCCACGCGATCCTGAACGGCCTGCTGGCCACGCTGCCGCACATCCGCAACGGCAAGCTGCGCGCCATCGCGATCTCCAAGCGCGAGCGCATGGACGCGGTCAAGGACATCCCGACGATCTCCGAGCAGGGCGTGCCCGGCTTCGAATCCGGCACCTGGCAGGGCGTCATGGCGCCGGCCTCGATGCCCAAGGAAACCGCCGATCGCCTGGCCGGCCAGCTGGCCGAGATCATCCGCCGTCCCGAGATCGCCAAGCAGCTGAGCGAGCAGGGCGCCGAGATCGTCACGCAAAAGCCTGACGAGATGATGAAGTTCTTCAACACCGAGCGCGCCCGCTGGGCCGAGGTGGTCAAGCGCGCCGACGTGCGGCTGGACTGACCCCGTCCCGCCGGCCCGCGGGCTGCCGGTGCGCCGGCCGGCCCCCGGCCGCCACGCCGGTCTGACG
>JAEZBO010000068.1 GCA_023427085.1 Pseudomonadota bacterium
TCGAGTTCCGCGTCGCGCTCAAGTCCGGGATGCTGGGCGGCAAAGTTGAGCTGTCTGCTGCGCAACGCGAATCTATCGCCGCGCTGCTGCACGACCGCATGACCGAGAGCGTGATGCCCGACCGCGCCGGCGCGCAGCACCTGTTCAGCGAACTCGACGCCGCGCCGATGGAAGAGGTGGACGTGCTCGCCGGCGGCCGCGCCGCCCTGGAGCGGGCCAACCAGCAGTTCGGCCTGGCGCTGGCCGACGACGAGATCGACTACCTGCTCGACGCCTTCCGAGGGCTGGGCCGCAACCCGACCGACGTGGAACTGATGATGTTCGCGCAGGCCAACAGCGAGCACTGCCGCCACAAGATCTTCAACGCGCAGTGGGTCATCGACGGCGCCGCGCAGCCCCACACGTTGTTCGGCATGATCCGCCAGACCCACGCGGCCCAGCCGGCCGGCACCGTGGTGGCTTACTCCGACAACTCGGCCATCATGGAAGGCGGCACCGCCCAGCGCTTCTACGCGCCGGCGCCGGCCGATGGCAGCGCGCCGGCCTACAGCCGCCGCGAAACCACCGTGCACACGCTGATGAAGGTCGAGACGCACAACCACCCGACCGCGATCGCGCCGTTCCCGGGCGCCTCGACTGGCGCCGGCGGCGAAATCCGCGACGAGGGCGCAACCGGCCGCGGCTCCAAGCCCAAGGCCGGCCTGACCGGCTTCACGGTCTCGCACCTGCGCCTGCCGGGCGACGAGCAGCCCTGGGAGGCCGACCATCACGGCCTGCCCGACCGCATCGCCTCGCCGCTGTCGATCATGATCGACGGCCCGCTGGGTGGCGCGGCCTTCAACAACGAATTCGGCCGGCCCAACCTGCTGGGTTATTTCCGCACCTTCGAACAGAGCGCTGGCGGCACGCGCTGGGGTTACCACAAGCCCATCATGATCGCCGGCGGCCTGGGCAGCATCGACGGCGGCCTGACGCACAAACAACGGATTCCGCCGGGCGCGCTGCTGATCCAGCTGGGCGGCCCGGGGCTGCGCATCGGCATGGGCGGCAGCGCCGCGTCGAGCATGGGCGTGGGCAGCAACAGCGCCGAGCTCGACTTCGACTCGGTGCAGCGCGGCAACCCCGAGATCGAGCGCCGCGCGCAAGAGGTCATCGACCGCTGCTGGCAGCTGGGTGAGGACAACCCGATCCTGGCAATCCACGACGTCGGCGCCGGCGGCCTGTCCAATGCCTTCCCCGAACTGGTCAACGACGCCGAGCGCGGCGCGGTGTTCGATCTCAAGCGCGTGCCGCTCGAAGAATCGGGCCTGTCGCCGGCCGAGATCTGGAGCAACGAGTCGCAAGAGCGCTACGTGCTGGCCATCCTCGAACAGGACCTGGCCGGCTTCCACGCGCTGGCCGCGCGCGAGCGCTGCCCGTATGCGGTGGTCGGCATCGCCACCGAGCAGCGCCAGTTGCGCGTGGCCAACGGCGTCACCGGCGCCGATGCCCAGTTGTTCGCCGGCGTCGATGCCGAGCTCGCGCGGCTGGCCGCCACGCCGCCGGCGCAGCTGCCGGGCGCCGATGGCGGCGCGCCCGGCCATCCGGTCGACGTGCCGATGAGCGTGATCCTCGGCAAGGCGCCGCGCATGACGCGCGACGTCAGCCGCGAGGCCGGCGTCTCGCAGGCGCTGGACCTGACCGTGATCGAGCTGGACGAGGCCGCGCGCCGCGTGCTGCGCCATCCGACCGTGGCCAACAAGACCTTCCTGATCACCATCGGCGACCGTACCGTCGGTGGCCTGTCCAGCCGTGACCAGATGGTCGGCCCGTGGCAGGTGCCGGTGGCCGACTGCGCCGTCACGCTGGCCGACTACGAGGGCTTTCGTGGCGAAGCCATGGCCATGGGCGAACGCACGCCGATCGCCATGCTCGACGCGCCGGCCTCGGGCCGCATGGCGGTGGCCGAGGCGATGACCAACCTGGTCGCCGCCGACGTCGCCCGTATCGAGGACATCAAGCTGTCGGCCAACTGGATGGCCGCCTGCGGCGTCAAGGGCCAGGACGCCGCGCTGTACGACACCGTGTCGGCGGTCAGCCAGCTGTGCCAGCAGGTCGGCCTGTCGATCCCGGTCGGCAAGGATTCGCTGTCGATGCGCACCTCGTGGACGCAGCAGGACGAGCCGCGCCAGGTCGTCTCGCCGGTCTCGCTGATCATCACCGCCTTCGCGCCGGTCACCGACGTGCGCGCCAGCCTGACACCGCAACTGCGCACCGACCAGGGCGACACCGCGCTGATCCTGATCGACCTGGGCCGCGGCCGCCATCGCCTGGGTGGCTCGATCCTGGCGCAGGCCTTCAACCAGGTCGGCGAAAGCGTGCCGGATATCGACGCGCCCGACGAGCTGCGCGCCTTCTTCGTCACCATCCGCGCGCTGGCCGAGCAGGGCGTGATCCTGGCCTACCACGACCGTTCCGACGGCGGCCTCTACGCCACCGTCTGCGAGATGGCCTTCGCCGGCCACAGCGGCGTGTCGATCAATCTCGACATGCTGACCTTCGACGCACAAAGCGCCGACTGGGGTGACTTCAAGATCCGTCCCGAGCAGGTCGCGGTGCAACGCGCCGAAGCCACGCTGCGCGCGCTGTTCGCCGAAGAAGCGGGTGCGGTGATCCAGGTGCCGGCGGCCGAACGCGACGCCGTCATGCAGGTGCTGCGCGGCGCCGGCCTGTCGGCCCACTCGCACGTCATCGGCGGCCTGAACGACCGCGACGAGGTCGAGTTCTACCGCGACGGTCAGAAGATCTGGGGCAAGCCGCGCACCGAGCTGGGAGCCATCTGGAGCCAGGTCAGCCACGGCATCATGGCCGCGCGCGACAATCCCGACTGCGCCCAGGCCGAGTTCGACGTCTGGGCCGATCGTGACGATCCGGGCTTCTCGCCGCGCGTCGCCTTCGATCCGCAGGAAGACGTCGCCGCGCCCTACATCGCCACCGGCGTGCGGCCGCGTATCGCCATCCTGCGCGAGCAGGGCTGCAACAGCCAGGTCGAGATGGCCTGGGCCTTCGACACCGCCGGCTTCGAAGCCTGGGACGTGCACATGACCGACTTGCTGTCGGGCCGTGTCGACCTGGCCGACGTGCAGGGCCTGGTGGCCGTGGGCGGTTTCAGCTACGGCGACGTGCTGGGCGCCGGCGAGGGCTGGGCCCGCACGATCCGTTTCAACGACCGGCTGGCCGAGCAGTTCGCCGGCTACTTCGCGCGCCGCGACACCTTTGCGCTGGGTGTCTGCAATGGCTGCCAGATGATGGCCGCGCTGGCGCCGATGATCCCGGGCGCCGAGCACTGGCCGCGTTTCACGCACAACCAGTCGGCCAAGTACGAGGCGCGCCTGTCGATGCTCGAGATCGCGCAGTCGCCGTCGCTGTTCCTGGACGGCATGCACGGCGCGCGCATCCCGGTGGCGGTCGCGCACGGCGAAGGCTATGCCGACTTCTCGCAGCAGGGCGATGCCGCGCAAGTGCTGGCGGCGGCGCACTACATCGACAACCGCGGCGCGGCCACCGAGGCCTATCCGTTCAATCCCAACGGCAGCCCGGGCGGCCTGACGGCGGCCACCACCGCCGACGGCCGCTTCACGGTCATGATGCCGCACCCCGAGCGCGTCACGCGCAACGTCATGATGTCGTGGTCGCCCGCACGCTGGGGCGAGGCCGACAGCGGCGGCCAGTTCTCGCCGTGGATGCGGATGTTCCGTAACGCGCGGGCCTGGCTGAAGTAAGCCAGCTGCATCGAAAGGCCGGGGTGACCCGGCCTTTTTTTCGTACCGGACCACGCCGCCTCGCGACGCGGCCGTGTTTTTGCGTTCAGTCGGGCTGGCGCGCCGCCACCCGCCTCAGGTGGTCCAGCACCAGCCGCGCGGCCGGCGTCAGCCGGTCGATGTCCCGCACGCTCAGCGCGAAGCGGCGCCGCGCCCAGTCGTCGCTCAGGTCGATCACCCGCAGGCCGTGCGCCGCCACATAGGTCTGCGCGACTTCGCGCGGCACCACGCTGATCGCCAGGTTGGCCATCACGACCCGGAACGCCGAATCCAGGTTCGACACCGTCACGCGCTGCGCCAGCGTGCGCCCGGCCAGCGAGGCCGAGCGTTGCAGCAGCGTCAGCACCGCGCTGGCCGAGGGCATCGACACGTGCTCGTAGTCGAGCGTGTCCTCGAAGGCGATGCGCGTGCGCGCGGCCAGCGGATGATCCGGATGCGTGACCACCGCCAGCTGGTCGCAACGATAGGGCAGCGTCTGCAGGCCCTGGAAATCGGCGGCGTCCCAGCAGATGCCGATCGCGGCCACGCCGTCGCGGATGCCGCGGACCACCTCGTGGCTCAGGCGTTCTTCCAGGTCGATGCGGATGTCGCGATGCGCCGGCTCGGACAGGAAATCGGCAATGTCGGCCGCCAGCGATTCGGCCATCGCCGAGGCGGTGGCCAGGATGCGCACCTGGCCGCGCACGCCGCTGGCATAGGCGGCCATGTCGCGTTCGATGCGCTCGCGGATCGCAAACATCGCGCGCGCATGTTCGAGCAGCGTCAGGCCGGCCGCGGTGGGCTCGACGCCGCGGCGCCGGCGCGCCAGCAGCGGCACGCCCATATTGGCCTCGAGCTGCGCCAGCCGCTTGCTGATGGCCGAGCCGACGATCGCCGACTGCTCGGCCGCGCGGCTGATGCTGCGGGTCTCGCAGACGGTGACGAACAGGCGCAGTGTGGTCAGGTCGGGATCGTGCATGATAGGGGGGTGTGGCGGGGCATGGGCTTCATGATATTCCGAATCGGAAAATCATCGATTCCAAAATAACGCCGTTCGACGTCTGGGGAATATCTACACTCTGGCAAAGCAAAAAACCAGACGGAGACGCCATGCCCGATTGTTTCCCCGCCCCCGGCCGCGCCACCGTGCGCGAGGTCGGCCTGCGCGACGGCCTGCAGAGCCTGGCGCGCGTCGTGCCGACCGACGTCAAGCTGCAGTGGCTGCGCCAGGCGCACGCGGCCGGCCTGACCGAGATCGAGGTCGGCTCCTTCGTGCCGGCGCGGCTGTTGCCGCAACTGGCCGACACCGCCGAGCTGGTCGCCGCCGCGCTGCAACTGCCGGGCCTGCACGTGTCGGTGCTGGTGCCCAACCTGAAAGGGGCCGAACACGCGCTGGCCAGCGGCGCGCACCGCATGCTGGTGCCGCTGTCGGCCAGCCACGCGCACAGCCTGGCCAATCTGCGCAAGACACCCGACGAAGTCGTGGCCCAGGTCGCGTTGATGCGCGCCGCGCGCGATGCGGCGGGCGCCGGCACGCTGATCGAGGGCGGCGTCGGCACGGCCTTCGGCTGTACCTTGCAAGGGCCGGTGGCGCAGGCCGAGGTGCTGCGGCTGATGCAGGCGCTGCTCGATGCCGGCGCCGACGCCGTCAGCCTGGCCGATACGGTCGGATATGCCGATCCGGCCGCGGTTGCGCGGCTGTTCGAGGCGGCGCACCGGATCGCCGGCGAGCGGCTGTGCTGCGGCCACTTCCACGACACCCGCGGAATGGCGCTGGCCAACGTCGTCGCCGCGCTGCAGCAGGGCCTCACCCGTTTCGATGCCTCGCTGGCCGGCATCGGCGGCTGCCCGCATGCGCCGGGCGCCAGCGGCAACGTCGCCAGCGAAGACCTGGCCTTCATGCTCGCGGCGATGGGCTGGCAGACCGGCATCGACCTGCCCGCGCTGCTGGCGCTGCGCCAGCGCGCGGCCGGCTGGCTGGACGGCGAGGCCTTGCATGGCACGCTGTGGCGCGCCGGCCTGCCACGCGATGTTTCCTGGCCTGCGTCCGTGCAGGCCCAACCCGCCTGATGCCGGCCGAACCCTGAGCACACCGATGCCCGACACCCACACCCAGCCGTCCGACCGCCGCCTGCCCTTGCAAGGGCTGCGGGTGGTCGAGTTCACCCACATGGTCATGGGCCCTACCTGCGGCATGGTGCTGGCCGACCTGGGCGCCGAAGTCATCAAGGTCGAACCGGCCGACGGCGACCGCACCCGCCACCTGCTGGGCGCTGGCGCCGGGTTTTTTCCGCTGTTCAACCGCAACAAGAAAAGCATCGCCATCGACCTGCGCCATCCGGACGGCGCCGAGGCGGCGCGCCGGCTGTGCGCCAGCGCCGACGTGGTGGCCGAGAACTTCAAGCCCGGCGCCATGGCCAAGTACGGGCTCGACTACGAATCGTTGTCGGCGCAAGATCCGCGGCTGATCTACGTCAGCTGCAAGGGTTTCCTGCCCGGCCCCTACGAGCATCGCACCGCGCTGGACGAAGTGGTGCAGATGATGGGCGGACTGGCCTACATGACCGGCCGGCCGGGCGACCCGCTGCGCGCCGGCTCGAGCGTCAACGACATCATGGGCGGCATGTTCGGCGCCATCGGCGCGCTGGGCGCGCTTATCCAGCGCGGCATCACCGGGCGCGGCCAGGCGGTGCAGGCCGCGCTGTTCGAAAACAACGTCTTCCTGGTCGGCCAGCACATGCTGCAGTACGCGATCACCGGGCAGGCGGCCGCGCCGATGCCCGAGCGCATTTCGGCCTGGGCGGTCTACGACGTCTTCACGGTCAAGGACGGCCAGATTTTTTTGGCGGCCGTCAGCGACGCGCAATGGCAGGTGTTCTGCGATGCGTTTGGCCTGGACGATCTGAAGCAGGCCGCGCATCTGGCCAACAACAACCTGCGCGTGCAGGCGCGCGCCACCTTGCTGCCCGAGCTGCGTGCGCGGTTGGCCTCGTACACGGTCGGCGAGTTGTCGGCGATCTTCGAGGCGCGTGGCCTGCCGTTCGCGCCCATCGTCAAACCCGAGCAGCTCTACGACGATCCGCATCTGCGCGCCACCGGCGGGCTGGCGCCGGTGCGCCTGCCTGATGGCGAGCGGGCCGGCGAGCAGGCCGGCGCCGCGCTGTTTCCGCTGCTGATGGACGGCGAGCGGCTGGGCGTGCGGCGGGACCCGCCGATGCGCGGCGAACACACCGATGAACTGCTGGCCGGCGCCGGCTATACGGCCGAGCAGATCGCGGCCTTGCGCTCGGCGGGCGCAGTGACCTGATCGCGCTGCTGCCTTGGCGCCCGGCGCGTGGCGCTGGTGCCGGCAGCATCGCAGTACGCACCCGAGCGGCACGCAGACCGCAGGGCCTTACTAGCAAGGAGACAAGAGCATGCAAGACGAATCGATCGACGTGCCCGGTACGCGCCGCCGCCTGCTGGCCATGCTGGCCTGTGGCGCATTGCTGGGCGCGGCGCCAGGGGCTTGGCGAACCGCACAGGCGGCGCAGCCCGCCGCGGGGGGCGGCCGCCCGATCCGCCTGATCCTGCCGGTGGGCGTGGGCTCGGGTGTCGGCACCATCACCCGGTCGGCCGGCGCCGCGCTCACGCGTGCGTGGGGCCAGAACGTCGTGATCGAGAACCTGCCCGGCGCCGGCGGCATCGTCGGCACCTCGGCCATCGTGCGCGAGCCGGCCGATGGCCACACACTGGGCATGGTGTCGAACAACCATGCGACCTTCCCCAGCGTCTACAAGTCGGTGCCCTTCGATCCGCTGCGCGACATCACGCCGATCTCGGTGATCGGCTCGACGCCGCTGTTGCTGGTGGTCAATCCCAAGCGCCTGCCGGCGCGCACCGTGCCGGAGGTCATCGCGCTGATCAAGGCCCGGCCGGGGTACTACAACCACGCGTCCTCGGGCAACGGCACCATCCTGCATCTGGCGGTCGAGATGTTCCTGCATCAGGCCGGCCTGTCGGCGCGGCACATCCCGTACCGCGGCGTCGGGCCGATGATGACCGACCTCATCGGCGGCCAGGTCGACATCGGCGTGCTGTCGCTACCGTCGGTGCTGCCGCAGCTGCAAAGCGGCGCGCTGGTGGCGGTGGGCGAGTGCGGCGCGCGGCGCAACGCGGTGCTGCCGCAATTGCCGACGCTGCGCGAGCAGGGTCTGCCCGATTACGAGGTCACCGGCTGGTTCGCGCTGATCGGCCCCAGGGGATTGCCGGACGTGACGGCCCAGCGGCTCTACGAAGGCGCGCGCAGCGCTTTCGCCAGCGACGAGGTGCGCGCCGCGATGGCGGCGCAGGGCAACGAGATCGCCCCGATGACGCCGGCGCAGAGCGCGCAGTTCCTGGCCAGCGAGGCGCGCAAGTACGCGCAGATCGTCAAGGCGGCGGGCATCGAGGCGCAGTGAGGGTCCAGAGGCGGCGGCGCTACACTTCGCGCTGACGCCCACCCCACTCGCAGGCCGCCCGATGCACCTGATCATCTCATTGTCCTTGCTGACCCTCGCCATCGTGATCGTGCGGGGCAGGGCGATCATGCTGCAGGCGACGCACGGCAATTGGGGCGTTGCCATCGGGCTGGCGCTCGGGCCGGTGCTGCTGTTCTTTCTGGCCCAATGCGTGATCTGGCTGGTATTGCGGCTGGTGCGCGGCCGCAAGATGCCGGTCAGCGACAACTCGCGCAGCAACTACGCCAGTGTCGCGATCGCGCTGCTGAGCATGCTGGTGACCTCGCCCGACGTCGATGGCTAGGACGGCCAAGGCCGCCTGCGACCGATAGCGCACGCGTGTTCAGGTAGCGGGCCGTCGCGCCGACGGCCGCGCCACGCCAGGGTTGCGGCCGGACCGCTCAGGCGCCCGGCTTGAGCACGACCTTGATGCAGCCGTCCTTCTTGTCGCGGAAGGTCTCGTACAGGCCCGGCCCGTCCTGCAGGCCGGCGGTATGCGTCACCACGAACGAGGTATCGATCTGGCCGGACTCGATGCGCGCCAGCAGGTCGTCGGTCCAGCGCCGCACATGGGTCTGGCCCATGCGCCACGTCAGCCCCTTGTTCATCGACGCGCCGAACGGGATCTTGTCGATCAGGCCGCCGTACACGCCGGGCACCGACAGGATGCCGGCCGGCCGGCACACATAGATCATCTCGCGCAGCACGTGCGGCCGGTCGGTCTCGAGCATCACCGCCTGCTTGACGCGGTCGTAGATCGAATCGATCGAGCGGGTCGCGTGGGATTCCATGCCGACCGCGTCGATGCATTTCTCCGGCCCCTTGCCGCCGGTCAATTCGCTCAGGCGCTCGAGCACGC
Source organism: Pseudomonadota bacterium (assembly GCA_023427085.1). Taxonomy (GTDB): domain Bacteria; phylum Pseudomonadota; class Gammaproteobacteria; order Burkholderiales; family Burkholderiaceae_B; genus Orrella. The sequence continues at coordinate 9,117 of JAEZBO010000068.1, forward strand.
TCTCGTCCTCGAAATTGATGGCGATCGCGCCGGCCTGCGCGGCCATCGCCAGGCGCTCGGGCACCCGGTCGATCACCACCACCTGGCGCGCACCCAGGATCAGCGCGCTGCGCACCGCCATCTGACCGACCGGCCCGGCGCCCCAGATCGCCACCGTATCGGTCGGCTCGATCTCGCATTGCACGGCCGCCTGCCAGCCGGTCGGCAGGATGTCGCCCAGGAACAGCACCTGTTCGTCGCTCAGGCTGTCGGGCACCTTGACGTGGGTGGTATCGGCGAACGGTACCCGCACGTACTCGGCCTGACCGCCCGGATAGCCGCCGGTCAGGTGGGTATAGCCGAACAGGCCCGCGGTGGTGTGGCCGAACATCTTGTCGGCCTTGTCCTTGTTGCGGTTGCTGCGTTCGCAGACCGAAAAATTGCCGCGCCGGCACTGGTCGCATTCGCCGCAGGTGATCGTGAACGGGATCACCACCCGGTCGCCGACCTTCAGCGTGTGATCCTTGCTGCCCGTCTCGACCACTTCGCCCATGAACTCGTGGCCCATGATGTCGCCGTGCTCCATGCCCGGCATGAAGCCGTCGAACAGATGCAGGTCCGAGCCGCAGATCGCGCAGGAACTCATCTTGATGATCGCGTCCCGCGGGTGTTCGATGGTGGGGTCGGGGACGGTGTCGTAGCGCAGGTCCTTCTTGCCGTGCCAGCAGAGGGCTTTCATCGTGGCTGCTCCTGTAGGGGAAGATCTCCCGCGCATGGTATCGACGCGAATACTGTGTGGGCCATGTACGAATCTTGCATAACGCAACCAGCGTTCAGTTCGAAGACATTGTTGTTCCAGCAGCCCCGCGGCTGGCAGGGCGGCCAGTGGATGCGGAGATGCGGTGATATCGCTGGAAACGGACTTTTACTGGGCAGCGCGTGGGCGTCGCGAGACCATGGTTTCAACGGTTTCGGTTGGCGCTAGGCCGACCTCCTCGTGATGCCGTTACATCCACAGGAGAACGCAAACATGAGCACCATCAAGACCCTGGACGAACTATTCATCCACGAACTCTCGGACGTCTACAGCGCCGAGAAACAACTGGCCAAGGCGTTGCCGAAGATGGCCCGCGCCGCTGAAGAGCCCCGCTTGAAGCAGGCCTTCGAAACCCATCTGGACGAAACCAACGGCCAGATCGAACGTATCGACCAGGTGGTCGAGAGCGCCAACCTCAAGCTCAAGCGCGTCAAGTGCGCGGCCATGGAAGGGTTGGTCGAGGAAGGCAAGGAAGTCATCGACGCGGTCGAGGCCGGCCCGGTGCGCGACGCGGCGTTGATCGCCAGCGCGCAGAAGGTCGAGCACTACGAGATCGCCAGCTACGGCACGCTGTGCGCGCTGGCCAAGCAACTGGGGCTGAAGGACGCCGTCAAGCTGCTGAGCGCCACGCTGGAAGAGGAAAAGTCCACCGACCAGAAGCTCACCGCGCTGGCCGAGGGCAATTCGAACCAGAAGGCGGCCGGGCATCTGAAGACGGTCAACGCGCGTTAAATAGCCGGTTGGGCCCCCCATGCCGCCACCCCCGGCGGCAGGAGTCGCCGCCACGAGTGTGCGGGACGTGCCGGCGCCTGGCACCGGGGCTCGCGGCCCCACGCCGGTGCCGGCCGGCTACAGCGGCCTGACATCCGCTGCAAGCCGCCTTCAGCGGGCTCGTAAGGGATTCCCCTAGCATGAATCCGGCGCAAGCGTATAATCTTGCTTTGCGCCCGGAGTCCCTCATGCGTCTCATCAAAAAAGCGCTCACCTTCGACGATGTGTTGTTGGTGCCTGCGTATTCTGACGTGCTGCCGCGCAACACGTCGCTCGTCACCCGCATTACCCGCAACATCACGCTGAATATCCCGCTCGTGTCCGCCGCCATGGACACCGTGACCGAGGCGCGCCTGGCCATCGCCATGGCGCAAGAGGGCGGCATCGGCATCATCCACAAGAATCTCACGGCCGACCAGCAGGCCGCCGAAGTCTCGCGCGTCAAGCGCCACGAGTTCGGCATCGTCATCGACCCGGTCACCGTCACGCCCGACATGAAGGTGCGCGACGCCATCGCGCTGCAGCGTCAGCACGGCATCTCGGGCCTGCCCGTGGTGCAGGACGGCAAGCTGGCCGGCATCGTCACCAACCGCGACCTGCGCTTCGAGACCCGTCTCGACCTGCCGCTGCGCGACGTGATGACGCCGCGTGATCGCCTGATCACGATGGCCGAAAGCGGCACGCTCGACGACGCGCAAGAACTCATGCACAAGCACCGCCTCGAGCGCGTGCTGATCATCAACGACGCCTTCGAGCTGCGTGGCCTGGCCACCGTCAAGGACATCGTCAAGAACACCGAGCACCCGAACGCCTGCAAGGACGCCCATGGCCAGCTGCGCGTGGGCGCCGCGGTTGGCGTCGGCGAGGGCACCGAAGAGCGTGTCGCCAAGCTGGTCGCCGCCGGCGTCGACGTCATCGTCGTCGATACCGCCCACGGCCACTCGTCGGGCGTCATCGAGCGCGTGCGCTGGGTCAAGCAGAACTATCCCAAGGTCGACGTCATCGGCGGCAACATCGCCACCGCCGCTGCCGCGCTGGCGCTGGTCGAAGCCGGCGCCGACGGCGTCAAGGTCGGCATCGGCCCCGGCTCGATCTGCACCACCCGTATCGTCGCCGGCGTCGGCGTGCCGCAGATCACCGCGATCTCGGACGTCGCCGAAGCCCTCGAAGGCACCGGTGTGCCGTTGATCGCCGACGGTGGCGTGCGTTACTCGGGCGACGTCGCCAAGGCCCTGTCGGCAGGCGCCTCGGCCGTCATGATGGGCGGCATGTTCGCCGGTACCGAAGAAGCGCCCGGCGAAGTCGTGCTGTACCAGGGCCGCTCGTACAAGTCGTACCGCGGCATGGGCAGCCTGGGCGCCATGACCGACGGTTCGGCCGATCGCTACTTCCAGGATCCGTCCAACAACGCCGACAAGCTCGTGCCCGAAGGCATCGAAGGCCGCGTGCCCTACAAGGGCAGCGTCATCGCCATCATCTTCCAGCTGGTCGGCGGCGTGCGCGCCTCGATGGGCTACTGCGGCTGCGCCAGCATCGACGAGATGCGCACGCGCTCGGAGTTCGTCGAGATAACCTCGGCCGGCGTACGCGAGTCGCACGTGCACGACGTGCAGATCACCAAGGAAGCGCCAAACTACCGCGCCGACTGAGTGGTCCTTCAGCCATAGCAGACCGCACCGGCCGAAGCGATTCGCCGGTGCGCTTTCATATCTCCCGACAGAGTTTTCTCATGCACCAGCGCATCCTCATTCTCGACTACGGTTCGCAAGTCACCCAACTGATCGCACGCCGCGTGCGCGAAGCCGGCGTCTATTGCGAAATCCATCCGGGCGACGTCAGCCCTGAATTCGTCGCCGAACAGGTCGCCGCCGGTGCCCGCGGCATCATCCTGTCGGGCAGCCACGCCTCGGCCTACGCCGAAGATTCGCTGCGCGTGCCGGGCAACGTCTTCGAACTGGACGTCCCGGTGCTCGGCATCTGCTACGGCATGCAGTCGATGGCGCAGCAGCTGGGCGGCCAGGTCAGCTTCTCGGACCACCGCGAGTTCGGCTACGCCGAAGTGCGCGCCCACGGCCACACCAAGCTGCTCGAGGGCATCGAGGACTTTCGCACCGCCGAAGGTCACGGCATGCTCAAGGTCTGGATGAGCCACGGCGACAAGGTCACCGCGCTGCCGCCGGGCTTCAAGCTGATGGCCTCGACGCCCTCGTGCCCGATCGCCGGCATGGCCGACGAAGAGCGCCGCTTTTACGGCGTGCAATTCCACCCCGAAGTCACCCACTCGCTGCAAGGCCAGGCGCTGCTGTCGCGCTTCGTGCACGAGATCTGCGGCTGCACCGGCGACTGGAACATGCCCGACTACGTCGAAGAGGCCGTCGCCCGCATCCGCGAGCAGGTCGGCGACCAGGAGGTCATCCTGGGCCTGTCGGGCGGCGTCGACTCGTCGGTGGCCGCGGCGCTGATCCACAAGGCCATCGGCGACCAGCTCACCTGCGTGTTCGTCGATCACGGCCTGCTGCGCCTGAACGAAGGCGAGCAGGTCATGGCCACCTTCGCCGGCGCCATGGGCATCAAGATCATCCACGTCGACGCCAGCGAACAGTTCCTGGGCAAGCTCGAAGGCGTCAGCGACCCCGAGGCCAAGCGCAAGATCATCGGCCGCGAGTTCGTCGAGGTGTTCCAGTCCGAAGCCGGCAAGCTCAAGAACGCGCGCTGGCTGGCGCAGGGCACCATCTATCCGGACGTCATCGAATCGGCCGGCGGCAAGACCGGCAAGGCCGTCGCGATCAAGTCGCACCACAACGTCGGCGGCCTGCCCGACACGCTCAACCTCAAGCTGCTCGAGCCGCTGCGCGAACTGTTCAAGGACGAAGTGCGCAAGCTGGGCGTCGCGCTGGGCCTGCCGCCCGCGATGGTCTATCGCCATCCCTTCCCGGGCCCGGGCCTGGGCGTTCGCATCCTCGGCGAGGTCAAGCGCGAGTACGCCGACCTGCTGCGCCGCGCCGACGCGATCTTCATCGAAGAGCTGCGCAGCACCGTCGACACCGTCAGCCAGCAGACCTGGTACGACCTGACCTCGCAGGCCTTCGCGGTGTTCCTGCCGGTCAAGTCGGTCGGCGTGATGGGCGATGGCCGTACCTACGACTACGTGGTGGCGCTGCGCGCGGTGCAGACCAGCGACTTCATGACGGCCGATTGGGCGCAGCTGCCTTATTCGTTGCTGGCGAAGGTGTCGGGGCGGATTATTAACGAGGTGCGCGGGATCAATCGGGTGGTTTATGACGTTAGTAGCAAGCCGCCGGCTACGATTGAGTGGGAGTGATTGGACGGTTTACGCGTTTCCCGGTTAGTTCACTCTGGATGTTCGAACCCCAGGGACGCTAAACCATCTGCCGGACGTATCTGCTGGAACCGACGTTGACCGAACGCGCCTAGCCGCGTTCGGTCACGCGGCTGTACCGGCCCACGCTGGCCATCCTTGCCGGCGGCCTGTCGGTCGCCGTGCTCGGCGCGCTGATGTGGTCGCTGCAACCATAGCGGCGCGCGGCCAGCGAGCAGGCCGAGCTTTACAACGTGGATCGCGTGTCGCGCTCCGAAGGACTCGATCAGCTTCCGGCCGACTATTCCAAGCTGCCGCCGACCCGTTTGCTCGACCGTCTTGGCGGGGCGTAGCAGACGTAGTGAAAGCGTCGTTGTGATGGCCGCCCTTTTTCGTCCAAGTTGCGTGTTTTTAGGCATACTTCCCGCCATGTCCTGTCGACAAACTCTCAGGTCATGGCTCTGCACGCAGAGAACGCACCACATTTTCAAGACGTGCCCGGCTTGCTGCTCGTAGCTGTTGGAGCCCGAGCCTGCGCGCCATTGCTTGATAGATATCTTCGCCTTGAGTGCCCTGTGCGATGACGGTACGAGCCAGCGAAGATAATTCCGCGATACTGATCTCATCAACGGCTCGCACGCTGTCCTCGTCGGCAGGCATCCGGAAAGGAGGTTTCGCCGCAGGATCGAGATGCTCGGGCCAGTAGAACGTGCCCACTTCTTCTTCCGTCGTCCGATAGCGGGCCCGAGCAAGTTGGAACACACGCTCGCGGATCCGTCCGCCCGTGCGCAGCCAGCCGTGGGCACGGGCGATGCGACGGGCCAGCAGCGCGTCGAGCATTGGCCCCTCGTGATCGACGACGTGGGCGATCATGGCCGACAGGATGTCGTTGTAGTCACCATCAAAGAATCTATCGGGATTGGCCCCGGCGACAGCTTCGGTAGGATCGGTGACCCGATAGAGCGAGGCTTCCGGTGACGTTATTTCTTCGGCGTCGGCATGGGCTGCTACTGCGGAGACCTGGCGAGCAAAGACTTCCTCGACTTGCTGCGATGGAGCTGTCGCCGAGACTTCCGGTGCAATCGGGTCCGCACCATGGATAGGGGCCGCCGTTGCGTCGTCGTGCTTCGTCACTGACGCCATGGCTTGCGCGATGGCCGCCTGCGCCAGGCGCTCGGCCTCGGCTTCGCCCTCAGCCTCTTTGGCGCGCCGCTCGCGCTGGGCTGTGAGCACGGCTTGCAACCGGGTATCCAGCCTGTTAAGCGTGCCGGCCGGATCGATCCACCAGTCGGTGGACCAGACGCGAACAATGTCCCATCCCAGGCCGCGCAGGACTTGCTCGCGCAGCTTGTCGCGGTCGCGCGCAGTGGCACTGCGATGGTAGGTGGCGCCATCGCATTCCACGCCGGCCAGGTAGCGTCCAGGCGCGTCGGGATCGACGATGCCGAGGTCGACACGGAACGAAGAGGCACCGATCTGCGGCTGGACGTGCCAGCCGCGCCGGATCAGGGCGGCGGCCACCGCCTGTTCAAATGGACTCTCGAAGCCGCCCAGGCTGCCGCGGTTGGCTTCCGCCAGCGCACGGGCACCGCGTTCGGCGAATTCCAGGAAGTGCTTGAGGTCGCGCACGCCGATGGCCTGGGTGCGCGCTAGGTCCATCTGCTCGGCTCGGAAGCTGGCGAACACGCGCAGTTCGTGACGTGCACGGGTAATGGCCACGTTGAGTCGACGCTCGCCGCCTTGGCGGTTGAGCGGGCCGAAGTTCATGGCCAGTTGGCCTGCGGGGTCCGGGCCGTAAGTGATGGAGAAATAGATGAGATCGCGCTCGTCTCCCTGCACGCTCTCCAGGTTCTTGACGAACAGCGGCTCCAACTCGTCCTCGGCGAAGTAGGGTTCCAGACGTGGGTCCTTGCGTCGTGCGTCGTCTAGCAGGTCCTCGATCAGCTTCTGCTGCTCGGCATTGAAGGTGACCACCCCAATCGTGAGCCCGCTTTCTCGGAAACCCGGGGTCGTCAGCCGCGCCACGACATCGGAGACCAGCGCCTTGGCTTCTGCGGGGTTGGTCCGCGTGCCTCCTTTCTGATAGGCACCCGACACCAATTGCAAGCTGACCGCGCGATCGTTGGTGACGGGGGAAGGAAAGGTGACCAGTCCGCCGTTGTAGTAAGCATGGTTGGAGAAGGCGATCAGGCTTTCATGGCGGGAGCGATAGTGCCAGTTCAGATTCCGTGTCGGCAGGTTGGCGCCGATGCACTCGTCGAGGATGCTCTCTAGGTCGGCCTCAACGTCTTCGTCGTCCAAGCCGGATTCGGCGCGGTCGAAGAAGGACGTCGGCGGCAACTGTTTGGGGTCGCCGACCATGACGACCTGGCGGCCGCGGGCGATGGCACCGATCGCATCCCAGACCGGGATCTGCGAGGCTTCGTCGAAGATCACCAGGTCGAATGCGTTGGCCCCGGCCTGGAGGTATTGGGCGATGGACAGAGGGCTCATCAGCAGGCAGGGCGTGAGCTTGGTCAGCGCCTCCGGAATCTGGGCCATCAGTTCGCGCAAGGGTAGGTGCGCGCGCTTCTTCCCCATCTCGTGCCGCAGCAGCCCCCATTCGGAGTTGCGGCTGACGTTTTCCTGCGAGGGCAGGTCGGCGCACAGGCGGGCACGCAGCCAGTCCCGGGTCAGGGAGGTGAAGCGCTCATCGAGCTCGCGGAAATCGCGGATCCGCTGTTCGTGCTCGGCGCTGACGAAACCGCGAATGACCGGCTCATGATCGACCACGGCGTTGAGCCACCAGCGCGCGTAGTTGGTCTCGAAAGTTCGGCGTGCTTGGTCCGGGCCGACCTGGCCTTGCTCGATTCCCTGGACCAGCGTGGTCAGCCCGAGTGCCAGCGCCTCGTCGCGCGCTTGGCGCCATGCGCACCAACTGCGCAGACCGTGTTCGGCGCGCACAATGGACTGACTTTGCTCGATCAGCCCGTCGAGTGACAAAGACTGCCACTGCGTTTGGGCGGCCTCGGCAAAATGTCCGGTTGTCGCTAGTGCTTCGCGTCGGGGTAGCAGCTGTTCCCATTTCTCCACGTATCGCGCGCCGGCCAGCGCGATGCGGCCACCTGGCTCCAGCAGTGCGTTGGCATCACCCAATAGCGCATGCAGCGGTGCCTTGCAGGCAGAGATCTGTTCAGGCGTGGTGGCCAGGCGGGCCAGCACGGCAGCCAGATCCTCCCGCAGTTGGCAGGCCTGTTCGAGGTCATCCAGATTGGTGGCGAGACCTTTCCACAAGCCCGCGGTGGACTCTCGCAAGTCGTCCAGGGCGATCAGCGCCTGTTCTGTATCGGCTCGCTGGCGAAGCGTCTGGTGGTCGCGTGCCAGCTTGGGGCCGCAAGCGCCTTCTGCAACCAAGATATGGGTGTCCAATGCACCTTGCTGAGCATGGTTGCGCCAGTCGCTCAGAAAGTCGAGTGCGACTCGCAGGCGGTCGATTTGCGTGGCATGGCCTGCCCATAGGCCGTCGGTCGTTGTTTCCAGCGATGCCTGTGTAGCAATGTCCTGGTCGAGTTGGCGCAGTCGCCGAGCCCGTTGCAGATCGGCTTGCAGGGTGGCTCCGCATTGGCCATTGGCGATGACGTCGAAGCCGTCGTCTTCCCAGGCTTGGCTTTCGCGTACGGCAGCCAGGGCGGTTTGCCAGCGTAGGGCCGTGCGCACCTTGTCCTGTTCTGTGTCCAGTCCCGTCCAGACGTCCGCACATTCCGCGCCTGGATCGATGGCCTGTATCTGCTGGCGCAAGACGCGGATGGCATTCCAATGCTGCAGATCGTTAGCGACGTCTGGCTGCGAGCCGCCTGTAGTGGCGCTGGACAGTTGAGCTGTGACCTTGCGTTTACCCAGCCACGACTTTGGCCAGAACGTCTGCTCGGCCTGTTCCCACATTTGCTGCAACTGGGCGACGTCAAGCTGTTCGATCGTCTCGCCGTAGGAAGCCGACAGGGCAGCATGATGCTCGCTGAGCTGGGCCAGCAGGCCTAGTGCCTGGTTGAGCTGGACGGTGATGCGTACCGGCCAGGGCTCGCTAAGCTCGCCATGAGTCTGCCGATGTTCGGTGAGCAGGGCCAGCCCGTCGACGCAGGCGGTAATGACAGAGGTTGGCCACGGCGTGGACAACTGCATGTTCAGTTCCGCATGGCGGCGCACCAATGCCGCGCCTTCCAGCAAGCGTTGGCTCAGGCTGCGTGCGTCGGGCCGCAGGACAAAGCGCCAATCATGTCCCGCCGCTAATGGCAGGCGTTGGGCGAGCAGCAGCAGTGCTTCGCAGGTTTCGGGCGTCAACGTGGGCGATGGCAGGCCGATGACCTGGACAAATGCCTGGGCGGATTCGACCGTCGCCTGGGCGGCGGGAAGCACCTCACGCGCAGCGGCGATGAGTTGTTGCTGCCAAGTGGGTGACCAATTTCCTTGGCCGACCAGCGCAAGGGGATGTCGAACCAGCGCGGCATGGCCAATGGCTTGTGCAATGACTTCCAGGCGGTCCACGGCACTGCGCAACTGTTCGATGCCAGCATGATCGTGTTCATCAGCCGAGGGCCAGGCCAAGGGGAGTGTCGGGACGTCGTGTCCCGCGCTGACGGTGCCGATAGCATCGAACAGGTTCAGGCCGTTGCGGCGACGTTGGTGAAGGCGTTCCACATAGATGTTCAGCGCATCACGCAAGCGTTTGAGTTTGTCGGCTTCGGCTCTCCATTGCTCGGAATCGGCCTTGCCGCTGCTGGACCAGGCCGATTGCAGCTGTGCTAGTACGTCGAGTTTGCGGGCCTTGCTCGAGTGCAGCTCCAGGCAGAACTCGCCCAAGCCTATTTCACGCAGGCGCCGGTAGACGACGTCCAGCGCTGCGATCTTCTCGGACACGAAGAGCACGCGCCGGCCCTGTGCCAGGGATTGGGCGATCAGGTTGGCGATGGTCTGGCTCTTGCCGGTGCCGGGTGGGCCGATCAGGACGAAGTCCTTGCCCTGCGAGGCAGCCAGCACGGCCGACAACTGAGAGGAGTCTGCCGGCAGGGGGCAGAATACTTGTTTGGGATCGAAGTGCTGGTCCAGTTCACGCGCTTGCGGGAACGGTGCGCCCGGTGGATAGGCATCGCGCGGGGTGTCCAGCAGGTGGCGCACGACCGGGTTTTCGCGCAACTGTTCGCTGTGCTCGGCCAAGTCTTTCCACATCAGGTACTTGGCGAACGAGAACATGGATAGCACCGCATCCTCGGTCACTTCCCAGCCCTTGATGTCCTTGATGGCGTGGCCGACGATTTTCCAGACCGCAGCGACATCCAGGCCGGTATCGTCTTGCGGCAGTGCCCCTTCGAGCGCGCCCAGGCTCAGGTCGAAATCCTGGCGCAACATCTCGATCAAGGTTGGATTGAAGCGGGGCTCGTCGTCATGCAGGCAGAGCGTGAAACCCGAGCGGGCGCTCTTGCGCTGCAGGCTGACCGGCACCAGGATCAACGGAGCGCGGTAGCGCTGACCGTCGCGGTCTTCGCGCGTCCAGGACAGGAAGCCCAGCGCGAGATACAGCGTATTGGCACCGCCTTCCTGCAAAGTCGTGCGGGCGCCGCGGAACAGCTCGGTCAGACGTGAGTCGAGCTCGGCTTCGGGAATGCCGACGAAAACCTCACGTTTCTGCAGAGCTTCCAACGCGTGCGCGCGGCGTACGTTCTCGCGTTCGCGGGCCTCGTAGATGGCCTGATCACGAGGATCGGCGCCGTCCATCAGGTCCGGACGCGGGCGCAGCTTCAGGGGCTGCCCGCTGGCCAGGATATCTTCCAACGCCGCGGGGTCCGGCGCTTCCAGTTTGAGCGCCTTCTTGCCGCCCTTGAAGTTGAGCAGATTGTTGCGCAGCGAAAGGTCCAGCAGCTTGCGTTGCCAGCGAAGCAGGCGGTCCTTGGGATCGAGTTGGCTGACATCTTCTGCATTGGCCGGCGCGCTGTCTGGTAGGTCAGGCGCGTCTTCGATCTTTGGCACGGCGGGCGAGGAAGGTGACCCTTCGCTGTCGGACGCCGTAGCAACGGCCGCTTCCGCACTGGCCAAGGGCTTAATGCGCTGCAGTCGCGCCCGGCGGATGTCTACGGCCAATCGGAATCCCGCATCCTGGGATTCATCCACCTGTTGGGCGCCGCGTTCAATGGCATAGCTGAAGGGAGCGGTAGACCGTTGGGTGATCAGGGTAGTCTCAAACAGGACCAGTTCCTTGAGCCTGAGGCGCTTGCGCAGAGCGGTCACGTCGTCCACGACCGGGGTGGAGAATTCTTCGGGTTGCAGCCAGACGCCGGCAAAGGCGTGGCCCTCGGTGAAGATCAGCAGGGGGTTCAATCCTGCCTGCTCAAGTGTGGCGCAGAACAGCAAGGCTAGGTCAAAACACGTTCCCAGTCCCGAGCTTTCGATCTGGCTGGGACTGCGCACCTTCTGGCCCGTCTGTTCAAAGCTGGCGGGCGGCAGGGCATAGTCCAGCTGCATGCCAGCCGTTGCACCCCAGATTGCCGAGGCCAGTTCCCAGGCCCGCTTGGCACCGCCGGCATAGCCGTCCAGCGCAGGATTGCGATCGTTCTGGCGAAGCACCTCGGCGGTTCGCTTGAGCAGTCGATCCACGGCCGGATCGTTGGGCTGGACGAAGGCGGCGACGAGGTCGGGCAGATGCGAGATACCGCCCCATTGATTGCGGGGGAGCAGTTCCAGGTGAATATCGCGTTGCACGAGGGCAGAGGCGGAGGCATCCGCGTCCACTTTGCGCAGTGCCAGTGAGACCGAGGCCGTCTCGGCTTCGGTCAGCCGAGCCAGCAATCCGCCGTCCAGGTTCACATCCAGGTCGCGGATCGGATAGCGGGAGCCCGCTGCCAGCGTGTCGATCCGCCACCGGCGCGGCTTCAAGAAGGGTGGATCGGAAGTCAGGATTAACTCGACCTGCTCATGCGTCTGGTCGGTCTCGTTGATCAACCATAAATCCCGGACCAATGGGACCGCATTCTGAAAGTCCGCCAGGTTCAATTTGGCGATCAGGGTCGCGTCAATCTTCAGTTCGGCAGCGGCGGCCGAACCTTGCGGTTGTGTCTCGTCCATGAAATCCCTTTTGTACCGTCCGTAACGCGCTTTACGTGACTGTTACGTTCTGCGACGATATTAGCGCTAGTTGCCAGACATTCGGCGAGTAAGAACTCTTCCACAGACGAATAGGGTAGGACGGTTCGCGAATCAGCGCCTTGCAGGCAAAAGCAGGAAGCAGTAAGGTGTACAAAATTTCAGACACTTTTATGTTTTCGCCTACCATGAACCTCATCGACATTGGCCATGCCGTGCGGACTCGGCGCGCTGAGCTGGGCCTGTCTCAAGCGCAGTTAGCGCACTTGAGCGGCCTATCTCGACAAACCCTGGTCGGGCTCGAAAACGGCACCTTGAGCGATCTTGGCGTCAATCGGGTGGGGCAGGTCATAGCGGTTCTTGGCCTGGACAGCCCGAAGCTGGATACCCAAGCGCGGCGCAAGAAGCGCGGGCTCTGGATGGCCGCCAAAACGGCCAGTGTCAGCTATGCGCAAGAACTGGCGCCCGAGACGTTGGAGCAAGTTCTGGCGAGTGGTGAAGTGCCTGCTTCATTTGCTCCGCATTTGACGCATTTGCTGGATGAGGCGCCAGTGCCTGTCATCGTGATGGCTGTGGAGGAGGCTGCCTCGCACACACACCAGCCGCCAAAGCAAGTCTGGCGCAATGTGGCGAAGTTGGCTGGATCGTTGTCCGTGCATCGCCGGACGCTGTGGGCATGAAGGCCGGGCGTCACTGCCCGGTGGAGCCGGGGAAGGGCTGTTCCCGCGGGCGTCGGCGCTAATCGTCGATCAGCCAGTATGGCTCTTGTCTGACGCCGCGAGAGGCACGCTTGCTGGAGTGAAATTGAAGCTCATATATGGGCTATAGCTCTTGATTGCTACATTTTATAGCTCTTATATGGAACTAAATTGTTTTTTCTTAAAAAAGCTCTTGTGAGAGCTACTATCGGCGCATATACGTGATATGGTTCCATATATGGAATCTTACGAGAATTCGCCTTCTACATTGGCAGCCAGTCTGCATTCCTTGGGGATGCGGGTTGCCAAGTTGCGCCTGAGCAGGAACTTGACCCAGGCGCATGTGGCGCGCGAATCGGGGGCTTCCATCAGCAGCGTCAAACGTCTGGAAGCGGGTGAGAACACCTCGCTGGAGACGTTGCTGCGGGTATTGAGCGTACTGGGGCTGGAAAGGCGATTGCTTGAATGCCTGCCAGACCCGGAAGTCCGGCCGGTCGAACGTGTTCGCCATGGCGATCGCGAACGCCGCCGTGCACGTGAACAGAGCACAACGACGGCCAAGGCCACGGACTGGGCATGGGGTGAGGAGGACGACGCGTGACCAATGCCACCGTCCGCCTGTGGGGCAAGGAGATTGGCGCAGTGAGCTGGTTGGAAGATCGCCAATTGGCGGTGTTCCAGTACATGCCCGACTTTGCGCAAAGCCGGATCGAGCTGGCGCCGTTGACGATGCCGCTCGGGTCCGACCCTTACGAATTCCCCGGCTTGCCGCGAGAGGCATTCAAAGGCTTGCCCGGTTTGCTGGCCGACTCATTGCCGGACAAGTTCGGCAATGCCTTGATCGATGCGTGGCTGGTGACGCAGGGCAGGGCAGCCAGCAGCTTCAACCCGGTGGAACGGTTGTGCTACATCGGCACGCGGGGCATGGGGGCGTTGGAGTTCCATCCGTCTCTGGGGGCGGGGGCGCGACGGTCACGCAAGGTCGAGATCGATGCGCTCACCCGGCTGGCCAATGACGTGCTCAGCCATCGCGAACGGCTTGCCGGCGCGTTGCATGGCGAGGACGACCGGGAGGCGTTGGAAGACATCCTGCGGGTGGGGACTTCGGCGGGCGGGGCACGCGCCAAGGCGGTGCTGGCCTGGAACGAAAAGACCGGGGAATTTCGCTCGGGCCAGGTCAAGGCAGGTGAGGGCTTCACCTACTGGCTAATGAAGTTCGACGGCATCGCCGACAATCGCGACAAGGAACTGGCTGACCCGCAAGGCTTCGGACTGATCGAATACGCCTTCTATCTGTTGGCGGTCGATGCCGGCATCGACATGAGCCAGAGCCGGATCCATCGCGAAGGTGGACGCGCGCATTTCATGACGCGCCGGTTCGACCGTGATGCGGCAGGCCGTAAGCTGCATATGCAATCTCTGGCAGCCATGCGTCATTTCGACTTCAACGCGGCGGGCGCCTATTCCTATGAGCAAGCGGTGGAGACGATCCGCCGTCTCAGTCTACCTGCCTTGGACATCGAACAGCAGTTCAGGCGGGCGGTGTTGAACGTGCTGATCCGCAATCAGGACGATCACGTCAAGAATATTGCGTTCCTGATGAACCGCCGCGGCGAGTGGCGACTCTCGCCAGCATTCGATGTGAGTTATGCCTACAACCCGGGAGGCAGTTGGACTCACCAGCATCAGATGAGCCTCAACGGCAAACGCGATCACTTCGAAATAGATGATCTGGTTGCGTTCGGCGCCTTCTGCGGCATGAAGCCGAAGAAGGCGCGAGACATCGTGGCCGACATCCATCAGGGTGTCGAAGACTGGATGCGCTATGCGGATCAAGCCGGTGTCCCGGAGTCTACGGCAGCCAAATTGCATCGAGGCATGCGTCGAGAAATCGCGGTGTAGCCGTTTGATGGTTGAACCCAGTTGTCTCAGGCAAGCTACGCTGCGCTAAGATGCAAATCGATTGACTATGAGCCGGAAAGAATCGACGCCTCGCAAAAGACCTCCATCACCCGCGCCAGCATTAAGCGCGTGATTTTGATGGTAGATGGCGACGGTATGGTTTGTGTCGATCAGAAAAACCCTTTAATCACATGGGATTACGAGGCCCGTTGATGACAGAGTGGGAGTGAGGGCCTGGTAAGGCCGACTGGCGTCCCGCTCGGCTTGGCTACCCGCCTAGCCCGGGAGCCCGCCTGACCAGGCGCCCCGTTCATCTGAACGAAGTGGCCCTCGCGCAGCGAGATCATTTCAGACGATCTGGCCCGTCCACCCGATCCCGGTCATACTTCGCATTGCGCCCCTTAGCCAGCTCGACCGGATACTTCCTTCCATTGACCTCGATCTTCGCCTGCGCCGCCTTCACCGGGTCGATGCCCAGCACATTGCTCAGCTGGATCAAATACAGCAACACATCCGCGATCTCGCTGCCGACCTCCTCGAGCTTCTCGGGCGCCAGCCGACGACTTTGCTCCTCGGTCATCCATTGAAAGTGCTCGAGCAACTCTCCCGCCTCGACGATCAGCGCCGACGCCAGATTCTTGGGTGAGTGAAATTGCCCCCACTCGCGCGCCTGGGCGAATTCACGAACTTGTTGGCTGAGGGAGTCGAGGGTGTCGGGCATGGCTGGTCAGAGTGGGGCGGGCGGAGTAGCCAGAGTACCAAGCAACGCCTACGCTAATCCGCTTGCTGAATATCAGCAAACGGAAAAATACCCGTTTTGCAGTTATTCCTCGTCTAGCTGTAAGTCGGGTAGCCGCAATGCCAGAACCCTCTTATCCCTTGCTCACTGCCCACCAACTGGGCGCCGAGCTGCATGCGGCACGCAAGGCTCAAGGGCTGAGCCAAGCCGAATTGGGCGTACGGATCGGCCTGAGCCAGTCTCGTGTCTCCTACCTCGAGCTGAACCCCGATCAACTGAGCTTCGAACAACTGCTGGCTTGGTGCGCAGTGCTGCGGCTCGAGCTGGCCATCGCACGCCGCAGTGGCGCGGCTGGATCGTCAGCGTCGCAAACCGATTGGTGACATGGCTCGTCGCTCCCCCAACCGCAGCCTGTTTATGTGGACCCATGGTGTCCGGGTAGGCCGGTAGCCGACGCCATGCGGGCGCAGCGTGGCCGTGCGAGCAGGGCGCTTGTCGGTGGGCCGGCGATATGGATTAGTCCTAGGACTAGTCCATACCTTTTCCGCTATAGCTGCTAGCACCGCCTTCCCGTAGCGGCTGCTATCGGCGATGTCCACAATGGCTGGCCTACTCAATCCTCGAGACCAGACAGCCATGCAGACGGCCACCACGGGCCCGGCGCCGGAGCGCCAGCGATGATCATCGACGTACACGGCCACTACACTACCGCGCCCGCGGCGCTGGGCGCCTGGCGCGCCTTGCAGGTGGCGGGCCTGACGGATCCTGCCCGGGCGCCCGCCGCCAGCGCGCTGAAGATCAGCGATGACGAGATTCGCGAAACCATAGAAGACAATCAGCTCAGGCTGATGACGCAGCGCGGCGTGGACATGACGGTGTTCAGCCCGCGCGCCAGCTTCATGGCGCATCACGTCGGCGGTTTCGAGACGTCCAGCGCCTGGGCGGCGATTTGCAACGAGCTATGCCACCGCGTCAGCCTGTTGTTTCCCGAGCATTTCGTGCCGGCCGCGATGCTGCCGCAATCACCCGGCGTCGATCCCGGCACCTGCATCCCCGAGCTGGTCAAATGCGTCGAGCAATATGGCAATGTGGCCATCAACCTGAACCCCGATCCGTCGGGCGGCCACTGGACGGCACCACCGCTGTCCGATCGTCACTGGTATCCGATCTACGAAAAGATGGTCGAGTACGACATCCCGGCCATGATCCACGTATCGACCAGCTGCAACGCCTGTTTCCACACCACCGGTGCGCATTATCTCAATGCGGATACCACGGCCTTCATGCAGTGCCTGGACAGCGAGCTGTTCACCGACTTTCCGACGCTGCGCTTTCTGATTCCACATGGCGGCGGCGCGGTGCCGTATCACTGGGGCCGTTTTCGCGGATTGGCGCAAGAGCTGAAAAAGCCGCCGCTGCAGCAGCATCTGCTGAACAATATCTTTTTTGACACCTGCGTCTATCACCAGCCCGGCATCGACCTGCTGGCCGACGTGATCCCGGTCCAGAACATCCTGTTCGCCAGCGAGATGATCGGCGCGGTGCGCGGCATCGATCCGAGCACCGGGCACCACTACGACGACACCCGCCGCTATATCGACGCCACGCCCAGGTTGACCGAGCAAGAGCGGCAACAGGTCTACGAAGGCAACGCGCGCCGGGTGTTTCCGCGCCTGGATGCCACGTTGCGGCGCATGAGCCGCTAGGCCCGCCGTGCCGACTTAAGCAGGAGAAAAGACATGTACGAACTTGGTGTGGTGTACCGCAACATCCAGCGCGCCGACCGCGCCGCCGCCGACGGCCTGGCGGCGCTGGGCTCGGCCACCGTGCACGAGGCCATGGGCCGCGTGGGCTTGCTCGATCCGGGCCTGCGACCGATCCAGTCGGGCCGGCAGGTGTCGGGCACCGCGGTGACGGTGCTGCTGCAGCCGGGCGACAACTGGATGCTGCACGTGGCGGCCGAGCAGATCCAGCCCGGCGACATCGTGGTGGCGGCCGTGACGTCGGCGTGCAGCGACGGTTATTTCGGTGACCTGCTGGCGACCAGTTTTCAGGCGCGCGGCGCGCGGGCATTGGTGATAGACGCCGGCGTGCGCGATGTCGCCACGCTGCGGCAGATGGACTTCCCGGTCTGGAGCCGGGCCGTCAGCGCCCGCGGCACGGTCAAGGCCACGCTGGGCTCGGTCAACGTGCCGCTGGTCTGTGCCGGCATGGGGGTGGCGCCCGGCGACGTGATCGTGGCCGATGACGACGGCGTGGTCTGCGTGCCGGCGGCGCGGGCCGCGCAGGCGCTGGCGGCGGCCCGCCTGCGCGAGAGCACCGAACACGAAAAACGCGCCAGGCTGGCCGCGGGCGTACTGGGGCTCGACCTCTACACGATGCGCGAACCGCTGGCGCAAGCCGGCCTGCGTTATATCGATTGAATGACCGGCACAACGATTCGAATGGCCGGCGCATGATCGCCGGCTGCCCCAAGGAGAAGACCATGGCATTGGAAAAACCCTATCTGGACGTGCCCGGCACCACCGTGTTCGATGCCGAGCAGTCGCGCAAGGGCTATTGGCTCAACCAGTTCTGCATGTCGCTGATGAAGGCCGAGAATCGCGCGCGATTCAAGGCCGACGAGCGGGCCTACCTGGACGAATGGGCCATGAGCGAAGAGCAGAAACGAGCCGTACTGGCGCGCGATTTGAACTGGTGTATCCGCACCGGCGGCAACATCTATTTCCTGGTCAAGCTTGGCGCCACCGATGGCACCAGCGTGCAGCAGCAGGTCGGCTCGATGACCGGCATGAGCGAGGCAGACTACCGCGCGATGATGCTGGCCGGCGGCCGCTCGATCGACGGTAACCGCTATGTCGGCGAGCACGGCGATGCCCAGCGGCCACGACCGCCGCAGGGCCACGCGGGCCGCTCCTTGTCGGACGGCCACTGACATGGCGCGCATCACCGCATCGGTCTATACCTCGCATGTGCCCGCCATCGGCGCCGCGGTCGACCAGGGCAAGACACAGGAACCCTATTGGCGGCCGCTGTTCCAGGGCTTCGAGCCGTCGCGCCAGTGGCTGCGCGACAACCCGCCCGACGCTATCGTGCTGGTCTACAACGACCACGCGACGGCCTTCAGCCTCGATCTGATCCCGACCTTCGCCATCGGCACGGCCGCCGAGTACCAGCCGGCCGACGAAGGCTGGGGCCCGCGTCCGGTGCCCAAGGTGCTCGGCCATCCCGAGCTGGCCGGCCACATCGCCCAGTCGGTGATCCAGCAGGACTTCGACCTGACCCTCGTGAACCGCATGGACGTGGACCATGGGCTGACCGTGCCGCTGTCGCTGATGTGCGGCGAGCAGGATGCGCGCACCGGCGCGTGGCCGTGCCCGGTGATCCCGCTGGCGGTCAACGTGGTGCAATTTCCGTCGCCGTCGGGCAGCCGCTGCCTGCAGCTGGGCCGCGCGATCCGCCGTGCGGTGGCAAGTTTCGACCAGGACCTGAACGTGCAGATCTGGGGCACCGGCGGCATGAGTCACCAGTTGCAGGGCACGCGCGCCGGTCTGATCAATCAGCAATGGGATCAGCGTTTCATGGATCTGCTGATCGAGAATCCGGCCGGCTTGGCGACGGTCCCGTTGATCGACTACGTGCGCGAAGCGGGCTCCGAAGGCATGGAGCTGGTGATGTGGCTGATCGCACGCGGCGCGATGGCCGATGTCGGCGGCGCCGCCACGCTGCCACGGGTCCGGCATCGTTTCTACCATGTGCCGGCGTCCAATACCGCGGTCGGGCATCTGATTCTCGAGGATATTGCGTGAGGCGTCGCTTCGTCGCGCCGGCCCTGTCAGCAAAAACCACAAAAACGATTCCCCTTTTCCGATCTCGTGCGGCAAGTGCTGTGGACGCCCCAGCATGCCGCGGGGCGCAGACCCAACGAGGCAGGAATCCATGTATCGACTTTGTCGTGGTTCATCCGCCGCGCATGCCGTGCGCCGTCTTCATGTCTTGCCCGTGGCGCTCGCTTGCGCGCTGTGCGCCGCAGGGTTGGGCAGCCCGGCACGCTCCGCCGCCGGCGAAAAGGGCGA
Organism: Pseudomonadota bacterium; assembly: GCA_023427085.1. Classification (GTDB taxonomy): domain Bacteria; phylum Pseudomonadota; class Gammaproteobacteria; order Burkholderiales; family Burkholderiaceae_B; genus Orrella. The sequence continues at coordinate 28,528 of JAEZBO010000068.1, forward strand.
TCCCTTGCCAGCGCTGCGCGACGATGCGTCGCGGCGCAGCTACGATGTCCCGGCCGGGCCGCTGGGCCTCGCGCTCACCCGTTTCGCCAGCCAGGCCGGCCTGCTGCTGTCTTTCGACCCCGCGCTCACGCGCGGCCTCGACGCGCCGGCGCTGGTGGGCCGCTATACGGTCGGCGGCGCGCTGCGGCAACTGCTGGCCGGCACGTCGCTGCAGGTGTCGATGCGCGCCGATGGCAGCTACGCGCTGGCGGCCGCGTCGGGTCCGCCCAGCGAGGCGGTGCTGCTGCCCTCGTCGCTGGTGGTCGCCGATGGGCTGGCGCAGACGCAGGTCTATACGGCGCCGCGTTCGTCGGTGCATCTGTCCGGCGCCGAGCTGGACCGCTACGGCCGCGGCGTCTCGCCGGCCGATCTGCTCAAGGGGCTGCCGGGTGTGCAGGTCGGCGACAGCCGCAACGGCGGCGCGCTCGACGTCAACATCCGCGGCGTGCAGGGGCAAAGCCGCGTGGCGGTGCGCGTCGACGGTTCCGAACAGGCCATGGACGTCTATCGCGGCTACGCGGGCACGCAGCAGCGCAGTTACATCGACCCGGACCTGATCAGCGCGGTCACGATCCACAAGGGGCCGACCATGAAGTCCGGCGCCATCGGCGGCACGGTCGAGATGCAGACGCTGGGCGTCGGCGACATCGTGCGCGAAGGCCGGCGCATCGGCTTGCGCCTCAAAGGCGATCTTTGGAACAACGGGCTGCCCGTACCGCCGCGAGACGCGCGGGTGGCCGGGCCGCTGAGCGGCGCCAACCTGTATGCCCAGCCGCGCCGCAGCCGGGGCAGCCTGTTCGGCTCGCAAGCCAAGTCCGGCAGCCTGGCGCTGGGCTATACCGACGACCGGCTGGACGTGGTGCTGGCGCATGCGCAGCGCAACCAGGGCAACTATGTGGCCGGCAGGCAGGGCTGGGACAGCTACCGCAGCTTCGATCGTTTCGGCAGCGAGCAATCGACCGTGGCCAGGATCTACAAGCCCGGCGAAGAGGTGTTGAATTCATCGAACCGCAACGAATCGCTGCTGCTCAAGGCCACCTTGCGCCCAGCGCAGGGTCACGAACTGGAACTCGGCTATCGCCGCTACGACGGCCGCAACGGCGAGATCATGCCTTCGGACATCTTCCGCTCGCGCCGGGCCGGCATCTATCAATATCCGCCGAGCGAGGTCAGGGTCGACACCTACACGACAAGATACGATTTCCGGCCTGCCGGCAATCCGCTGGTCGACCTGCGCAGCCGGCTGTGGCTGACCGACGCGTCGACCAGCCTGCTGGCCGCCGTGGTGGCGCCGGCGTCGCAGGCCTACTTCACCGATCGCAACTGGAGCCGGCAGGCCAATCGCCGCATCGGTGGCGAACTGAACAACGCGGCGCGTGTCTCGAGCGGTCTGGGCGATTTCAAGCTCGATCTGGGGGGCGCGTTTCAGTTCGAGGACATCCGTCCGCAAAATGGCGTGACGGTGACGCAGCATGAAATCAACGCCGACCAGGTGGTGCTGCGCGACGCCACCCGGCGCGAGTTCAGCCTGAACGGCAAGCTCGATTTTCAGCCGATCGAGCGGCTGACGTTGTGGACCGGCGGCCGGTATACGCAATTTCGTAGCAAGGACAGAAGCGTGCGCGCCACGGCCGTACGCGAGGATCGCCGCATGCGGCTGATCACCGTGGGCAAGCCGCGCCAGCTCGGCCTGATGGCCTGGTACCCGGATGCGAACGGCGAGTACACCGACGCCACCGATCCGCGCCTGAACAACGGTTTCGTCTCGAAAGATCTGCAGCATCCCTTCGACGGCGTCAGCTACGAGGAATTCGGCGCGACCACCTCGTGGGTCGAGGACGAGCGGGTCCACAGCATGGTCACCGGCTACCGCTACGCCAGCAACATCCGCAATCGTGACAGTGGTTTTTCACCGTCGTTCGGCATCAGTATCGAGCCGTTGCCCGATACCCTGGTCTACGCCTCGTATACGGTGGGCCTGCGCATGCCGTCGCTGTTCGAGACCAGCCGCGGCACCCTGTCGATCGAGACCGACCGCGCGCTGGTGCCCGAACGTTCGCGCAGCTGGGAGATCGGCGCCAGCACCGTGCGCCAGCGCTTGCTGACCGAGCGCGACCGGGCCGGCCTGAAGGTGGCGTATTTCGCCAACGACATCAAGCACTACATCACCCGTTATTTCGATCCCAGCCCCGGGCTGAACGGCGTGATGCGGTTCAGCAATACCGACCGCTACCAAACCAGCGGCCTCGAGCTGCAGTCGTATTACGACGCCGGGCCGGTATTCGCCGATCTGTCGATGACCTACTACCTGAATACCCGCACCTGCGACGCGGCGTTCGCGGCGACGCTGCGCGCCACCGCCGGTCAGTATCAGCCGACCCAGGATACGCCTGACTGCACGCCGGGCAGCTTCATGGGTTCGTACACCAATACCCAGAATCCGCCGAAGCTGGCACTGAACCTGACCGCCGGCTTGCGCCTGTTCAACGAGGCGCTGACGGTGGGTGGACGGCTGGTTTACACGTCCGGGCCGACGGCGCGGACCGAGAAGCCGTGGCAGATCGGGCCGACCACGCCGCAGCGGCTTTACCTGCCGGTGACGCTGGTCGACCTGTTCATGAACGTCCGCGTACGCGAGCATACCGAGCTGAGCCTGGCGGTGCGCAACCTGACCGATCGCTATTACCTGGACCCGCTGGCGCAAAGCCTGATGCCGGCGCCTGGGCGCACGGTCTACCTGGGCATGCGCACGCAATTCTGAGCGTCGATCGACGGGAGCAATCCGCCGCCCGGGGCCTGCGCGCGGATGCCTGGTCTTGTCGAGCTTGGTACGGGCGCGGCGGGCGCGACGCGGCGTCGCCGCGCCCCCATGGTCAGCGACGAACTCAGGCCAGCAGTTCGTTCCGGACGATCTGCGCCCCGGCGCTCAGCGCATGCAGCTTGCCGGTCGCGACACGGCGAGGCAGGGGCGCCATGCCGCAGTTGGTCGACGGATAGAGTTTGTCGGCATCGACGAATTTCAATGCCTTGCGCAGCGTATCGGCGACCTGTTCCGGCGTTTCGATGGCCTCGGTCGCCACGTCGATCGCGCCGACCATCACTTTCTTGCCGCGGATGAGTTCGATCAGGTCGATCGGAACGTGCGAGTTCTGGCATTCCAGCGAGACGATGTCGATATTGGATTGCTGCAGCTTGGGAAACGACTCTTCATATTGACGCCACTCGGACCCCAGCGTCTTCTTCCAATCGGTGTTGGCCTTGATGCCGTAGCCGTAGCAGATATGCACGGCGGTCTCGCATTGCAGCCCCTCGATCGCCCGTTCCAGCGCGGCGATGCCCCAGTCGTTCACCTCGTCGAAGAACACGTTGAAGGCCGGTTCATCGAACTGGATGATGTCGACGCCGGCGGCCTCCAGTTCCCTGGCTTCCTGATTGAGAATCCTGGCGAACTCCCAGGCCAGCTTTTCGCGGCTCTTGTAGTGGGCGTCATGGAGCGTGTCGATCATGGTCATCGGGCCGGGCAACGCCCACTTGATGGGGCGGTCGGTTTGCTGGCGCAGAAACTTCGCATCCTCGACGAAGACCGGCTTCTGGCGGCTGACGGCGCCGACGACGGTCGGCACGCTGGCGTCGTAGCGATCGCGGATCCTGACGGTTTCACGCTTTTCGAAATCGACGCCGTCCAGGTGTTCGATGAAGGTGGTGACAAAGTGCTGGCGGGTCTGCTCGCCATCGCTGACGATGTCGATGCCGGCGTGCTGCTGTTCGTGCAGCGACAGGCGCAGCGCGTCCTGCTTGCCGTCGGCCAGTTCCTGGTCGTGCAATTTCCACGGCGACCATAGTTTTTCGGGCTGGGCGAGCCAGGAAGGTTTGGGCAGGCTGCCGGCGGTCGAGGTAGGCAATAGTTTCGTCATGATTGATGGTCCGTGGATGTCGGCGGATTAGAGAGAGAAGTTGGCAGCCCAGCTTTCGAGCATCTTCTGGTGCGGCTTGATGAAGTGCTCTTCGGTGAACTTGCCTTGCTTGACGGCGAGCTGGCTGCGTTCTTCCCGGTCATAGACGATCTGCGTCAGCGAGTAGTCCTGGTTCTTCAGGCTGGGTCGGTAGCGCTGGCCGGCCGCGGAGTTGGCGTTGTAGATCTCGGGTCGGTAGATTTTCTGGAACGTTTCCATCGTGCTGATCAGGCCGATCAGCTCGAGATTGGAGTAATGCGCCAGCAGGTCGCCCTGAAAGTAAAAGGCCAACGGCGCGGCGCTGCCAGGCGGCATGAAATACCGGACCTGCAGGCCCATCTTTTCGAAGTACTGGTCGGTCGAGGACGGTTCTTCCTGTCGATATTCGATTCCCAATATCGGATGGTGGTTGTCGGTGCGGTGGTAGGTCTTGCTGCTCGAGGCGCTGATGCTGATGACCGGTGGTTTGCTGAACCGCTCCTGGTAGGCGGGCGAGTTGACGAAATGCCGGAACAGCTTGCCGTGCAGGCAGCCAAAATCGGCCGGCACGCTGAAGCTCGATTTGCCGTCGTTCTGCGCGGGCAGCACGATGCTGAAGTCGTAGTCGCGCACATAAGAAGAGAAGTTGTTGCCGACGATGCCTTCGATACGCGCGTCGTGGCGGCGGTCGACGATATCGGTTTTCAGGATCTCGATCAGCGGGAAGACATCGCGGCCGCCCTGGGTGTCTATATTCATGTCGACCGAGATGATCTCGAGCTCGACGGCGTAGCGGTCGCCGCTGGGATTGTCCCAATGCGCCAGGCTGTTGAAGCGCCGGTCGATCATCCTCAGGGTGTTGCGCAGATTCTCGCGTCGGCTCGCGCCCCTGGCCAGGTTGGCGAAGTTGGTGGTCGCGCGGGTGTTGTCCGAGGGGTGGTAGTTTTCGTCGAAGGGAATGCTCTTGATGCTGAATGTGAACTCGTTGCTCATGGTGGTCGGCTGCGCTGATTGATGGTTGGGATTCGCGGGTCGTTGACGCGGGCTTGTCTGCTGCCGCAAACCGCGAGGATGCTGGCTCCCCGCGGAGCTGCACAGAGCGTGAATCAGCGTCGAAAATTGTTGGGTTCGTGATCGGGATGAACTCGCGGCGCCTGCTTCAGGCCGCCACGACTTCCGCGCCAGCATCGGCAGCCAGTCCAATCAGCGGCATGGCCCGCTGCACCGCGAGCCGGGCGCGCTCGATCAGCGCATCGTCGTGCAGGCGATAGTCGACAAAATCCTTGTCGGTCGCGTAGACGCCGAGCGGCAGCGTGCGTGCCTGGAAGAAGCTGAACAGCGGTCGCAGCTGGTGGTCGATCATCAGCGCGTGTCGGTCGCTGCCGCCGCTGGCGGCCAGCAGGACGGGCGTGTCGATCAGCACATCCTGATGGATGAAGTCGAAGAAATGCTTGAACAGGCCGGTGTAGGTGCCGCGAAAGACCGGGGTGGCCACCACCAGGATATCCGCCTGCTCGACGGCGGCAAGTTGTCGTTCGACCGCGTCAGGCAGCTGCGAGCGCCAGACCGCGCCGCCGAGTTGCGGTGCGAGCCGGCCCAATTCGATCAGGTGCCGTTCGCAGGGGAGCTCGGCGGCGATCAGCTCCATCAGGTGCTGGGCGAGGGCGGCCGATCGGGAAGGCCGTTGCAGTCCGCCGGAGACGGCGACGAGACGGAGGGGACGCGTCATTTCGGATTCATCTTTGTGGTTCCAGGCAGCGCCGCTTTTGCCAACACATGGCTGCGACGCCAGTCAAGGAAGGCATGCTAAGGGCAGGCCAAGGATGAAGTAAAATGGTTTTATTTCAATAATCCATGAGCGGAAATCATCTGAATGCTTGAGCGCATCCATCTGAGCATCGTCCAGCAGGTCGAACGGCAAGGTTCCTTGACGGCCGCGGCCGGCGTGCTGAGCGTGACCCAGTCGGCCCTCAGTCACAGCATGAAGAAACTCGAACAGCAGTTGGGCACCGACATCTGGCTGCGCGAAGGCCGCAGCCTGCGCCTGACGCAGGCCGGCCAATATCTGCTGGCGGTGGCGAACCGTGTGCTGCCGCAGCTGGATCTGGCCGAAGAGCGGCTGGGCCAGTTCGCGCAGGGCGAACGCGGGGCCTTGCGCATCGGCATGGAATGCCACCCCTGCTATCAGTGGCTGCTCAAGGTGGTGTCTCCCTATCTGGCCGCGTGGCCCGACGTGGATGTGGACGTCAAGCAGAAATTCCAGTTCGGCGGCATCGGCGCGCTGTTCGGCTACGAGATCGACCTGCTGGTCACGCCCGATCCGCTGTTCAAGCCGGGACTGAAGTTCGAGCCCGTGTTCGACTACGAGCAGGTGCTGGTGGTCGCCAAGGGCCATGCGCTGGCCTCGGCGCCGTACGTGAAACCCAAGCAGCTGAACCACGAGGTGCTGATCAGCTACCCGGTCGACATCGAGCGCCTGGACATCTACAACCAGTTTCTGTTGCCGGCCGGTGTCGCGCCCAAACGGCACAAGGCCATCGAGACCACCGACATCATGCTGCAGATGGTCGCCAGCGGACGCGGCGTGGCGGCGCTGCCGCGCTGGCTGGTCGAAGAATACGCGGCCAGGATGGATGTGGTGCCGGTACGGCTGGGCCCGCGCGGCATCGACAAGCAGATCTACCTCGGGGCCCGCGAGGCCGACATCGCCGTCGACTACGTGCGCGCTTTCATCGAGATGGCGCGCCAGTCGTCCACCGCCAGCGCCCCTGTGCAAGAGCGCGGCTAGGGCTCGATCCGCCTGGCCCGTGGCGCCGGCACGCTGCGATGGCTCGACGCCGGCCGGCAGGCCTCAGCGCCACCACGCGGTGCCGGCTTGCGGCGCGCCGATGTCGACCCGCTCGCCCATCATCGGCGTGGTGACCGTCACGCCGTGCTGCGCCGCCAGCGCGACGATCCGCTCGAACGGATCCTGCCAGGTGTGTACCGCCAGGTCGAAAGTGCCGTTGTGAATCGGCAGCAGCCAGCGGCCGCGCAGGTCGCGATGCGCCTGCAGCGTCTCTTCGGGCTGCATGTGCACGAAGGCCCAGCGCGGATCGTAGGCGCCGGTCTCCATCAAGGTCAGGTCGAAGGGGCCGAATTTTTCGCCGATCGCCTTGAAGCCGTCGAAGTAGCCGCTGTCGCCGCTGAAGAACACCCGCAGCGCGTCGTCCTGGATCACCCACGAGGCCCACAGGCTGCGGTCGCTGTCGCGCAGGCCGCGGCCCGAGAAGTGCTGCGCTGGCGTGGCGGTCAGGCGCAGCCCGTGCAGCTCGGTCGATTGCCACCAGTCCAGCTGTTCGACCTTGCCGGCGTCGATGCCCCAGGCGATCAATTGTTCGCCCACGCCCAGCGGGGCGATGAACCGATCGGTCTTGGCGGCCAGTTGCCGCACGGCGGCGTAGTCGAGGTGATCGTAATGGTTGTGCGACAGGATCACCCCGGCGATCGGCGGCAGCGCGTCGATCGAGATCGGCGGCGCATGAAAGCGCGCCGGCCCGGCCCATTGCACCGGCGAGGCGCGCTGCGAGAACACCGGATCGGTGAGCCAATAGCGCCCGCGCAGTTTCAGCAGCAGCGTCGAGTGCCCGAGCCGGTACAGGCTGCGGTCGGGCGCGGCTTCGAGATCGGCGCGGGTCAGGGGCTGGACCGGGATCGGCCGATCCGGCACGGTGCCGGCCGGCTTGCCGGAAACGAAGAACGACCACGCCAGCTTGACGCCTTTCCAGAACCCCAGCGGCGGGCGCGGCTGGGCATTCTGGAAACGGCCGTCCTGATAGTGGGGCGTATCGGGATAACGGGGCGGCGAGGACTGCGCGCAACGGGTGAGGGTGGTCACGGCGAGGGTTCCGAACAGGATGTGAATCAGGAGACGCTTCATCGGGATGCGTGCCAGGGGACGTCGCGCGGCAGGTGGCCTGGCCTAGCGGCCCGGCCTGGCGCCCAACGTGGCCGCGATGGCCCGGCCGATGTCGGCGATGGCGGCGTTGCGTGCCTCGAGCGAGGCGCCGGTCTCGGTGATGTAGATGGCCGCGACGACGGGCGCCTGCCCGGGCGGCCACATGACCGCGACGATGCCGCGGGTGCCGTGGCCGCCGTTGCCGGTGCGGTCGGCCACCTGCCAATCGGCTGGCACGCCGGCGCGCAGCAGGGGACCGCCGACCTGGTTGCCCAGCAGCCAGTCGCGCAATTGCCGGCTGCCGGCGGCATCCAGCGCATCGCCCAGCACCAGCGCCTGCAAGGTCCGCGCCATCGCGTCGGGGGTGGTGGTGTCGCGCGGATCGCCGGGGGTGCCTTCGTTCATGGTCGGCTCGTCGCGGTCCAGCCGGGTGACCGGATCGCCGATCTGGCGCAGGTAGCGGGTGACCGTCGGCGGCCCGCCCAGCACCTCGAGCACCAGGTTGACCGCGGTGTTGTCGCTGCTGTGCAACGTCATGCGGCACAGCTCGGCGGCGGCGACCTGCTGACCCACCTTGTCGCGGGTGTCCGGCGCATACGACAGGATGTCGGCCTGCTCGATCCGCACCGGTTGCGTCATGGCAGCCTCGCCGCGCGCCAGCAAGGCGCCGCAGACCAGCGCCTTGGCGGTGCTGGCCATCGGAAAGCGCTCGTCGGCGCGCTGGCGCCAGCTGCGTCCGCTGCCGGTGTCGACCACGGCGTAGCCGACCCGCGCCTGCAAGGTGCGTTCGGCGGCCTGCGCGGCCTGTTGGATCGGATCGTCCGCAGCCCGGCTCTGCGCCGCGGCACAAGCGACGAAAAATCCCGCCGCGGCAGTCACCAGCCCGCGGCAGATCGAAAGCTTATACATACCTGATTCCTTGATAACTGCGCCGGATTATGGCGTTGCGCTCACCGACGCTTACAGCCCTGCAACGCAATGCATCGTGAGCACCAAAATCCCGTGGTTTCAAGGTGCCGTTCTGTTAAATTTCGCCTTGCTGCGAACCTTACGCCGCCAATAATAAAACTTCATTCGACCTGACACCCACCGAGAGAACTATGACGAGCGATTCCAAGGCGCTGTTGGATGCTTTGCGCGACGAGCAGGCCAATGTCGTCCCGTCCTGGCTGAGCGCATTGCCGCAAGGCGATACCGGCAACCAGCGCGCCGCGCAGGGTGAAGCCCAGGCCTTGCTCGACGCATTGCGCGCGGCTGCCCAGCAAGGGGGTGAGCTGGCGCAGTTCGACCACGCGCCGGCCTGGGCCGGCGTGCGCGACGTGCTGGCCGACCTGTCCGGCAGCCGTGCCGCCCAGGGCCAGAGCGCCGGCGATACCAGCCTGTTCGTGCTGGCGCTCAAGAAGCCGCTGTTCGAGTCGGCCCAGCGCCGCCTGGGCACGGACGCGGCGGCGCTGTCGGCCGCACTGTGGGCGATTTCGACCGCCGTCGACAAACTGGCCCAGCACACCATCAACACCTACCAGGCGGTCCGCGAAGACGTGATCCGCCGCCAGCAGGAAGAATTGCTGGAACTGTCCACGCCGGTGGTCAAGCTGTGGGAAGGCGTGCTGGCCGTGCCGATGATCGGCGTGCTCGACAGCGGCCGCACCCAACTGGTGATGGAAACCTTGCTGCAGAGCATCGTCGACACCGGTTCGGGACTGGCGATCATCGACATCACCGGCGTGCCGACCGTCGATACGCTGGTGGCCCAGCATCTGCTCAAGACCGTCAGCGCGATCCGCCTGATGGGTGCCGACTGCATCATCAGCGGCATCCGGCCGCAGATCGCGCAGACCATCGTGCACCTGGGCATCGACCTGCAGGGCATCACCACCAAGGCCACGCTGGCCGACGCGCTGGCGCTGGCGCTGCGTCAGACCGGCTGGCGCATCGCGCGCGAAGGCTGATCATGGACCGCATCCCCATCCTGCGCATGGGCGCCACGCTGCTGGTGACCATCCAGGTCGACATGCAGGACCAGACCGCGCTGCAACTGCAGGACGACCTGGCCGCGCAGATCTCCAAGACCGGCGCCAGCGGCGTGCTGATCGATATTTCGGCGGTCGAGATCGTCGATTCCTTTGTTGGCCGCATGCTCAGCAATATTTCCGGTATCGCCCGCATCCTGTCGGCCGATACCGTGGTGGTCGGCATGCGTCCGGCCGTGGCGATCACGCTGGTCGAGCTCGGCCTGTCGCTCGAGGGCGTGCGCACGGCGCTCAACGTCGAGCGCGGCTTCGCGCTGCTCGAACAATCCCGGCGGGAGAGCGGTCTTGCCTCTTGAACCCACCGGGTCATTGCCGCTGCAATCCGAGCAGCACATCGTCGCCAGCCGGCAGATGGTGCGCAATCTGTGCCAGGAGCTCAAGCTGTCGCTGGTCGATCAGACCAAGATGGTGACGGCGGCCAGCGAACTGTCGCGCAATACGCTGATCCACGGCGGTGGCGGGCAGATGCGCTGGGAGTATGTCGAACGGCTCGGCAAGCGCGGCCTGCTGCTGCATTTCGAGGACCAGGGACCGGGCATCGCCGACCTGGCGCTGGCCATGTCCGATGGCTGGACCAGCGGTAGCGGCATGGGTCTGGGCCTGCCGGGCAGCAAGCGGCTGGTCAACGACTTCGATATCGCGTCCGCGCCCGGGCAGGGCACGCGTGTGAGCATCACAAAGTGGAAGTAAGCCCCGGCTGGACCCATGCGGTGTTTCCGCTGGACGAGGCCAGCCGCGTCGGCGAAGCACGCCGCCATGCGGCCGAGTTGGCGCGCGCGCTGGATTGGGACGAAGACGACGCCGGCCGCCTGGCGCTGGTCGTGACCGAACTTGGCACTAACCTGTTGCGCCATGCCAGCCACGGCCGGCTGTTGATCGCGGCGCGCCCCGCCAGTGCCGACGTCGAGGTGATCGCGATCGACGATGGGCCGGGCATCGGCGACCTGTCGCGCGCGATGCAGGACGGCGTATCCAGCGGCGGCACGCCTGGCACCGGACTGGGCGCGGTCAAGCGCCTGGCCAATGACTTCGACATGGTCAGTTCGGTACCGCAAGGCACGCTCTGCGTGGCGCGCGTGCGCCATGGCCGGGCCGCGCCGGCCGCGCAGGCGCAGGCAAGGGTGCAGGTCGGCGCGGTCTGCGTGGCCGCCCCGAAGGAACAGCAGTGCGGCGATGGCTGGGCCACTGGCGTGGCCGACGGCCGCGCGCTGGTGCTGCTGGCCGACGGACTGGGCCATGGTCCCGAGGCCGCCCATGCCTCTGGCGCAGCCGTGCAGGTGCTGGCCGAACATCCCGCCGGCGATCCGCGCGAACTGCTGCAGCGCTGCCATGTCGCCCTGCAGACCACCCGCGGCGCGGCGGTCTGCATCGCCGCCTGGGACCTGGACGCGGCGACGGTCCAGTACGCCGGCGCCGGCAACATCAGCGGCCGCATCGTGTCGGGGGTATTCGACAAATCGATCGCCACGCAACATGGCACGGTCGGCGCGCAGATCCGGCGCCCCGAACTGGCCAGCGCGGCGGTGCCCGAGCACGCCTTGCTGCTGCTGCACAGCGACGGCCTGGAAACCCGCTGGAAACCCGAACTGATCCGCCCGCTGCTGCAACGCGACCCGACACTGGTCGCGGCGGCATTGTGGCGGGCCCACACCCGCCATCGCGATGACGTCGCGGTAATCGTGCTGCGCCGCAAGGACTAGACCATGGACACCGGCAAACCCACCGAAGCGCTGGCGGCGCTGCAGGACGAGCTGACCACCAGCCGCCAGGAGATCGACGCGTTGCGCGAGGAGCTCGAGGAGACCAATCGCGGCGTGGTCGCGCTGTATGCCGAACTCGACCTGCAGGCCGAGCAGCTGCGGCGCGCGACTGAACTCAAGAGCCGTTTCCTGGCCTATATGAGCCATGAGTTCCGCACGCCGATCAGCGCGATCCGCAGCATCACGCAGCTGCTCAGCGATCGTGTCGACGGTCCGCTGACAGCCGAGCAGGAAAAGCAGGTGGGCTTCATCGAGTCGACCTCGGCCGAACTGGGCGAGATGGTCGACGACCTGCTGGACCTGGCCAAGATCGAGGCCGGCCGCGTCGACGTGTTTCCGGCCTGGTTCGAGATGATGGATCTGTTCTCGGCGCTGCGCGGGATGTTCAAGCCGGTGCTGATCAATCCGTCGACCACGCTGATCTTCGAAGAACCGGTGGCGGTCGGCAAGATCTATACCGACGATCGCAAGCTGTCGCAGATCCTGCGCAACTTCATCTCGAACGCGCTGAAGTTCACGCCGTCGGGCGAAGTGCGCGTGTCGGTGGTGCGCCAGCCGGACGGCATGGTGCGCTTTGCGGTCAGCGATACCGGCATCGGCATCGCGCCCGAGCACCATGCGGCGGTGTTCGACGATTACTCGCAGGTCGACTCGCCGGTGCAGAAGCGCCTGCGCGGCACCGGCCTGGGGCTGTCGCTGAGCAAGCAGCTCGCGCAGTTGCTGGGCGGCCGCGTCGAGGTCGACAGCGAACTGGGCCGCGGCTCGGTGTTCTCGGTGACGCTGCCCGAACAGATGCCCGAGCCGGCCGGCTTGCCGGAGGTCTGATGGCCGCCCAGGCGTTGATCAGCGCGACGATCGACCGCGCCGCCCACACCATCCTGGTGGTGGACGACAATCCCGCGACGCGTTATTCGACCGCGCGGGTGATCCGCGCGGCCGGATTCCAGACCGCCGAGGCCGGCACCGGCGGCGAAGCGCTGGCGCTGGCCCGTGGCGCGGTGTCGGCGGTGGTGCTGGACGTGCACCTGCCCGACATCGACGGCTTCGAGGTGTGCCGGCAACTGCGCCAGCAGAGCGCCACCACCACCTTGCCGGTGGTCCACCTGTCGGCCGAGTTCGTGCAGAACGAGGACAAGGTCACGGGGCTGGAGGCCGGCGCCGATTCGTATCTGGTGCGGCCGGTCGAGCCCGCCATCCTGATCGCGACGCTGCAGGCGCTGATCCGCGCGCGGCTGGCCGAAGAGCGCCTGCGCACCAGCGAAGCCCGCTTTCGCACCATCTACGACCAGGCGCCCACCGGGATCGCGCTGGTCGACGACGCCGGCCGTTTCGTCGACGTCAATCCGGCCATGATCGCCATGCTCGGTCGCGAGCGTGTCGCCTTGATCGGCCAGCCGATCAGCGCGTTCTCGCCGCGCGAATGGACCGGCTTCGTCGACGACGGCACGGTGCGCACGGCCGCCACGCCGACGACCTGGAAGGGCGAGTTTCCGCTGCTCAAGGGCGACGGGTCGACCGTGCGGCTCGAATGGACCATGTCGGCCCCCATCGAGCCGGGGCTGCGGGTCGGCATCGCGCTGGACGTCTCGGAGCAGTTCGAACTCGAACACCGCCGCCAGGAAGTGCTCGAGCGCGAGCAGGCCGCGCGGGTCGCCGCCGAACGGCAGAGCCGCACCAAGGACGACTTCGTGGCGGTGCTGTCGCACGAGCTGCGCAATCCGCTCAACGCGATCGCCGGCTGGGTCCACTTGCTGACGTCGGGTGAGCGCACGCCGCAACAGCTCGAGAAAGGCCTGGCGGCCATCGACCGCGGCGTCAAATCGCAGGCGCGGCTGATCTCGGACATCCTGGACGTCTCGCGGATCGGCTCGGGCAAGCTGCGGCTGCATCGCGAGTGGGTGCTGCCGGCCGCGCTGGTGCTCGATTCGATCGAGGCGCTGGCCGAGCCGGCGCGCGGCAAGGGCCTGGAGATCGTGCTGCAGACCGGCGCCGCGGACCTGCCGGCCTGGCTGGACGCCACGCGCTTCCAGCAGATCGTCTGGAACCTGCTGTCGAACGCGATCAAGTTTTCTGGCCGCGATACCCGGATCATCGTGGCACTGCAGCGCGACGGCCGCCACCTGCACCTGTCGGTGCAGGATTTTGGCCGCGGCATCCGGCCGGATTTCCTGCCCTATCTGTTCGAACGCTTCACGCAGAGCGAGTCGCCCGACAGCCGCGTGCACGGCGGCCTGGGCCTGGGCCTGTCGATCGCCAAGAACCTGGCCGAACTGCATGACGGCTCGATCTCGGCGCATAGCGCCGGCGAGGGCCAGGGTACGACCATGCGGGTGGTGCTGACGGCCGAACCGGCCGACGAGCGCAGCCTGCCGGCCGCCGAACCGGGCCACGACCCGAACGTCGATTATCAGCTGGGCGACCTCGATATCCTGGTGGTCGAGGACGATCCCGATGCGCGCGAGATCATGACGGTGGTGCTGTCCGAGGCCGGCGCGCGGGTGCGCCACGCGGCCGACTACGACAGCGCGCTGGCGCTGGCGGCGCAGCGCTGGCCCGACGTGCTGGTCAGCGACGTCGGCCTGCCGGGACGCGATGGCTACGATCTGATGCGGGCGTTGCGCGAGCAGGAATCGCAGGGCGCCTTGCCGCACCTGTTCGCGGTCGCGCACACGGCATTCACGCGGCCGCAGGACGGCGAGAAGGCCACCCATGCCGGCTTCGATGTGCACCTGGGCAAGCCGCTACAGCCGCACGCGTTGCTGGCGGCGCTGAACGGCCGGCACTCGGTCTAGCCGCGCGCGCCGGCCGGTCCCGCCGGCCGCCGCCTGCCGACGGGCGTCAGGCCGGATTGATCAGCGTGTCTTGCCGCAGCCGGGCGACCGCCAGGTCGACGTAGGCCTTGACCTTGGCCGCCGCATGGCGGCCTTCGGGATACAGCACGTGGATCGGGCGCGGCGCTTCTTCGTAGTCGTCCAGCACGATCCGCAGCCTGCCGGCCCGCAGCGCCGGCCCGATCTGGTAGTGCAGCACCCGCGTCAGGCCCCAGCCCGCTTCGGCTGCGGCGATCACCGCGTCGTTGGTATTGCATTGCAGCACCGGGTCGATGGTGACGCGCTGTTCGCCCGCGAAGCGCCATTCGGGCGAGGCCCAGGCGCTGGTGGGCGCGGCGATGCGATGCGACCTGAGGTCGGCCGGCGTGGCCGGCACGCCATGGCGCGCAAAATACGCCGGCGCGCCGCAGACCACCTGGCGCACGGCGCCGACCTGGATCGCCGTGAAACCCGAGTCGGGCAGGTGGCCGATGCGCACCGCGACGTCGATGCCTTCTTCGACGAGGTTGACCGGCCGGTCGACGAACAGCGTGCGCGCGCGCATGGTCGGGTAGGTGTCGAGATAGTCGGTCACCGTCGGCAGCACCACCATCTGGCCGAACAGCAGCGACGCGGTGACCGTCAGCGTGCCGGTCGGCGTGGCATAGGCCCCGGCCGCGGCGGCCTCGGCTTCGCCGATGTCGGCCAGGATGCGGCGGCAGTCCTCGAGGTAACGCGATCCCGCCTCGGTCAGCCGGACCGAACGGGTGGTGCGCACGAACAGCCGCGCGCCCAGCAGCGCCTCGAGCGCGGCGATGGCGCGGGTGACGGCCGGCGCGCTCAGGTGCAGCTGGCGCGCGGCGCGCGCGAAGCTGGCGGTCTCGGCAACCTTGACGAACACCGACATTGCCTGCCAACGATCCATGACGTCTCCTGCGGGCGCCATGGCACCAGTTGCCGGCGCGCCCGGGCTCGCGCGGGTGCACCGGCGAGACTCCGTGATAGTAGTCAGAATTTGGCGGCGGCAGGGGCCGTCACAAGGCCAACTCCAGACGGGCCGGCGTGTCGCCCCGCGGCTGCGCCGGCACCGCACAGCAGATCAGCACTTCGTCGTCGGCGACCGCCGCGCTCGGTTCCTTCAGATAGGTGACCGCGCCGCTGACCAGCCGGGTCTTGCAGGTGCCGCAATGACCGGCCTGGCAACTGAATTCGGGCTCCAGTCCGCGGGCCTGCGCCAGTGCCAGCAGCGTGCCCGATTCGGGCGTCCAGCGCGCCTCCTTGCCCGAACTTGAAAAGAAGATCGGCACCGTGTCGGTCGACGGCGGCGGGCGGCTGGGCGCCGCCGCGGCGGTGTCGGGCTGGCGCGTCAGCGAGGCCGGACCGAAGGCCTCGGCGTGGATCTTTCGGTCGGCGATCTCCAGGCCGCGCAGGCCGTCGTAGAGCGCCTGCGTGAACGCGGGCGGGCCGCACAGGTAGAAGTCGTAGTCGCCGAAAGGCAGGTGGCGCGCGAGCAAAGCCATGTCGATGCGGCCCAGCGCCTCGTAGTCGCGCAGCGCGTCGGCGCCAGCGGCATCGCCGAGCACCCGCACGACCTTGACCGCGCCGCCGGCGGCGCGCACCAGCTCGGCCAGCTCGGCGTCGAACGCGCGTTCGTCCAGCGAGCGCGCCGCGTAGAACAGCGTGGTGGGGCGGATGCGCTGGGTGCGCAGGCCTTCGTGGACGACGTGGCGCAGCATCGCCAGCATCGGCGTGATGCCGACGCCGCCCGCCAGCAGCACGGCGCCGCGGCGCGCCTTGGCGTCGATGGTGAAGTCGCCGGCCGGCGCGCGTGCCTGCAGCGTGGCGCCGACCTGCAGCTGCTGGTGCAGATGGGTCGAGACGCGGCCGTCGCGCTTGACACTGATGCGGTACTGGCCGTCCGACGGCGCCAGCGACAGCGTGTAGGTGCGGATCATCGCTTGCGGCGAACCCTCGGGCGTCACGCGGATCGGCAGGTGCTGGCCGGCCTGGTGGGCCAGCAGGCCGGCGCCATCGGCCGGCTGCAGGTAGAACGAGCGGATCGACGCGCTTTCGTCGACGACGCGTGTCACCGTGAATGGCCGCCACTGGGTCGCCAGCTCGGCGGCGCGGCGCCGTTCGGCCGCCTGCCGCCAGTCGCCGGTCATCAGCGAGCTGGGCGACCAGGCGTCGGCCTGCATGCGCCAGCGCAGCGCCAAGGCCGACGGGCGGCGCACGATGCGGCGCGGCGCGAACGTCCACAGCCGCTCGGCGCCCTGGAAGGCCGCGATGTCGGGTGAGTCCAACACCAGCCGCGCTTCGCCGCTCAGCTGCAGCAACTCGCCGCTGTCGAAGTCGACGAACACCAGGCCGGCCTTGCCGTTCAGGTGGATGTTGCCCAGCGTCGAAAAGAACAGGTTGCCGTCGAAGTCGGGGATGGTCAGCATGCCCTCGGCGTCGACGCGCACGAAGCCGGCCTTGCCGCCGCGATGCGAGACGTCGACCTGGCGGCGCTGCGCCCGGTCGGCATACGAGGCGACGAAGAAGGCATCGGCCCGCTCGATCAGCGTGCGGGCCGCCTCGTCCAGCGCGGGCAGCTCGTGCGCGGCGCTCACGGGGTGCCGGGCAGGATCCCGGTCGAAGGAAAAATCGCGCAGCTGGATATAGCGCGGGCAGTTGCCGAAGCTCTGGTCGACCTCGACCTGCAACCCCGCCGCGTGCGTGGCCACGACGCCATTCATGCGATTGCGCCGGCGCGTGTGCATCTCGATGCCGAGCAGGCCGACCGGCGCGCCTGCCGCGATGCCGGCGGCGGCCGGATCGCCGGCGGAGGGCAGCGCGTCGATGTCCAGCCGCGTCGGCGTGGGCGCGTGCAGGAAGCCCGGGCGGCCTTCGAGCAGCGTGGCCCAGGCATCGCCTTGCGGGTCGACGCTGCCCAGCACGATGAACGGCAGTTGCGCGTAGAAGTCGCGGTGCTGCGCGGGCATATGGTCGCGCACGACCCGTTGCCCGACCGCGGCCATCTTGTCCCGCACGCCGACTGTGTCCTGGAGATAGAGTTCGCCTTCGTGCCAGGTCGGCAGGGGGCTCAGCGTATCGCTCATCGTGCTCTCCGATGGCCTGGGCGGTTCGGCGCCCCGGCGCGGGTTCAGGCGGCGGCGTTCAGGCCGGCCGGGGTCTGCGCGAACGGCAGGAAGCCGGGCAGCGCCTCGATGCGGGCCAGGTAACGCAGGACGGTGGGGTAGCCCGACAGGTCGACGTTGCCTTCCGGGGCGCGCGCGACGTAGCTGTACAGCGCGACGTCGGCGATGGTGGGATGCTGGCCGACCAGCCAGTCGCGTCCGGCCAGATGGGCCTCGAGCCGCTTGAGCATGACGTGGGCGCGGGCGATGACTTCATCGGCGTCGAAGCGCGCGCCGAACACCGTGACCAGCCTGGCGGCCGCGGCGCCGTAGGCCAGTTCGCCGGCGGCGACCGACAGCCAGCGCTGCACCGCCGCGGCGCCCTGGGCGTCTTCGGGCAGCCAGTCCTGGCGGCCGGTCTTCTTGGCCAGGTAGACCAGGATGGCGTTGGAATCGGCGACCACGACACCGTCGTCGTCCAGTACCGGTACCTGGCCGAAGGGGTTCAGTTCGAGAAAGGCGGCCGGCTTGTTGGCCAGGTCGACTTCGACCAGCTCAGCCGACAGGCCGAGCAGCGAGATCAGCAGGCGGGCACGGTGGGCGTGGCCGGACAGCGTGACGTGATAGAGCTTCATGATGGGGCGCCTCGACGTTGATGGGCCGGGCTGATTCCCGATCCGTGACGTCAGTGTGAAGCGCAATGCCCATGATGAGAATGGGCGCTCTATTCATTTCATTATTTCTGCTGGTGAAATAATGGGGGGCGGCTGAATCGGGGCACAGCCCCCTTCCTTGGCCGCGTACACACCGCCCCCGGTCCTTGGCCTCAATCCAGACTGGCCAGCCAGCGGGCGATGCCGGTGACCTCGGCATCGCGATGCGTGAAGCCCAGCACCTGCACGCCCAGCGGCAGGCCCTCGACCGCGAGCAGCGGCGCCGTCACCGCCGGCGCGCCCAGCAGCGACGAGGCGCAGGCGAAGGCGACGTCACCGGTCGGGAAGCGCGAGTCGCGGATGTCGGCCGCCACCGGCGCCGCGCCGGCCGCGCTCAGGCTGATGCAGGCATCGACCTGACCGGCCAGCGCGGCCAGGCGCTGGCGCGCCAGCTCGCGCAGCGCCAGGCACTCGCGGTAGGCCGCCAGGCTCATGCCGGCACCGCCCTCGAGTTGCCGCACCAGGCTGGGTCCGAGCGTGCCCGGATGCTGTTCGACCAGGTTCTTCAGCGACCAGTGCTGCTCCCACGAAATCAGCCGCAGCGACAGCGACGAGGCTTCTTCGATGGCCTGCTCGAGCAATTCGACCAGCACCGAATCCGAGCGCGACACCAGCTCGACGCCTGCCGCGGCGAGCCGCGCCGTCAGTCGCTCGAAGGCCTGCCGCGCCGCCACGT